>CAYHHE010000108.1:0-6651 GCA_964356295.1 uncultured Actinomycetes bacterium | reverse complement strand
GGGCGCACGCTACGCGGCGAAGTGACACGGCCGCGGGCGCACGCTACGCGGCGAAAGGACACACCTGGTGTCGACGGTGATTGATGGCTGGCGGTGACGGCGCTCGAAACCGCTGGCGCGCGGTTGGAGACCACCAGGTCACGATGGGCGCCGATCGGTGGTCCGGACCGACCGTCGACGGCAGTGTCTCGGCAGCGAGAGTCTTCCCCCGGGTTCGAGCAGCTTGTGGACGCGGAAGGTCGTCCCCACCGGCCGCGGTGGACGTGGTTGAGCCGCCGGTTCCCGGCGCGGGAGAGCTGGAGGAGGCGTCGATGGGGGCCGGGTGTTGACCGGCCCCGGCTGGCGGCCGCCGCGCGAGCCCCTCGCCGGCTTCGCCTTCCACGAGTCGGTCCGGCGACGGGTCGACGGCACCGCCGGTAGCGTCACGCCATACCGCCGGAGGGGGATCTGACATGCCGGACGCAGCGACCCGCACCCATGTCGACCTTCGGGTGGTTGCGCAGGATCCGACGGTCATCGGTGACGACGGCGGCATCCTGACCGCGACCGTGCGGGTTCCCTGGTCGCGCATGGAGGACGGTCCGCGGGGCCCGCGGTTCCACGTTGTCGACTTCGACGTCTCCGCTGGCCGCTACCTGCTGCATCCGAAGCTGCCCGACAAGGACGGCTATGTCGAGGCGTCGGACCAGCAGCTGGTCCAGGACTTCGCCTTCCACGCCCAGCAGGTGTACGCGGTCGCCTCACGCACGCTGGCGACGTTCGAGTCCGCGTTGGGCCGCCGGCTCGCCTGGGGCTTCTCCGGGCATCACCTGTACCTGGTGCCGCACGCGTTCGCCGAGGCCAACGCCTACTACTCCGTCGAGGACCGTTCGTTGTTGTTCGGCTACCTGCCCCCGGTCGGTGACCGGGCACCGGTCTACACCTGCCTGAGCCATGACGTCGTGGTGCACGAGACGACGCACGCGGTGCTGGACGGGTTGCGCCGGCGCTTCCTCGAGCCGGGGCTGCCCGACCAGGCCGCGCTGCACGAGGGCCTTGCGGACGTGGTGGCGCTGCTCTCGGTGTTCTCGATGCGACCAGTTGTCGAGCAGGCGTTGGGCCCGGCCGACCGCAACGGCCGGATCAGCGGGCGCAACCTCACCCTGAGCAAGCTGCGCCGCGGCGTCCTCGCCGGCGTCGCCGAGCAGATCGGCCAGGTGCTCACCGGGGGCCGCGGCGCGCTGCGCCGCTCGGCGTTGGATCCCCCGCCGGCGAACTGGGCGTCGCTGCCGCAGTTCGCCGAACCTCACCGCCGCGGCGAGATCTTGGTCGCGGTCGTCCTCGACGTGCTCCTAGACATCTGGCTCAAGCGGCTGGTCGCCCTGTTCCCGCCCGGCGACGACCCGACGAGGTCGACCCTGGACCGGTCCCGGGCCGCGGAGGAAGGCGCCAAGGCGGCCTCGCACCTGCTCACCATGCTGATCCGCGGCCTGGACTACCTGCCGCCAGTGGAGTTCGAGCTGCCCGACCTGCTCTACGGCGTGCTCCTCGCCGACGTCGCGGTCGCTCCGGACGACGACCTGCGATACCGCGACATGCTGGTGGACAGGTTCGCCCAGGCCGGCATCGTGGTGCCCGACGACTGGGCTGAGAAGACGCTGGACGCCGAGGCGCCGCTGAGCTACCTCGGCATCAACTTCGCCGCCCTGCGTGCTGACCGCGACGAGGTGCACCGCTTCCTGTGGCAGAACGCGCACCGGCTCGGTCTGGAGACCGACTACTACACCCTGGTGGAGACGGTGCTGCCGAGCCAGCGGATCGGTCCCGACGGTCTGATCGTGTCCGAGACCGTCGCTACCTACGTGCAGATGCTCGACCTGCAGGCCGGGGAGCTGGAGCGGGTGTCGAGCCTGAACCTGCCTGAGGGGGTCGAGCCGGACACGCCCGTGCAGGTGTTCGGCGGTGGCACGCTGGTCTTCGACCAGTTCGGTCATCTCCGGCTGCACCTGCACAAGGATCTGGGCGACTGGTGGCGGCAGATGCGCCGGCTGGAGTACCTCCACCGGACCGGGCGGCGAGACACCACGGCGCGCCTCGGGTTCTCCGACGGCGCCGCCCGCGGGCAGGTCTTCGCCGAACTGCACAACACCGAACTCACGACGGGGGAGGCATGCTGAGCACGCCGGTCACCGTCCGGGTCCGGATGTACCAAGTCGGCTTCGGGGACTGCTTCCTGATCTCGGTGGAGTACGACGAGCCGCTGCCGGACGGGCGCACCGAGCGGCACCTGCTGATCGACTACGGCTCGACGCGCTCCGCACGCGACGGCCGCGCCAAGGGCCGCATGCGGGACGTGGCCGCGCTGATCGAGGACCACACCCACGGCGTGCTCGACGTTGTCGCGCTCACCCACCGTCACAAGGACCACCTCTTCGGGTTCGCCGACGACACCGGGGACGCCACGCTCCGCAGACTGACCCCGGCGCGGGTGCTGCGGCCGTGGACCGAGGACCCGCGGCTGCAACCCGACGCCACCAGCCCTACCACCGGCACCACCGCCCTCATCGGCGCGGCCTCCGTCTCGTTCGCCGCCGGCCTGGCCGGGGCCCAGGCCGCGGTGGAGCACCTGAGCAAGGCGTCCGGTCTGCACCAGGACGTGCTCGCGGCCGCGGCGGACGAGGTCAAGAACCCGGACGCGATCAAGCTCCTCGACGACCTGTCCGAGCCCGACCGCGGCCGCTACCTGTCCGCCGGCGCCGACCCCGGCATCACCGAGCTGGTGCCGGGCCTAACCGTCACCGTGCTCGGCCCTCCCACCGTCGAGCAGGACCCGCGCGTGGCCCGCCAACGCGAGGACGACAAGGACGAGTTCTGGATGCTCCGACTGCGCGCCTCGCTGGAGGCCGCAGCCGGGACCGAGACGTCCTCGGGCGCACTGCGCGACGTCGACCTGGGACCCGGACCGGTGCGGTGGCTGGTGGACCGGCTGGCGGCCCAACGCTCCCACTCCGCGGCCCGGCTCGTGCGCCACCTGGACGACGCGCTGAACAACACCAGCCTGGTGCTGCTGCTTCAGATCGGCGGGCTCAGCATGCTATTCCCCGGCGACGCCCAGATCGAGAACTGGCAGTACACCCTCGACCGGCTCACCGACCAGCCGGAGCTTCGGACCAGGCTGCGTGACATCGACCTGTACAAGGTCGGCCACCACGGCAGCCGAAACGCCACCCCCCGCACGCTGTACGCGCTGTGGCAGCAACGCCCCCCCTCGCTACCGCCGATGACGATCCTGATGTCGACCCGCCCCGGCGTCCACGGTGACAGCGAAGCCACCAAGGTGCCGCGGCAGACCCTGGTCGACGCGCTCAGCGAGATAGGTCGGCTGTTCTCCACCGACGACCTGGACCAAGGCCAGCCATACCTGGAAGTGGAGGCCGACGTCACCAGCGGCCCGTTCCGGCAGGTACCCGTCGACCACCCGTGAGTGCCAGCGCATCCTGTTGGGACATCGACGAACCCGCCACGCGCGTCACTCCCATCCCCCGGCCAGCTGCCGCCGGGCAACAGATCACGTCCGCTTCGTGCTCCCTTCTGACGTCGGTCGGACAGACCCGTACCGCGATGCAGCACAGTGGGCGGAAACGACGCCGGGTCGTCGTGCGTCCATAGGCGGCGATATGGCGCGGGTCGTCCAAGTCGTTGCTCGCGGCGCGTGACAACGCTCGGTCATGCCGCGCACAGGGAGGCACGGTTGGCCGCACATGTGGCTAGGTGGTGGCGACGCCGTAGGCGATGACGTTGTCGGCGTACTCGCCGGCGACGCGGTTGTACTCCCCACCGCAAGTGATGAGCCTGATCGCTGGAACGGCGGACGGCCCGTAGACGCGGTCGGTGGGGAAGGCGTCCCGGGGAACCCGCTGCACCTCGGTGATAACGAAGTGGACGCTGCTGCCATCCGAGCGCTGTACGTCGATGCGTTGTCCGGGCTGCGCGGAGGCGAGGCCGAAGAACGTGTCGGGCCCTGTCGAGGAGTCGACATGCCCGGCGATGACTGCCGGGCCGCTCTCGCCGGGCTCCGGCCCGTCACGCCACCAGCCGGCGACACCGAACGGGGGTGGCTGCAGCTGGTTGGTCTCGTCGACTGCCAGGGGCACCAGGGCAGCGTCGATGCCCAGAGCGGGCACGCTGATCCGGCTCGGGTCCGCGACTGCGGTCGTGTCGAGCGCGAGCGTCGCCTCGGCCGGCGCTGACCGTGATGCCGACCCGGACGATGACGGCTCTGGCGGTGGTGCTGCCGAAGGGTCGTGCCCAGCGCCCGCGCATGCGCCGATAGGAACTGTCAGGACGACCACCGCAACCAGCCGCCAGCAATGGGCCGTCGACGTCACCCCGCGGCCGTCACGACCTAGTTGGCCAGGGCGTTGCTGTTCCTCCCGCACCGGTGTCGACGCCGCCGGTCGGCGCTGTGCCGGCATCGACATCGCCACACGTGTAGGTGGTGCTCAGGGTGCGACCGCCAGTGACATCGATCGTGACAGGGCCGGCGAGCACGCGGTCGTTGACGATCCGAGCGACCACCTCGGGGAACTCGGCGACGTCAACCGACTGGGTATTGGTGAACACCCGGTCCCCGTCGGGGTCCGTCAGCGTTTGCGGCTGTCTGAACTCCGAGTTCGGCGGCCCCCATTCCCCGGCGAAAGTCACGCCACTGCAGTCCCCGCCCGTCGTTGTCACCTGGAAGGTCAGCGGATACTCCTCTTGCGCGATCGCCAGAGGCATGGCCGATGCTGCGAGAAGCACCAGCGTGCCGCTGGCAGCCACGATGATTCTGCGCATCAGATCCTCCCGATCTGTTCGCCCGACTACCGACCACGCTCGTCTGAATAGGCAGGACCGTCAAGCCTGACTTCCGCACCTGAGTGTCTTCGGTGGCCCCGCGGGCGGTGTGGGTTGGACCGGAAGGCCCGCGGTGTTCGTCGGGTGCTGGTGGGCCTGGCGGGGGCCAGAGTTGTCAACGGACAGCGGGACTTCCCTGTGGGCGGTCAGCTGATCTCCCTGCTGGCGGACAGGTGATCTCCCCGGGGTGGTCAGGTCAAGGGATCACTCCTGATCCGGCGGTGGCCTCGGGCAGGAGGAGCGAGGTGCCTTCGGTGAGGACGGCGTGGGCGTGGTTCACGAGCCGGTCGACGGTGGCGCCCGTCACCGCTGGTCGAGGCCGCGGCCGTCCCGGCCGGAGAGGGGCCCCCCGATGACGCGGCCGCCGCGCCCCCCGGGAGGGGGAAGGTCCCACGACGACCAGTCGAGGGCCCACGAGCCTGCGGACTGGCACTCCTGCCAGTTCCGTCTCGCCCGCAGTTCGGCACAGGACCGATCGTTGGCGCCGCGTCCTTCTGGGCGGAATCGACGCCGGGTCGTGGTGCCCACGTGGTGCGACTGGCCGCCGACGGGTTGTGGGCTGCTGACCTCTTTGGCCTGGCACCACCGGATCCGGCGCTGCGAGCGCGCGTTCACGCCCGGCTGGGGGCGCTGGCCAGCGCCAGCGGCGAGCAACGACGATGAGCAGCGCGCGACTGGCGTGGTCGGGGCTCGCCCTGACCATCACGTTTGTCGATGACTTCGTGGCGGGACCCCTTCTCGCCGCCACCGGCGCCTGGGTCGGCGGCCGAGGTGGCATCGCCCTGGGGGTGGTGGTCTTCACCGTCCTGGTCGCCGCGCTCGTCGGTTCTGCCGTGGTGACCAGCCGCAACATGAACCCCCAGACCCAGGCCCGGATCGACCGGGCGGTCGAGTCAGCCTCGAAGCGACGCTTCCTCGGGAGGTACGTCCACCGCGTGGGTGATCATCACCCCTGGTCCACCGCAGTCGTGGCAGCGGTCATCAGCCCGGTCCTGGCAGTCCTGCTCGCCCGGATGGTCCACCCAACCCAGAGACTGGTTCGCACCACCGTCGTCGCGGTCCTCGCCTACGGCGTGGCCTTCTCCCTCTTCTACACCGGCCTCGGCGTCGGAGCCACCGCGGTCACCTGACCCCCGTCCCACCTACAGCGAAGACCCGACCCATCGACACGAACGCACCCGACAGGGGAGCGGGGAACAGCCCCGCTTCGACCGCCCCACAGTGGGCGGAAACGACGCGGGTGTGGCCTGACTGTCAGACGCCGGCGACGTAGGCGGTCAGGAAGTGCACGCCGTGCCGGTCCAAGTTCCCCCGGGCGCGGTCGTAGTGCTCGGTAGTCCTGGGGTCGGCGTGGCGGGCCAGGATCTGGGCGTCGCGCAGCGGCACACCCGCGTCGAGAGCGTTGGTGATGGCGGCATGGCGCAGTGAGTGTGGGCTGATGTGGCGCGGGATCCCGGCGGTCGTCGCGATCCTGGTGACCATCCGGTAGGCGTCACGGCGGTCGATCGGCTGGCCGGAGACCGGCCGCAGCACCAGCGGCCCCGACGTCCGCTGGCCCCGGCAGGCCTCCAGCACCCGCAGCACCGGCACCGTCAAGGGCATCGTCGCGGGCTTGTTGCCCTTGCCGACCAGGTGCAGCACCCGGTGCCCGCGCAGGGTGTCGGCGTAGTGCTCGATGCACACTCCGGCAGCCTCCGACGCCCGCAGCGCGTTGATCCCCAGCAGGTAGGCCAGGGCACCGTGGTGCACGCTGATGGTCTGGGCGACCTGCAGGAA
>CAYHHE010000107.1:0-6794 GCA_964356295.1 uncultured Actinomycetes bacterium | reverse complement strand
CTGGGCGGTCGACATCCTGGACGGCTGAAACGGCAGCAGAGTCGTCGCACCGGACATGGCGTCACCTCACGCGGCGACCTATCCACCGCCCGCACCGAGCCCGCCGCCCACACGGCCAGGCACCCGAACCAGCCGACGCTAGCCTCGATCCGGACCCCGTGAACTGCGTCCACAGGCGGAAGGACGCCTGCGGACGCGCTCATGGACGCCGCGTTGGACGTGATCTGGCTTGGCAGCTGACGGCCTTGTGGGTGCGTGGTCGCTAGGGTCCCAGCGTGACAGAAGCCCAGCCTGCGGTTGCCCTCTTGATCGATGCCGATAACGCCGCATTGGGCAGCCTTGATCAAGTGCTTGCAGCGCTCGCGGAGCATGGGGATCTCACCATTCGGCGCGCCTACGGAAACTGGTTCAAGTCCGCACTCAAGGCCTGGGACCCCGAGTTGAACCGTCGCGGTATACGGCCTGTCCAGCAGTCCGATCCGGTGAGGGGTAAGAACGCGACCGACCTCGCACTGGTCATCGACGCCGTGGACCTGCACCACACGATCAGGCCGGACGTGTACGCCCTGGTCTCCAGCGACAGCGACTACGCCCCGTTGGCCCACTTCCTGCGCGAGCGCGGGGTGAAGGTCATCGGATTCGGCCGCGCGAACACCGCGGAGTCCTTCCGGGTCGCATGCACCTTCTTCGTACCGATCCCCGGAGCGCCCGCTGGCGAGCCGAAGCCGGAACCCAAACGGCAGCCGACGCTCCCCGAGCTACTCACAGGCGCGATCGCCAAGAACGCCGACAAGCAGGGCTGGGCCCGAGTCAGCGCAGTCGCGAACCACATGCGCCAACATCACGGTCAGTCCGCAAAGGACCACGGCAAGGCCACTTGGACCAAGGTTCTCAGGGGCCTCCCGGGCTACGAGTTCCGCAACGAGGGCACGACTAGCGTGGCGGTCCGCGTCAAGAAGAGCGAATAGTATCCCTCAGTCACGAGTCCCGTCCGATCGATTGGCAGCGCTCACATCCCGTTGTGAGGTGCTCGGCTCGAAGATCGACGCGCCTGGCGCGCAACACGGCGGTGTGACGCTGGTCGTCCTCGTCGCTCGCCTTGCGAACAACGCTCGCTTCTGCCGCGCATCGGGCACAGCGTTCACGCTCATCAGCCTCAACTTCCGCAGATAGTGGGCACGCGTTCGGCTGGAATGGGTCGCTGACCTGCGGGGATGCCCCGAGGCGTCGGCGGGACAAGGCGGTGTGGGCGGTCTCGCGCGTTATCGAGCGTGCGGCGGCGAGGGTGATCTGGCTGGTTTGCCCTTGGGTCTTGTGCAAGGTGTGGGCGTAGGCGTGGTCGAGGCGTCCGTCGGCCAGGTACGGCCCGGGCAGGGTGAGGTCGCGCCCGTCCCGGGTGTGGACGGTGAACGCCGCTCGGTCGAGTGCGCAGAGGCCCACAGGCCGCGCAGTCCTGAGTTGATGGCGGCGATGGCAGCCTTGAGTGAAGCGTCGAACCCCGTCAGGTACTCCCACCGCTCCCTGTCCTCGACCCAGGTGTTGCCGTAGGGGAAGTGAGACGGCGACAGGCTCATCTCCTGCTCGACCGAGGCGTCGGTGACCAGATTGTCATCGTTGAGGGTCACGCTGACGATCAGGTGGATCTGCTTCATGCGCACTCCCGGTTGCGTTGACCGACGCGAGGACATCAACTCTCTGGACGGCATCGTGGCTCGAGGAGCGCATCGGTGGACGGTAATCATCCGTCTCTGGGAAGCTCACCGTCCATGGGGGAGCTGGCCGAAGGCGTCTACGAGTCCCTCCACACGACTGCGCTGTCCCGCGAGCTGGCTGGTGTCGAGCTGACTCCGAGTTTCGAGGTCGTCGACCCGGCTGATGCGCCCGAGGTCTTGGCCAGGCACGTGGCCGACGCGGTCCGTCGCGCACTGGCCGGCGTTCGCGATGAGTCGGCGCGAGTGGCGCTGGTGAACGAGATGGTCGCCCTTCTCGGCGACGACGAGGCCGTGGTGGCCGAGCGGCTGGAGCAGTTGATCGCGCTGACTCGGCAGGTGTCGCCCGCGGGTCGGGAGCTGATCCGCCCGGTTACGCCGTTGTCGGATGCCGCGCTGCTCACGAACGCTCCGGAGGAGCCCACCCTGGGTGCGGAGCTGCGCTCGGAGCTGGCGAGTGCAGACCGGGTGGACCTGCTGTGCGCGTTCATCCGCTGGCATGGGCTCCGCGTGATCGAGCAGCAGCTGCTGGCCTTGCGGGACCGGGGCATCCCCCTCCGCGTCATCACCACTACCTACATGGGTGCCACCGAACGACGCGCGCTGGACGAGTTGGTGCGCAGGTTCGGTGCCGAGGTGCGGATCTCGTATGAGACGCAGTCGACTCGGCTGCACGCGAAGGCGTGGTTGTTCCGCCGCCACTCGGGTTTTGACACCGCCTTCGTCGGCAGCTCGAACCTGTCGAAGTCGGCGCTGGTGGACGGGCTGGAGTGGAACGTTCGGCTGTCGAGGGTGGCGACGCCGCAGCTGATTCGCAAGTTCGAGGCGACGTTCGACACTTACTGGTCCGACCAGGCGTTCACGTCCTACGACCCCGACACCGACCGGGAGCAGCTCGACGTCGCTCTCGCCCGCGCCGGAGGCGGGCCTGCCGAGGGAGGCCGGACGATCAGCCTGGCCGGGCTGGAGGTGCGCCCGTTCCCGCACCAGGAGCAGATCCTGGAAGCCCTCGAGACCGAGCGTGAGATCCACGGCCGGCACCGCAACCTCGTCGTCGCGGCCACCGGTACCGGGAAGACCGTGGTGGCAGCGCTGGACTACCGGCGACTCGCACCCGACCCGTCCCCCCGCCCGAGCCTGCTGTTCGTCGCGCACCGGAAGGAGATCCTCGACCAGTCGCTGCGCACCTATCGGGAGGTGCTTACCGACGGTGCGTTCGGCGAACCATACGTCGCAGGCGCGCGACCGGAGCGGTGGCGGCACGTGTTCGCCAGCATTCAGTCGCTGTCCGCCTACGGGGTCGACCGGATCCCGGCCGACCACTTCGACGTCGTGTTGGTCGACGAGTTCCACCACGCCGAAGCCGCCACCTACCGCCGGCTGCTCGACCACCTGCGTCCGCGGGAGCTGCTCGGACTCACCGCCACCCCCGAGCGGGCTGACGGGGTCGACGTCCGGGCGTTCTTCGACGGACGCACCGCGTTCGAGCAGCGGCTGTGGGACGCTCTCGCCGACGACCTGCTTGTTCCGTTCCACTACTTCGGTGTCGCCGATGACGTGGATCTGCGCGGCATCGAGTGGAATCGCGGGGCCTACGACGTCGTGGGTCTGGACCGGGTCTACACCGGCAACGACGCCCGCGCCGCGAAGGTCCTCCGGGAGCTGCGGGACAAGGTGACCGACGTGCACCAGATGCGAGCTCTCGGGTTCTGCGTGTCGGTCGCCCACGCCGAGTACATGGCACAAGTGTTCCGCGAGGCCGGCATCCCAGCGCTCGCCGTTTCGGGGGAGACGCCTTGCGATGAGCGCGCGGCTGCACTGACGGCTCTGCGTTCGCGCGAGCTCAACGCGCTGTTCGCGGCCGACCTCTTCAACGAAGGTGTCGACCTGCCCGAGGTTGACACCGTCCTGTTCCTACGACCCACCCAGAGCGCGACAGTCTTCCTCCAACAACTCGGACGAGGGCTGCGCCGCGCCCCCGGCAAGGCGGTCCTGACGGCTCTGGACTTCATCGGACAGCACCGCCGCGAGTACCGCTTCGACGTGCGCTACCGAGCCCTCATCGGCGTGGGGCGCACTGCGCTGGAGCGCCAAATCAAGCAGGGCTTTCCGTTCCTGCCGTCCGGGTCCCAGCTCGTGCTCGACCGGGTCGCCGAGCAGATCGTCCTGGACAGCGTGCGCCAACAACTCCGGCTCACCCGAAAGGGACTGGCCGACGAGGTCCGATCCTACGGCGACCTCCCCCTTGGGGGGTTCCTCGCCGAGTCCGGGCGCGATTTGGTCGACATCTACCGGGGCAACAGCTCGTGGACCGGTCTGCGGCGCCTCGCCGGGCTTCCGACTGCCGCCGCAGGGCCGCATGAGACGCCCCTGCTGCGCCGGCTGTCCAGCCTGCTGCACGTCGACGACCCGGAGCGCGCCGAGACCTACGCACTGCTCATGTCCCCCGACGCGCCGCACTACGACGACCTCACCCCGCGGCAGCAGCGACTCGCGCGGATGCTGTTCTTCACCCTCTGGCCGAACAAGGGCGACTCTGCCTCCTACCAGGCTGGTCTCGAGCACCTGCGCCAGCACCCAGCCGCGTGCGCGGAAGCGCGCGAGGTCATGGCCTACGGAGTGGACCGGGCCCGGGTGAGCCCACGGTCACTCGGGGAAGGGCTGCAAGACATCCCGGTCTTCAGCCACGCCCGCTACCGCCGCGAGGAGATCCTCGCCGCTCTCGACTGGGCCAGCTGGGACCGAGTCGCCCGCGGCCACTTCACCGGCGTCGCCTGGGCCGAGACCACTCAGACCGACGCGTTGCTTGTCAACCTGCGCAAGAGCGAGGCCGAGTTCTCCCCGACCACGATGTACCGGGACTACGCGATCTCGCCCGAGCTGTTCCACTGGGAGTCCCAGAACACCACCCGCGTCGCCTCCCAGACGGGTCAGCGCTACCTCCACCATGCGGAGCGCGGCAGCCACATCGTCCTGTTCGTCCGTGAGACACCCACCGACGATCTCGGCGCCACCCCGTTCCTGTGTTTGGGGCAAGCCACCTACGTCGAGCACCGTGGAGAACGACCCATCGCCATCACCTGGAGGCTGCACCGCCGCATGCCCGGCGAGGTCTTCCACGTAGCCTCGGTCGTGGCCAGATGAGCGACAGCTCTCCTATCGCTCGTACCGCCATTCGTACCGCCTACAGGTCCGTCCCAGGCGTCCACCTCAGTCCACCCACGTCCGTGACCTGCGGCAACGGACGGTGGTGGACTCCCCCTGAACACCCCATACGGAACAGTAGGTTAGGGGTTCGAATCCCTTCGGGCGCGCCCCCGAAAACACTGTCTGACCTGGGCGTACTGAGCCCGGGTCTTCCTCATGTCCGGGGCGCGATCCCAACAGCAGCCCAACAACTGCTGGGATGCCCTTACATCCCGGCGGACCCGTCCTGCCTGGTCTTACGGTGGTCGATGACCAGTTCGCATGGGTTGGGGTCGATTCGGCAGCGACGGGACGGGGTGTGCGAGGTCCGGGTCTCGCTCGGTCCGGACCCGATCTCGGGTCCGCAGCGAGGTCGAGTCTCTGACTGTGGTCGGAAACCGGGACACCGGTTGGTACGCCCGGGCCCGGTGGGCCGCCGAGGCCGCGCAGATCCGGTCCCACCGACGGGCGCACGCGGAGATCACCCTGGCCGAGCTGTTGGAGGTCTGGTTTCAGGCGGACCACGGGTGGAGGCCGTCGACCGCGGTGGGGTACCGGTCGATCGCCGCGGCGCTGGCTCCGGACCGGCTCGGCCACCGCCGCGCGGTGGACATCACGCCACGGGTGCTGCGCGCAGCGATGGCGGCCTGGCAGACCGCCGGGTTGGGGGAGCCGACCATCTTCGCCCGGGTGCGCTGACTGCGCTCGTGCCTGCGGTGGGGGTACGCGGAGCGGATCAGCGACCGGCGCCCGTTGGACGGGATGAGTGGCCCACCCCAGTCGAGGGTGCGGCTGCATGCCCCGGTCGAAGCCGTCCGCGACCTTATCGCTGCTGCCCAGCACGGCGTGACCAGCGCGATGACTGGGCGATCCCGGCACAAGGCAGAGCAGGTGCTGCTGCTGGTGCGGCTCGCCGCCGATACCGGGGCACGGCGCGGCGAGCTCGCCGCCCTGCAGCTCACCGACCTCGACGGCGACGTGCTGACCATTGCCCGCGCGGTGTCCGCGGAGGTGGTCGGCGCGCCGAGGTCCGGCCGGATCTGCCGCCTCACTCTGGGGTGCGGCACCGCCGCGCTGTGGCGCCAGACGGTCGAGGTGTGGCAGGCGCGGGCGGTGAGGTGGTGGGGGCGTGGCTGTTCTCAGCCGACCCGCTGCACCACAGCCGGCTGTCGAGCTCGTGCCTGGGTCACTGGTTCGCCGAGCTGGCCGCGCAGGCCGGTCACGGACGTCACCCTGCATCGGCTGCGGCACACCCTGGCCACCGTCCTGGTCGGGCAGGGTGACGTCCTCGCCGCCCAGGCCCGGCTCGGTCATCGTGACGCCTCACCACGCTACGCATCTGCAGCCACGCCCTGCCCCTTCGCGACGCTGACACCGCCGCCCGGCTCGGCAAGTCGTACTGGTGACGACACCAGCGCACGGCTGGGACAGCGTGTGCTGGCCCGGTAGCGTCGCGGTGTGCCCTCGCCGACGATCCGGCCGATCGCGCTGGCCGTGGTGCGTCGTCGCGACGAGCTGCTGGTGCTCACCGGGCACGATCCGGTGACCGGCGCGGAGTTCTTCCGCCCACTTGGTGGGGGCATCGAGCTCGGGGAGCGCGCCGAGCACGCGCTGCACCGCGAGATGCGTGAGGAACTCGACGTCACCCTGGAAACCAGCCGCCTGCTCGGGGTGCTGGAGAACCTCTTCGACTACGGCGGGCAGCCCGGCCACGAGATCGTGTTCGTCTTCGACGCTGTCGTGAAGGACCGCTCGTTCTACACGCGCGACCACGCCGGGCACATCCTCGACGAGGGCAGTCCCGTGTGCTGGATGCCGCGCACGATGTTCAGCGCTGGCGAGGCGCGCCTATACCCCGAGGGCCTACTTGCGCTGCTGGATTCGCCTACGTCAGGTAAC
>CAYHHE010000106.1:0-6933 GCA_964356295.1 uncultured Actinomycetes bacterium | reverse complement strand
AACCCGCAGGTCAACCCCCGCAACAAGCCGACCAGCGGCCGTAACTTCGGGCTAGGCAGCCGAGCGGGTCTCGGACCAGCCGTAGGACCTCAGCGTGACCTGGAGCACCTCTAGCCACGGGGTCGGCGCGAGGTCGAATGTGCGCTGAGCGTCGCTGGAGTCCAGGACGAAGGGCCGGTCGAACTGGTACCGGGTCTCCCGCAGCTCGCGGATGGTCGGGTTGACCAAGCCGAGGGTGCCCAGGGCGATCGAGGGCACCGAGCCGACTCGCACGGGCTCGACACCGGCCGCGCGCGCGAGGTCGTCCACGGCCTCGCGCTGCGTTCGCGGCGGGTTGGACGGCACGTGCCAGGCGCGGCCCCAGGCGCGCTCGTCCCGCGCGACGACCACGAGCAGGCGGGCCACGTCGCCGGTGTAGGTCCAGGTGTGCGGCTGGTCGGGGCTGCCGATGACCGACACTCGCTTCCCGGCCAGCAGCTTGGGGATGACCCGCTCGCCGAGGTGGCTCTCCGCGCCCGGACCGACGTAGTCCGAGGCGCGCACCTCGCTCACCCGCACCCGTCCTGCCTGGTGCGCTGCGAGGGCCTCGGTGAACATGGCGGCCCGTACGCGACCCTTGGTCCCGGTCGCGGTCAGCGGGAGGTCCTCGGTCATCGGGCGGTCCACGGGGCCGTACCCGTAGAGGTTCGACACCGTGGCCAGCACTGCGCCGGCCTGCTCGGCCGCGCCCAGCAGCGAGGACGCGATCGGTGGCCACTCCTGCGGCCAGCGGTGGTAGGGCGGGTTGACAGCGTTGTAGACCGCGACCGCCCCCTGGGCCAGCTCGCGCATGCGGGCAGCGTCAGCGGCGTCCGCCCGGATGCGGCTGATGCCCGGCTCGTCCGGACCAGTGCCGGAGCGCGACACCAGCGCCACCGACTCCCCGCCGGCGGCGAGCAGGCGCGCGGTCGAGGTACCGATGGGGCCGGCTCCGACGACGAGGTGGTGGCTCATGATCTCCTCCTGGGGCTATCGATCTTGGGCTATCGCTCCAAAGCGTGAGCACTGCTCTCGTTCAGAGTGTCATCCGCTCGAACTCGTGTCAAGAGCGGCGCTCCGAGTTCAGAGCAGAGGTCTTTGCATGTGGCATGATGGCTTCGTGACTCCCGCGACGGCTCAGGGCTCGCGCGTCGCGGGTGCCCGCGAACGGGCACGCGCCGAGATCACCCGGGAGATCATGGACACCGCCCGGCGTCACCTGTCCACCGATGGCGCGGCCGGCCTGTCGCTGCGCGCTGTGGCCAGGGACCTCGGCATGGTGTCCTCAGCGCTCTACCGCTACGTCCCGAGCCGGGACGACCTGCTCACCCGCCTGATCGTCAGCGCCTACGACTCCATGGGCGCGGCGGCCGAGGCTGCCGAGCATGCCGTTCCCCGCGAGGACCTCGACGGCCGCTTCCGGGCAGTGGCCCGGGCGGTGCGACGGTGGGCGGTCGAGCATGAGCACGAGTACGCCCTCATCTACGGCTCGCCGGTCCCCGGCTACCGGGCGCCGGAGACGACGATCCCGTCCGCCACTCGGGTGCCGGCGCTGCTCATCCGGATCATCCGGGACGGCCTCGCCTCGGGACGTCTGCACCCGGACGGTCGCGTCGTCCCACCCGAGGCGCTGGCCACGATGAGCCCGGCGCTCGAGGCGTTTGCCGCGCAGGACGGCAGCCCGCCGCCGCCGGACCTGGTCGTGCGTGCCCTCATGAGCTGGACGTACCTGTTCGGCGCGGTGTCATTCGATCTGTTCGGCCACCGCCACAACGTCATCGTGGACGAGCGAGCCGCTGAGCATCCGTTCTTCGAGCACGAGCTCGACCGTCTCGTGGAGCTCATCGGCCTTGGCCCCGACGCGAAGGCCCTGACTGACAGGCCGCTCGCCGAGGCCGGAATCAGCCGCGCAGGCCGCTGAGCAGGCTGGAGAGCAACGGGATGATGACCGGTGCCGCCGCGAGCAGCAGGCCGAGGGCGACGAGAAGCGCGAGCAGCCGGTAGCGGGTCCTGGGACCGCCGGTGCGATCGCGCATTCCAGCCAGCACCGGGCCAGCGTAGGCGAACACCATGCGAACGTTCATGTGGCCGCGTCGAGCGATGCCTCGCCCACAGGTACCGTCCCGTCGCATGACTACAGTCCTGCCCGAGCTGGGGCGCGACCTGGCCGACCCCGAGGTGTTCAAGCGGGAGTTCCTCGAGGAGCTCCGCTTCGGCCAGGGCGTCGTGCGCGAGCGCGCCACGTCCAACGACCTCTTCATGGCCCTTGGCCGCACGGTGCGCCAGGCGCTCATGGCCCGATGGATCGACACCCTCGACCATCAGATGGCAGCCGAGGCCAAGTTCGTTGCCTACCTGTCCGCGGAGTTCCTGCTCGGTCGACAGCTCGACAACGCGTTGCTTGCCGCCGATCTCGAGCAGACTGCGCGACAGGCCCTGGCCGAGCTCGGCATCGACATCGACCAGCTCAAGGGGGCGGAGGTGGAGCCCGGGCTGGGCAACGGCGGCCTGGGGCGGCTGGCTGCCTGCTACATGGACTCGCTGGCCACCATGGCGATCCCGGCGGTCGGATACGGCATCCGCTACGAGTACGGCATCTTCCGCCAGGAGTTCCTCGAGGGACGGCAGAAGGAGCGTCCGGACACCTGGCTCACGTTGGGCAACCCGTGGGAGTTCCCGCACCCGGAGATGGCCAAGACCGTCGGCTTCGGCGGGCACGTCGAGGCGGCGGCCGACGACTCCGGGACGCAACGGCGGCGGTGGGTGCCCGCGACCGAGGTGCTCGGCGTCCCCTACAACTACATGGTGCCGGGGTATCGCTGCGGCACGGTCAACACGCTGCGGCTGTGGAGCGCGCAGGCGCCGCAGGGCTTCGACCTGAAGATCTTCAACACCGGCGACTACGACCGAGCGGTGAAGGCGCAGAACGAGGCCGAGAACATCACCAAGGTGCTCTACCCGGAGGACTCCACGCCACAGGGCAAGCGCCTGCGCCTTCAGCAGCAGTACTTCTTCGTCGCCTGCTCGATCCGGGACTTCTTCGACCTGCTGCCTCACGACACCGCGATGCAGCGGCTGCCGGAGCGGGTGGTGTTCCAGCTCAACGACACGCACCCGGTGATCGGCATCCCGGAGTTCATGCGGATCCTCATCGACGAGAAGGGCCTCGGGTGGGAGGAGGCGTGGGAGATCACCCAGCGCTGCTTCGCCTACACCTGCCACACCCTTCTCCCGGAGGCCCTCGAGGTGTGGCCGGTGTCGCTGCTGGAGAGCATGCTCCCGCGGCACACGGAGCTGATCTACGAGATCAACGACTGGTTCCTGCGCGAGCTGCGCGAGGCCTACCCGGGCGACGAGCCGCGCATCCGTCGGATGTCGATCATCCAGGAGTCCCCCGAACGGTCTGTCCGGATGGCCTACCTGGCCACGGTTGCCGCTTCGCGGGTCAACGGGGTGGCAGAGCTGCACAGCCAGCTGCTGCGCGAGAAGGTGCTGCGCGACTTCGCCGAGCATCGCCCCGACAAGTTCACCAACGTCACCAACGGCGTGACCCCGAGGCGCTTCGTCCGACTGGCGAACCCAGGTCTGTCGGCGCTGGTCACCGAGCGCATCGGGGACGGCTGGCTCACCGATCTCGAGCAGCTGCGCAACCTCGAGCCCTACGCCGACGACGCGGATTTCCGGGCCGCCTTCGCGCAGGTCAAGCGGGCCAACAAGGTGCGCGCGGTCGAGATGCTGGCGCGGCGGGACGGCCTGACGATCTCGCCGGACACCATGTTCGACGTGATGGTCAAGCGGCTGCACGAGTACAAGCGGCAGACGCTGAAGCTCCTGCACATCGTCTCGGTGCACCAGCGGGTCCGCTCGGGTGAGCTCGACCCCGGCACCCTGGTCCCCCGTACCGTCCTGTTCGGCGCCAAGGCCGCCCCCGGGTATCGCACGGCAAAAGAGATCATCGCGCTCATCAACGCGGTGGCGGCGGAGGTCAACAACGACCCAGCAGTGCAGGGCCGCCTCGTCGTCGGCTTCCCGGCGAACTACAACGTCACGCTCGCCGAGACGCTCATCCCGGCCGCGGACCTGTCCGAGCAGATCTCGCTGGCCGGCAAGGAGGCCTCCGGGACCGGCAACATGAAGTTCGCGCTCAACGGGGCGCTGACCGTCGGGACGTTGGACGGAGCGAACGTCGAGATCCTGGAGCTGGTCGGAAGTGAGAACTTCTTCCTGTTCGGGCTGAACGAGGCCGAGGTCGTCCAGACGCAGGAGCAGGGCTACCGTCCGGGTGCCTACTACGAGTCTGACCCACGGTTGCGCCAGGCCATCGACTCCATCGCGTCCGGGCAGTACTCCGGCGGGGACACCGCAGCGTTCGGGCAGGTCGTCGACGTGCTGCTCAACTCAGACCCGTTCCTCGCGCTGGCCGACTTCGGCTCCTACCTGGACGCTCAGGAGAAGGCCGAGGCGGCCTACCAGGACGGCGAGGCCTGGACCCGCTCGGCCATCCTCAACGTGGCGCGGTGCGGCTTCTTCTCCTCCGACAGGTCGATCAAGGACTACCTCGACCGGATCTGGCACGCCACGCCCATCCCGGTCCGCTAGGCCGAAGGCTAGGCAGAAACCTCCCCGTCCCCACGGCCCCTCGTCCGGGCGCGCCCGCCCACCCGGCGCGATCTTGACGGAAACGCCGAATGCCCGGGTGATGGTCGGCCGTAGCGTCAAGATCGCCCAGGGAATCGGTCGTAACGTCAAGATCGGCGGGCGTTTGGCGGGGCGGGGGCGTTTGGCGGGGCGGGTGGACGACACCACGCGGAGCGGACCTGGCGGGAACAGACCGGCCCCCACATCGGTTGAGTGCACTAGACTCAACTAGATTGACGGAACCGTCGTTGCGGACGACGCTGGCAGTGCCAGAGTGGACGCTTGCCACGACATGCCTCGACGACACGTCGGAGCCACACAGACAAGGAGACCTGCACATGGCTCGAGCGGTCGGTATCGACCTGGGGACGACGAACTCGGTGGTGGCCCTGCTGGAGGGTGGGGAGCCGAGTGTGATCGCGAATGCAGAGGGGGCGCGGACGACCCCGTCCATCGTCGCGTTCGCGAAGAACGGCGAGGTGCTGGTGGGGGAGGTGGCCAAGCGCCAGGCGGTCACGAACGTCGACCGGACGATCCGCTCGATCAAGCGCCACATGGGTGACCTGTCCTGGAAGAAGAACATCGACGGCAAGGACTACACCCCGCAGGAGATCTCGGCGCGGGTGCTGCAGAAGCTCAAGAGGGACGCGGAGGCCTACCTCGGGGAGACGATCACCGACGCGGTCATCACCGTCCCGGCGTACTTCAACGACGCCCAGCGCCAGGCCACCAAGGAGGCCGGGGACATCGCCGGGCTGAACGTGCTGCGGATCGTCAACGAGCCGACGTCGGCGGCACTGGCCTACGGGCTGGACAAGGGCGAGAAGGAGCAGACGATCCTCGTCTTCGACCTCGGTGGCGGCACGTTCGACGTGTCGCTGCTGGAGATCGGTGAGGGCGTGGTCGAGGTCAAGGCCACCTCCGGGGACAACCACCTCGGGGGCGACGACTGGGACGACCGTGTCGTGGAGTGGCTGGTCGAGCAGGTCCGCAAGGTGCAGGGCGTGGACCTGGCCAAGGACAAGATCGCGATGCAGCGGATCCGCGAGGCCGCGGAGCGGGCCAAGATCGAGCTCTCCAGTGCCACCCAGACCAGCGTCTCGCTGCCCTACATCGCGCAGGACGCGGAGAAGAACCCGATCCACGTCGACCAGGCGCTGACCCGGGCACAGTTCGAGTCGATGACCCGGGACCTGCTCGATCGGACGAAGGCACCGTTCAAGCAGGTGATCGCCGACGCCGGCATCGACCTGAAGGACATCGACCACGTCGTGCTGGTCGGTGGCTCGACGCGGATGCCCGCGGTGGTAGACGTGGTGCGCGAGCTCACCGGCGGCAAGGAGCCCAACAAGGGCGTCAACCCGGACGAGGTCGTCGCGGTTGGTGCCGCCCTGCAGGCCGGGGTACTCAGGGGCGAGGTCAAGGACGTCCTGCTGCTGGACGTGACCCCGCTGTCGCTTGGGATCGAGACCAAGGGCGGCATCATGACCAAGATCATCGAGCGGAACACCACGATCCCGACCAAGCGGTCGGAAGTGTTCACCACTGCCGAGGACAACCAGCCGTCGGTGATGATCCAGGTCTACCAGGGCGAGCGGGAGATGGCCCGGGACAACAAGCCGCTGGGCAACTTCGAGCTCACCGGTATCGCGCCGGCTCCACGGGGCATCCCGCAGATCGAGGTCACCTTCGACATCGACGCCAACGGCATCGTGCACGTGAGCGCCAAGGACCTCGGTACCGGCAACGAACAGAAGATCACCATCACCGCCAGCAGCGGTCTCAGCGAGCAGGACATCGAGCGCATGATGAAGGACGCCGAGTCGCACGCCGACGAAGACAAGAAGGCCCGTGAGCTGGCCGACGTCAAGAACAACGCCGAGAACCTGGTCTACAGCACCGAGAAGTCGCTGCGCGACATGGGCGACAGGGTCGACGCGGCCACCAAGGCCGATATCGAAGCCGCCGGCGCCGAGGTCAAGACCGCCCTCGAGGGCGACGACGAGGAGCTCATCAAGACCAAGACCGAGATCCTCATGCAGGCCTCGCACAAGCTGGCCGAAGCCGTCTACCAGCAGGCCCAGCAGCAACAGGCCGCGAGCGGCAGCGAGGGTGGCGGCGAGTCGACGACCGACGAGAACGTCGAGGACGGCGACTTCGAGGTCATCGACGAAGAAGAGAGCAAGTAAGCATCAGGAGACACCGGCGGACGGCCGCTGACGCCGGCGCCGTCCGCCGCAGAACAGCACACCCCAAGGAGGTGTTGGTCATGGCGAT
>CAYHHE010000105.1:0-7108 GCA_964356295.1 uncultured Actinomycetes bacterium | reverse complement strand
GCGTAGCCGCCGCTGCCACCACCGAGCACGACGATGTCGAAGGTCGTCACCGGGTTCTCCCGTCTTCGGTTGCCTGTCCGTCACGGACCTTAGCCGCGCCGAGAAGAGCCTGCCGCCGTAATCGGGCGGGCACCGACGTCTGGCGAGGCATCGCCAGACGGGCCCGTCCGGCGGGAGGGCCAGCCCGGGCGAGACGGTGCGCACTGCGGGTACGGTGGAGAACCCTGCGAGCGAAAGGACATCGATGGCGTTCTGGCGGCGGCGCAGCCAGCCCGCCCAGGCACCCGGCAGCCTCGACCGAGCCGCCGACCGGGCCGATCTGGAGCACCTCGAGGCCTTCGCCCGGACCCGTCGCGGCGTCGAGGCCTTCGTCGAGCCTACGACGCCCATGACGGGCACGACCATGGTGCTCGTGGCCGGCGACGGGGAGTGGACCCGGCGACGCATCGCAAGCCCCGACGCTGCCCGCGACCTGGGCAAGCGGCTGGCGATGCCGGTCTACGAGGCTGCCGTCGTGGGCTACCCGCAGCGCATGCGCGACTGGAACGCCCGCCAGGGCTGATTCGGCCGGCGGGTCGTGCGGGGTCAGGCGAGCTGCTCGGCGAGGGTCACCAGGGTGCGCACGCCGAAGCCCGTGCCTGCCTTGGGGGTGTACCCATGCGGGGCGTCGGGGTTGCGGGCCGGACCAGCGATGTCCAGATGGGCCCAGGCGATGCCCGAGGGCACGAACTCCCGCAGGAACGCCGCGGCCTGCAGCGCCCCGCCGAAGCGGTTGCCCACGTTGGCGATGTCGGCCACCATCGAGTCGAGCTTGGAGCGCATCTCCTCCGGGATGGGCAGCGGCCAGACCGCCTCGCCGGCCGCGTCCGCGGCGGCCCGCACCCGGTCGGCGGCTGACTCGTCATCGGTGATGAGTCCGGCCACCCGGTTTCCCAGCGCCACCGTGCATGCCCCGGTCAGGGTCGCGATGTCCACCAGCAGGTCCGGCTCGTCCTCGCCGGCGCGCGCCAGCGCGTCGGCCATCACCAGACGCCCCTCGGCGTCGGTGTTGAGCACCTCCACCGTGGTCCCGGCGTACATGCGCAGCACGTCCTGGGGCCTGCTGGCGGTGCCCGAGGGCATGTTCTCCGCCAGCGCCGCGTACACCGTGACGGCGACCGGGAGCGCGAGCTCGGCCGCGGCCAGGACGGCCGCAACAGCCGCGGCGGCCCCGCTCATGTCGGTCTTCATCCCGATCATGGCCTCGGCGGGCTTGAGCGAGAGCCCGCCGGAGTCGAAGGTGATGCCCTTGCCGACGATTCCCAGGTGCCCCCTCGCCTGCTCCGGGCGATAGGCCAGGCGCACCAGCCGCGGCGGGTGGGCCGATCCGCGGCCCACCCCGAGGATGCCGCCGTACCCGGCCTGCGCCAGCGCACCTTCGTCGAGCACCTCGACCGCCACCCCGACCGCGGCCGCGGCCGCGGCGATGTCGTCGGCGAACACCGCTGGCGTCAGGTCCCCGGGAGGGGTGTTCACCCAGTCGCGGGCCCGGTGGACCGCCGCCGCGATCACCCTGGCACGAGCCAGCTGCCGATCCTGCGCGTCGCCGAGGCGCCCCGCGACGACGACCGCTGCCAGCGGGGCCTTGCCGGCATCGGGGGAGGAGCGGAAGCCGGTGAACGCGTAGGCACCCATCAAGGCGCCCTCGGCGGCGGCCGCCGACTGCACCGGCGTGGTACCTGGCAGCGCGAGGACGGCGGAGCCCACGCCGGCGAGCGCCCTGGCCGCCGCCCCCGCCGCGCGCCGCAGGGTCTCTGGGGTCTCGGGGTCTCGCCGGCCGATCCCGACGGCCAGCACAGTCTCGGCGCTCACCCCGTCCGGGGCCAGCATCCGGGTGGTCTCGTCCGCCGACCCACCCGCCCCGATCGTGCGAAGGTCCCGGGCGAGCGTGTCGACGACGGACTCCGCAAGGCCGGTCCCCTCGGCGAGCACCTCGACGCCGGCCTGCGAACCGTCGGGTCGGACGGCGACCACGAGGACGTCGGCGGGAGTCTGCGCGGCGGTCGTCTCCGACGTGCGCAGCGCGGTCAGGGTGAGGCCGGGGAGGGAGTCCGTCACGGGCGGGAAGCGTATTCGCGCATGGGCACGTCGTAGGGTGGCGCCCCGTGGCCGAGGACCTGCACCGCTCCCCCCTTCATGACCGTCACGTGGCTCTCGGGGCGCGGATGGCGCCCTTCGCCGGCTGGGAGATGCCGCTGCAGTACAGCGGTGTGGTGGAGGAGCACGCCGCAGTCCGCCAGCGGGTCGGTGTGTTCGACGTGAGCCACCTGGGCACGTTGGACGTGGTCGGCCCGCACGCGGCGGCCCTGGTCGACCAGGTGCTCACCAACGACCTGCGCCGGATCGGCCCCGGCCAGGCGCAGTACACGCTGTGCTGCGACGACACCGGCGGGGTCGTGGACGACCTCATCGTGTACTTGCATACGCCCAGTCGGCTGCGGCTGGTGCCCAACGCCGCCAACGCGACCGCAGTGGCGGACCGGCTGCGCGTGACCGCGCCTGCGGACGTGCAGGTGCTCGACCGGCACCACGACGTGGCGATCATCGCCGTCCAGGGCCCGTCGAGCGACGCAGCCATGTCCGCGATCGGCCTGGCGACCTCCCTGGACTACATGGCCTTCCACGAGGCCACCTGGCGGGGTGTCCCGGTGACCGTGTGCCGCACCGGCTACACCGGCGAGCGGGGCTACGAGCTGCTGGTGGAGTCCGAGCGGGCCGGCGCCGTGTGGGACGCCCTGCTCGACGCCGCAGACGCCCTGGGCATCCAGCCCTGCGGCCTGGGCGCCCGCGACACCCTGCGCACCGAGATGGGCTACCCGCTGCACGGCCAGGACCTGTCGCGCGACATCACGCCCGTGCAGGCACGACTGCGCTGGGCGGTCGGCTGGGACAAGCCCGCATTCGTCGGCAAGGCGGCCCTCGAGTCAGAGCGGGACGCCGGCCCCCGGCGGTTGCTGCGTGGGCTGCTCGCGCAGGACCGGTCCATCCCGCGGCCGGGGATGACCGTGCGGTCGTCGGAGGGGGCCGAGATCGGGTATGTCACCAGCGGCACCTTCTCGCCCACGCTCAGGGTCGGGATCGGGCTGGCGCTGCTGGCTGCCGCCATCGGTGACGGGGAGGTCGTGGAGGTGGACGTGCGGGGTCGTCCCGGACGGTTCGTCGTCACCAAGCCTCCGTTCGTGATCACCTCTCCTGCAGGCTGACCACCTCGCTGAGCAGGGACATCTCGGCCAGCAGGGCTGCGGCTGCGCGCACCTGGGGGATGGCCACCAGGGCACCGGTCCCCTCACCCAGACGCATCCCCGCCTCCACCAGCGGGTCCAGGCCCAGCCGGTCGAGGGCCTTGGCGTGCGCCGGCTCCACCGAGAGGTGACCGGCCTGGAACCAGCGCGGTGACCTGAACGACACCCGCTGGGCCAGCAACGCCGCGGCCCCGCTGACCACGCCGTCCAGCACGACGGGGGTCCGCCGCCACGCGGCCTGGACGAGGAACCCGCTCATCGCGGCCAGATCGGGGCCACCCACGGCGGCGACCAGGTCCATCGGGTCCCCGGTGCGCCCGCGCGCCCGGAACATGGCGTCGCGGACCGCGGCGGCCTTGCGCATCCAGCCGGCGTCGTCCACACCGGTGCCACGTCCAACGACGTCGACGACCTCGCTGCGGGTGAGCAGTCCGGTCAGCACGGCGGCCGGGGTGGTGTTCCCGATGCCCATGTCGCCCACGACGAGCAGCTGGACGCCGGAGTCCACGGCCTCGTCGGCCACCGCCCGGCCTGCCTGGAACCCCTGGACGGCCTCCTGCAGGGTCATCGCGTCGGTGGTGTCGATGGGCTCGGTGCCGCGGCGCACCTTGTGCCCCACGACGCCTGGCCCGAGGTCGGACAGGTCCGCGTCCACCGACATGTCGAGCACCCTGACCTCGGCACCCACCAGGCGGGCCAGCACGTTGACCGCTGCCCCGCCGGCGACGAACGTCCGCACCATCGCCGCAGTGATGTCGCTGGGGTACGCGGACACGCCCTGGGAGGCAATCCCGTGGTCCCCGGCGAACACCACCACAGCCACGTCGTCCAGCGGCTGCGGCGGGCATCGACCCTGCGTCGCACACACCCACGCGCCGAGCTCCTCGAGGCGGCCCAGCGACCCGGGCGGCTTGGCCAGCAGGTCCCACCGCGCCAGCGCAGCACGGCGCTGCTCGGGGTCCGGGCTGGGCATCGATGCGGCGAGCTCGGCCAGGTCGGGGCCAGTCACTGCATCCCCAGCCCGGGACGCAGCGGCAGCCGCCGGCCGGCGACCACGAGGTCGACCCGGTCGGACTCGGCCGCCACCAGCCGGTTGAGGCGCCCGAGCTCGTCGCGGAACAACCGGCCCGACCACGTCTGCGGGACCACCCCCGAGCCGACCTCGTTGCTCACTGCCACGACCGTGCGGGACGTCCGCCGCCATGCCGCCACCAGGGTGTCGATCTCTGCCCGCACCTCGTCCCGGCCCTGCGCGGACCATCGGGCCTCGTCCCAGGCCTGCACCCGGTCCAGCACGCTCGTCAGCCACAGCGTCAGGCAGTCCACCAGGACGGGTGGGCCCGGCCGGTCGAGAACTCCGGCGACGTCGGTGCTCTCCACCGTCGTCCACCGCGACGGTCGCCGCTGCCGGTGGGCGGTCACCCGGGCCGCCCAGTCAGGGTCGTCGGCCGACTGTGCAGCGGTGGCGAGGTAGACCACCTCCGGCTCGGCGGCCAGCATCGCCTCGGCGGCTCGGCTCTTGCCCGAGCGGGCCCCGCCGAGCAGCAGCGTGCGCTGACCGGCCTGCCCGGCGCTCCCCTCGGCCGGCAGCGGATCGGCCGGCAGCGGATCGGCCGGCAGGGGTCGTGGCACCGTCAGGTGCATCCCGTCCTGCCCGGCGCGCGCGCCCCAGCCGGAGAGCAGACCAGCCAGCTCCGGCTCCGGCGGGTTGTGGTGACCGAGGTGGACCGCGACGACCTCGGTCGTGGCGGTGACAGCGCCCGCGGCCCGCAGCCGGGCCAACGTCGCCGGGAAGCTCGCCAGGTCGTGGTGACCCGTGCCGTGCGCGGTGCGGGTGCCGAAGGTCTCCTCGAGCAGCAGCAGGTCCAGCGGCGCACCCGCGAGCGCGTCCAGGGTGGGCTCGGGAAGTGGACCGGTGTCCGTCGCGTACAGCAGCCGCACCCCGTCGGAGTCGGTGACCTCGTACAGCAGGCACTCGACCTCGTGCGCGGCGGCCATCGGGCGCACGGTGTACTCGCCCAGGGTCAACGACTCACCGGGGGAGGCCTCCCGCAGCCGCAGGGTGGGGTCCTCGCCTACCCAGGCACGCACCAAGGCGATCACCGAGCCCGGCCCCACCACCTCCAGCGGGCCGGACACCCCCGCCCACTGCCGCCACAGCAGACTCGCCGGGTCGCAGTGGTCAGGGTGCGCATGGGTGACCAGGACGTGGCGCACCCGCTCCAGCCGCCGGTCGAGCCTGTCGGCCTGGCGCGCCGTGTCGGGCCCGAGGTCGAGCAGCAGCACGTCGTCGACCAGCGCGGCGGTGCTGACCCGGCGCGCCCCGCTGGTGCGCTGCGCGCGGCAGGACGCGCAGCCGCAGAACGGGTTGGGCCACCCGTCGGCCGCACCGGACCCGAGCAGGACGACGTCCACCGTGCCGCCTCACCAGCACCGCAGGCGCGCGCGAGCATGCCGGGTGGGCACGCACAGCCGGGCATCGTTAGGTTGCTCGCCGTGGCAGCAAGTGGAACCTGGCGATGGTCGTACATGCGCGCGGACGGGTCGGAGCCTGCGGCGTCGGCGCCTGCGCCCGGGACGTTCCCCAATCAGGCCGAGGCGGAGACGTTCATCGGCGAGTCCTGGCGCGAGCTGCTGGACGCCGGGGTGGATCAGGTGAGCCTGTTCGAGGGCGATCGCAAGGTCTACGGGCCGATGAGCCTGCACCCGCCGGCCGACCACTAGCGCGGACGCCGCGCACCGCCCGGTCAGCTCGGACGCCTCCTCGGTGCCATCGCTGCGGTGCGGCCCGGGTCGCTGACCACCACGCCGGCCAGCGCGGAGTCGATGGCAGCCATCGTGTCGGCGTCCAGCCGCACCCCGCATGCCCTGACGTTCTCGGCCACCTGCTCCGGGCGGGAGGCGCCGATGATGGCCGCTGCCACGTTGTCGTTCTGCAGGACCCAGGCGACCGCGAGCTGGGCCATCGTCAGGCCCGCATGGTCGGCGATGATCCGCAGCCCCTGCACCCGGGTGAGGACCTCATCGGACATCCAGCCCTTGACGAAGGCAGCGCCCCCGCCCGCGGTGTCGGTGGCTCGTGACCCGGCCGGGGGCTCCTCTCCCGGGGCGTACTTGCCGGCGAGCACACCCTGCGCGACCGGTGACCACACGATCTGCGACAGGCCCTCCTCCCGGCAGGCGGGCACCACCTCGGCCTCGATGACCCGCCACAGCATCGAGTACTGCGGCTGGCTGGAGACCAACGGCACCTTCAGCTCGCGCGCCAGCGCTGCGGCGGCGCGGATCTGCTCGGCGGTCCACTCCGACACCCCGATGTAGAGGGCCTTGCCGGCCCGGACGACGTCGGCGAAGGCCTGCATCGTCTCCTCGAGCGGGGTCTCGACGTCGAACCGGTGGGCCTGGTACAGCTCGACGTAGTCGGTGCGCAGCCGTCGCAGCGAGGCGTCGATCGACTCGCGGATGTGCTTGCGGCTCAGCCCGCAGTCGTTGGGGCCCTTCGGCCCGGTCGGCCAGAACACCTTGGTGAAGATCTCCAGCGACTCCCGCCGCTCTCCCGACAGCGCCCGGCCGAGTACCTCCTCGGCGGCCCCGTTCATGTAGACGTCGGCGGTGTCGAAGGACGTGATGCCCGCGTCCAGGGCGGCACGCACGCACGCCTGTGCCGTGCCGTCGTCGACCTGACCGCCGTGGGTGATCCAGTTCCCGTAGGTGATCTCGCTGATCTTCAGGCCGGACCGGCCCAGGTGTCGGAACTCCATGACCCGGGACCCTAGCCAGGCCCGCGAGTCACCGTCGCGGTGGTTGACCAGGCTTGACAGCCGGCT
>CAYHHE010000104.1:0-7510 GCA_964356295.1 uncultured Actinomycetes bacterium | reverse complement strand
CCGACCCGACGACGGCGATGCCGGCGGAGTCGTAGCCGCGGTACTCCAACCGCCGCAACGCACCCAGGACCACCTCACCAGCCGGTCGGTGCCCGGCGTACCCGACGATCCCGCACATAATAGGCAAAGTAGTCACGGTCCGATCCTCCTCAATCCTGCGTTCGACGGATCTAGGGCGAGGAACCGGAGTGTCTGCGGTGGCGGTGACTGGTCGAGGTTGCCGCCGCCACCAAGGATGAGCACTGGTCAGTGCAACACTGGATCTCGCTGTCCCGGGTGGTGTAAGCGGCAGCACAGCGTGTTTTGGTCTCGCTAGTAGGGGTTCGAGTCCTCTCCCGGGAGCGTCGGGTCGGCGCCACGGGCTGGCTATCGTGGCCCCTTCCGGGGTTCCCCAACCGAAGCGAGGACGATGTGACTGCTGGTCCCGCCGCGGTGGTCGTGCTGGCGGCCGGGGAGGGCACCCGGATGAGGTCCACCGTCCCGAAGGTGCTGCACGGCATCGGCGGCCGGTCACTGCTCGGGCACGCGGTCGCAACCGCCGAGGGACTGGCCCCGCACGTCCTGGTGGTCGTTGTCGGGCACGGCCGCGACCTCGTCACCGAGCACCTCGCCCAGATCGCCCCGCAGGCGACAGTGGCCATGCAGGACGAGCAGCGCGGCACCGGACACGCGGTGGAGTGCGCCCTCGCCCAGGTCGAGATCGGGGCGGGGACGGTCGTGGTGACCTACGGGGACGTCCCGCTGCTGTCCACCGACACCCTGGCCGCCCTGGTCCGCCACCACGAGGAGAACGCCGCGACGGCCACCGTACTGACCGCCGACCTGGCCGACCCCACCGGTTACGGACGTATCGTCCGGGACACCGACGGGCAGGTCGTGGCGATCGTCGAGCAACGCGACGCCACCGAGGAGCAGCAGCGGATCCGCGAGATCAACTCCGGCATCTACGCCTTCGACGCCGAGGCGCTGCGCGGCTACCTGTCCCGACTCGACAGCGACAACGACCAGGGCGAGGTATACCTCACCGACGTGGTGCAGCTCGTCCACGCGGACGGGCTCACCGTGACAACGCTCGGCCTGGACGACACCGTGCAGACCGAAGGGGTCAACGACCGGGTACAGCTCGCAGCGCTCGGCCGCGAGCTCAACCGTCGCACCATCGAGGGCTGGATGCGGGCCGGGGTGAGCGTCGTCGACCCAGCGACCACCTGGATCGACGTTGGCGTGACGCTCGAGCCCGATGTCACCTTGCTGCCCGGGGTGCACCTGTCCGGGTCCACGTCCATCGCGCAGGGCGCGACCGTCGGCCCGGACACCTCGCTGGCCGACACCGTGGTCGAGGCCGGGGCCACCGTGCTGCGTACCCACGCCACCGGCGCGCGGATCGGCCCGCGGGCCCAGGTGGGTCCGTTCACCTACCTGCGTCCCGGCGCCGTCCTCGCCGAGGGAGCCAAGGCCGGGGCGTTCGTGGAGATCAAGGCCTCTACCGTCGGGCCCGGCTCGAAGGTGCCGCACCTGTCCTACGTGGGGAACGCCACGATCGGGGAGCGGTCCAACATCGGTGCGGCCACCGTCGTGGTCAACTACGACGGTATCGCCAAGCACCAGACCGTCGTCGGTGACCACGTCCGCATCGGCAGCGACACCATGCTCGTCGCACCGGTGACGGTGGGGGACGGCGCGTACACGGCTGCCGGCTCGGTGATCACCGAGGACGTCCCGCCGGGTGCGATGGCCGTCGGACGCAGCCGACAGCGCAACATCGTGGGCTGGGTGCGTCGTCGCCGGTCCGGCACCGCCGCCGCAGAGGCGGCCGCGCGGGCCGAGAAGGCGACGGCGGCCGATGCGGCCAGCGCGGACGGGGCAGTCCCACCGGCCACGCCCGCACCACCGGGCGCCCCGCCCTCCGACCCACGTGGCCAGGTCGGGCAGACTGCAGGCGGCGGCGAGGGGAGGGCCTAATGGCGCACATCAGGACCACCGGCAAGAAGACCCTGATGCTCTTCTCCGGACGGGCACATCCCGACCTCGCCGATGAGGTGGCTGCCGACCTCGGGGTCACCCCAATCCCGACGAAGTTCATGACCTTCGCCAACGGCGAGCTCTACATCCGCTTCGAGGAGAGCGTGCGTGGCTGCGACGCGTTCGTCATCCAGTCGCACCCCACGCCGGTCAACGAGTGGATCATGGAGCAGCTCATCATGGTGGACGCGCTCAAGCGCGCCTCGGCCAAGCGCATCACGGTCGTCACGCCTTTCTACGGCTACGCCCGCCAGGACAAGAAGCACCGTGGCCGCGAGCCCATCTCGGCACGCCTCATGGCCGACCTGTTCAAGGCGGCCGGCGCCGACCGGCTGATGGCCGTCGACCTGCACACCGCGCAGATCCAGGGGTTCTTCGACGGCCCGGTCGACCACCTGTGGGCGCTGCCGGTGCTGGCCACGCACATCATGGAGAACTACGACACCCGTCGGATGACCGTGGTGTCCCCGGACGCCGGCCGGGTGCGGGTGGCCGACGTGTGGAGCGACCGACTCGGAGCCGGGTTGGCGATCATCCACAAGCGCCACGACCCGGACGTAGCCAACCGGGTCAAGGTCCACGAGGTCGTCGGGGATGTCGACGGCCGCACCTGTCTCATCGTCGACGACATGATCGACACCGCCGGGACCATCACCCAAGCCGCGGAGGCCCTGTACGAGGCCGGGGCTGAGGAGGTGCTGGTCGCCTCCACCCACGCGGTGCTGTCCGGGCCGGCCGTGGACCGGCTGAAGAACTCCCGGATCCACGAGGTCGTCGTCACCGACACCCTGCCCATCCCCCCGGAGAGCCGGTTCGACCGGCTGACCGTGCTGTCCATCGCCCCGCTCATCGCCCGAGCGATCCGTGAGGTCTTCGAGGACGGGTCGGTCACCAGCCTGTTCGACGGTCAGGTCTGAGCGACAGCGGCTGCTGAGATACCCTGGTAGCACCTCGGCGAGGGTGCGGCGCGCACCGTGATCGACGCGGCGGGTCCATTGCGGCCCTCGCCGTGACGGCCTTCGTCTGGGCCGGTCACACCGATCACCTCACGAGCGAGGAACGATGAGCGACGTCACGTTGTCCGCCACCCGGCGCACGGAGTTCGGCAAGGGGCCCTCCCGGCGCCTGCGCCGCGACCACCAGATCCCGGCCGTGCTGTACGGGCACGGCCACGATCCGGTGCACCTCGCGCTACCCGGGCACGACACCGCCTTGGCCCTCAAGCAGCCCAACGTGCTGCTGACCCTGCAGATCGAGGGCGACTCCCCCCAGCTCGCCCTGCCCAAGGCCATCCAGCGCGACCCGCTGCGGGGCAGCATCGAGCATGTCGACCTCATCCTGGTGCGTCGAGGCGAGAAGGTCGTCGTCGACATCCCGGTGCACACCGAGGGAGAGGCCGACGCCGGCGCCGTACTCACCATCGAGCAGGCGACGTTGTCGGTGCGAGCCGACGCCACCGCCCTGCCGCCCTCGGTCACCGTCGCCGTCGACGGCATGCCCGCCGGGTCGACCGTCACCGCGGGCGAGATCGCGCTCCCGGACGGGGTCGAGCTGGTCACCGACCCGGACTCGGCCGTCGTGGTCGTCAGCGCGCCTCAGGTGGAGAAGGCTGAGGGCGAGGTGGTCGGCGAGGGTGAGGAGGCCGCCGAGGCTGCGCCGGAGGCCGGTGGCCCAGCGGCTGCCGCGGGTGGGCCGGCCGAGAGCGAGTAGGCCTGAGCCTTCCCTGGCTGGTCGTGGGGCTCGGCAACCCCGGACCGGACTACGCCACCACCCGCCACAACGTCGGCGCGATGGTGCTGGACGTGCTGGCCGGACGAACCGGGTCGCGTCTGACGGCGCACCGCCGCGGCCGGGCCGACGTGGCCGAGACGCGGCTGGGAGCCCTGCCCGGTGTCCGGACGGTGCTTGCCCGTCCGCGCTCCTACATGAACACCTCTGGCGGACCGGTGGCGTCCCTGGTGGACTACTTCGACGTGCCGCTGGAGCAGACGGTCGTCATCCACGACGAGCTGGACCTCCCGTTCGAGAGCCTGCGGCTCAAGCTCGGCGGCGGGGACAACGGGCACAACGGGCTGCGCAGCGTGCGTCAGGCGCTGGGCAGCGGGGACTTCCTGCGGGTGCGGGTGGGGATCGGGCGCCCACCCGGGCGGATGGACCCGGCAGACTTCGTCCTGCGGCCGTTCAGCGCCGCCGAGCGCGAGCACCTGCCCCTGGTCGTCGAGCGGGCCGCCGACGCCACCGAGGCCCTCGTCCTCGATGGGCTCGAGCGGGCCCAGAACGCCTACAACTGCTGACCCGCCGGCTCGATCCCGAGGAGACGCCACCGTGCCCGTGCCCCCGACGCAGGCGGAGAGTCGGCCGCTGTCCGCGGTGCTCGACCGGCTGCTGACCGGGTCCGCCGCGCTACGCGAGGTCGTCACGCACGCCACCCGCGCCGACCTCCCGGCGCTGGACGTCACCGCGCCGGCCTCGGCCCGCGCGCTGCTCGCCGCAGCGCTGGCGGCCCCCACCCCCGGCGCTGCCCGTCCGGTGCTCCTCGTCACGGCCACCGGACGAGAGGCCGAGGACCTCGCCGCCGAGCTGGGCGACGTGCTCGAGCCCGACGAGGTGGCGCTGTACCCGGCCTGGGAGACCCTGCCGCACGAGCGGCTCTCCCCGCGCAGCGACACGGTCGGCCGGCGGATGGCAGTGCTGCGTCGTCTCGCCCACCCCGACCCGGACTCGGACGGCCGCGGACGCCCGTCCGTCGTCGTCACCCCTGTCCGCGCGGTGCTGCAGCCGCAGGCCAGCGGGCTGGGCGAGGTGCCACCGGTCCACCTGCGGGTCGGCTCCGAGGTCGAGCTCGACGACCTGGCCCGCAGCCTCACCGGCGCCGGCTACACCCGGGTGGACATGGTCGAGCGGCGCGGCGAGTTCAGCGTGCGCGGCGGCCTGGTCGACATCTTCGCGCCCACCGACGACCACCCGCGCCGGGTCGAGCTGTGGGGCGAGGAGGTGGCCGAGATCCGCGCGTTCGCGGTCGCCGACCAGCGCTCGCTGGAGCTGGTGGGCGAGGTCTACGCCCCCGCCTGCCGGGAGCTGCTGCTGACCGACGCCGTCCGGGGGCGGGCAGCTGCGCTGGCGGGCGCGCACCCTGAGCTGGCCGACCTGCTCGCCAAGATCGGGCACGGCATCGCCGTGGAGGGCATGGAGAGCCTCGCCCCGGTGCTGCTGGACCGCATGGAGCTGCTGCTGGACGTGCTGCCGCCGCACACTCTGGTGCTCGTCTGCGACCCCGAACGGGTCCGCCGCCGGGCGCACGACCTGGCAGCCACCGACTCGGAGTTCCGCGAGGCCACCTGGTCGGCTGCCGCTGAAGGGGGACGGGCACCGCTGGACGTCGCGGGGGCCTCCTTCCGATCGCTCTCGCAGGTGCGCGCCCACGCGCTGGCGCTCGGCCAGGCGTGGTGGTCGACCAGCCCGTTCGAGGCCGACGACGCCACCGCGCCGAGCGAGCCCGCCGAGCCCGCCCAACCCACCGAGCCGGGCGTACCCGGCGAGCCCGGCGACGGCGTGCCGTCGATGAGCCTGCGCTGGCAGCCCGCCCCCTCGTTCCGCGGCGACACCGAGGCCGCGACGACCCGGCTGCGCGGCTGGCTCGACGACGGCTGGGCGGCGGTGCTGCTGGCCGCGGGGCAGGGCACCGTCGATCGGGCGCGGGAGGTGCTGGCCGAGAACGGGATCCCGGCCCGTCGCGACTGCGCGCTCGGCCCCGACCCGGTCGTCCACGTGTCTTCGGGGCGGCTGGCGTCCGGGTTCGTCGACCCGACGTCCCGCCTCGCCGTCCTCACCGAGCGGGACGTCACCGGACGCGACCCGGCCGGCGGGCGGGACGGGGCGCCGATGCCCAGCCGGCGCCGCCACCAGGTCGACCCGCTGACGCTGCAGCCGGGCGACTTCGTCGTGCACGACCAGCACGGTGTGGGCCGCTACGTCGAGATGACCCAGCGCAGCGTCGGTGGCGCGGTGCGGGAGTACCTCGTGGTCGAGTACGCGCCGGGCAAGCGCGGCCAGCCGCCGGACCGGCTGTTCGTCCCCACCGACCAGCTCGAGCAGGTCACCCGCTACGTCGGCGGCGACTCCCCGGCGCTGGACCGCATCGGCGGGGCCGACTGGGCCAAGCGCAAGGGCCGGGCCCGCAGGGCGGTACGGGAGATCGCCGCCGAGCTGATCAAGCTGTACGCGGCGCGCCAGTCCGCCCCGGGCCGAGCGTTCGGCCCGGACTCGCCGTGGCAGCGCGAGCTCGAGGACGCCTTCCCGTTCGTCGAGACCCCCGACCAGGCCTCGACGATCGACGAGGTCAAGCGCGACATGGAGCGCCCCGTCCCGATGGACCGGGTGATCTGCGGCGACGTCGGGTACGGCAAGACCGAGATAGCCGTCCGGGCCGCGTTCAAGGCCGTGCAGGACGGGTCGCAGGTCGCGGTGCTGGTGCCCACCACGCTGCTGGTGCAGCAGCACCTGCAGACCTTCTCCGAGCGTTACGCCCCGTTCCCGATGGTGGTGCGGGCGCTGTCGCGGTTCCAGACCGACGCCGAGGCCGAGGCGGTGCGGGCCGGGGTGGCCGACGGGACGGTCGACGTGGTCATCGGCACCCATCGGCTGCTCACCGGGGACGTGCGGTTCCGCGACCTGGGGCTGGTGATCGTGGACGAGGAGCAGCGCTTCGGGGTGGAGCACAAGGAGCGCCTGAAGCACCTGCGGGCCAACGTCGACGTGCTCACCATGTCGGCCACCCCGATCCCGCGGACCCTGGAGATGTCGATCACCGGGATCCGCGACATGTCCACGATCATGACCCCGCCGGAGGAGCGCCACCCGGTGCTCACCTACGTGGGCCCCTACGAGGAGAAGCAGCTGACCGCGGCCGTCCGCCGCGAGCTGCTGCGCGAGGGGCAGGTCTTCCTCGTGCACAACCGGGTGGCCACCATCGAGAAGGCCGCGGCCCGGCTGCGCGACCTGGTCCCCGAGGCGCGTATCGCGGTGGCCCACGGGCAGATGAACGAGCACGTCCTCGAGCAGGTGATCGTCGACTTCTGGGAGCGCCGCGCCGATGTGCTGGTGTGCACCACGATTGTCGAGACCGGGCTGGACATCGCCAATGCCAACACCCTCATAGTCGACCGGGCCGACATGCTCGGGCTGGCCCAGCTGCACCAGCTGCGCGGACGGGTCGGACGCGGCCGCGAGCGCGCCTACGCCTACTTCCTCTACCCACGGGACCAGCCGATGACCGAGACCGCGCATGAGCGGCTGTCCACCATCGCCCAGCACACCGAGCTCGGCGCGGGCATGCAGGTGGCGATGAAGGACTTGGAGATCCGCGGTGCCGGCAACCTGCTCGGAGCCGAGCAGTCCGGGCAGATCGCCGACGTCGGCTTCGACCTGTACGTGCGGATGGTGGGGGAGGCGGTCGCGGAGTACCGCGGCGAGGCCGAGGAGGAGCCCG
>CAYHHE010000103.1:0-7850 GCA_964356295.1 uncultured Actinomycetes bacterium | reverse complement strand
GCACCGGACGAGAACGACTCTCAGGCCTGACGCGGGACCGGCTGGTAGTTAGCCCACGCTCGCCGTCTCTGTACCGCCGAGGGCGAGGGCGAGCACATCGGACGCGTCGGGGTCCACACGCACCGGGATCCCCCAGTCCTGCTGGTGAAGGTGGCACGCCGCCCCCTCGCCAGGGCCTTCGTCGCAGGACGCCGCGGTGGCGGTCACGTGCAGCACCCCACCCCCGACCGATGGGTCGACGTCGAGGTCACGCTCGAGGTCTGGCCCGGCTCCGTCACCGCCGCGCAGCAGCGCCGCGGGTGTTGCCGACACGGTCAGCCGGGTGGCGGGGCCGTAGCGCTCGTCAAGCCGCTGCCCGGGTGCGGGGACGAACGACACGACCAGCCTGATCCGTCCGGGCGCGATCGATGTCGGGGGACGCTCGGACGACTCGGCGGTGTCTGGCGCCTGCGCCCGCGCATCCAGCGGGACGGCGACGACGCGGTGCGCGGCGGACTCCACGACCAGCAACAACCCGCCGACGGCGGCGGCGTTCGACGGCTCTGCAAGCCCGGTGGCCAGTGTGGTCATCTCCCCCGGGGGAGGGTCGAACACCCGGATCGCGCCGTTGTAGGTGTCGCACACCGCGACCGTCCCGTCCGGGAGCGACGTCACCCCGAGCGGATGCTGCAGCCGGGCACGCTGGCGTCCACCGTCGCGGAACCCGAAGTCGAACAGGCCCGTCCCAACGACGGTGTGCACGGCTCCGTCCTGGACGTAGCGCAGGGCCGACGTCTCGGCATCGACCACCCACAACCGTTCGGCGTCCGGGGCAAGCCCCGAGGGCTGGGCGAACCACGCCTCGTCCAGCGGTCCGTCCCGCAATCCTTCCGTGCGGGTCCCGGCGACCGGCCCGGCGGAGCCGAGGACGGGGTCGAAGGTCCACAGTTGGTGGATCCCCGCCATGGCGACCCAGACCCGCCCGTCCCACCAGGCGACGTCGCGCGGCGAGGACAGCGACGTCGTGTCGGTCGGGTTCCACGGCCGTCCGGTGCCCGCCGCGGTGCGCAGGGACCAGTCGGCCAGCCGCAGGCCGCGCAGCGCGTGGTTGACCGAGTCCGCGACGACCACGTCGTAGCCGACGGCCCGGGCGACGTCCGGCGGCAGCAGGCACAGCCCCTCCGGCTCGTTGAGCTGGGCATCGGACGGGGCCCCGTCCCGATGCCCCCGGACCCCCGTCCCGATGCGGGCCACGATCTGCTCGGCGTCAGCATCGAGGACGGCCAGGCGGTGGTGCGCGGTGTCGCTGACCAGCCAGTGGCCGTCGGGCAGGCCGAGCAGCGCGCTGGGGAACAGCAGCCCGCTCGACGCCGGGGCCGGGGTCACGGGCGGGCCTCCACCGGTGCGCAGCGTGCCCCGCCGCTGCGCCTGCGGCACGAGCTCGGCGAGCAGTGCGTCGATGGCGTGGGCATGCCCCTCCCCGGCGTACTGGGAGACGACGAACCCCTCTGGGTCGATCAGCACGAGCGTCGGCCAGGCCCGCGCGGCGTAGGCCTGCCAGGTCGTCATGTCTGCATCGTCCAGCACCGGATGGGTGACCCCGTACCGCGCGACCGCGTCGGCCAGCGTGCCCGGCTCGGCCTCGTGGCTGAACTTCGGCGAGTGCACGCCGACGACGGTGAGGACGTGGCTCCAGCGTTCCTCCAGCGGGCGGAGCTCGTCCAGCACGTGCAGGCAGTTGATGCAGCAGAACGTCCAGAAGTCGATCAGCACGAAACGGCCGCGCAGGTCGGCGAGGCTCAGGTGCGACTCCACCCCGACCCAGCCTCGGCCGACGAGTTCAGGGGCTCGGATCCGGGCCATGGCAGTAGCGTGCCTGGTCATGACCACTTCCGACAGCGACGGCACGCTGCGTCCCCTCGTGGACGCCTGGTCGGCCAGCGCCCAGGCCATCCTCGATCTTGCGGGCACGCTCGATGACGCCGCCCTGGCTGCGGCCACCGATCTGCCCGGGTGGGCGGTCGGTGACGTGCTGGCCCACCTGGCCGCGCTGGACTCCGACCTCGCCGGGAACGAGCCGGTGCTCGCCGACATCGACAAGATCCCTCCGGACGCCCGCGACAACCCGTTCCGGGCCTACACCGAGCGCGGGGTGGTGGCCCGGCGGGGACGCTCGCGGGAGGAGCTGGTCGAGGAGCTCGCCCAGGCTGTCGCCGGGCTGCGGAAGGTGCTGGCCGCGGACGAGCCCGCACTCGTGCCGGAGTCGTTCCCGCGTCCGGGGATCACCTGGGACGCCCTGCTGCGCGACCGGGTCATCGACTACTGGATGCACGAGCAGGACATCCGACGCGCCCTGGACCGGCCGGGCGGCTGGGACTCCCCCGGTGCGTTCGTGACGCTGGCGACGTTCCGCGCCGCGCTGCCGTTCGTCGTGGGCAAGCGGGTCAGGCCCGTCCCGGGGTCGAGCGTGGCGGTCGTGGTGTCCGGGCCGAGCGGCACCGAGGAGACGGCGGTGCGGATGGACGACGACGGGCGCGCCCGGGTCACCGACTCGCTGGGTGGTGAGCCGACAGCCCGGCTGAGCATGTCCGTGGACGACTTCGTCCTCGCCTGTGGCGGACGTCGGCCCGTCGAGGCTCTGTCGGTCGACGTCGAGGGTGACCGCGAGCTCGGTGACCGGGTGCTTCGCGCGATGTCGGTCACCCCGTGACCGGTGCCGACCGGCTGCAGTTCGCCGCCGCGACGTCGTCGTTCCAGATCGAGGGCTCGCTGTCCGCCGACGGTCGCGGCGTCTCGATCTGGGACACCTTCTGCGCCCAGCCCGGCCGGATCCTCGACGGCTCGGACGCGGCGGTGGCCTGCGACTCCTACCGCCGGTGGCCGCAGGACGCCGACCTGCTCGCCGGGCTGGGTGTGGACGCCTACCGGTTCTCGATCTCCTGGCCACGGGTGCAGCCCACCGGAAGCGGCCCGGTGGAGCCGCGGGGGCTCGACCACTACGACCGGGTCGTCGACGGCCTGCTCGAGCGCGGCATGGACGCTCACGTCACGCTCTACCACTGGGACCTGCCGCAGCCGCTCGAGGACGCCGGCGGGTGGCCGGCGCGGGACACCGCGGCCCGGTTCGCCGAGTACGCGGCCATCGTCCACGAGCGGCTAGGCGACCGGGTGGCGCGCTGGGCCACCCTCAACGAGCCATGGGTGTCGGCTTTCCTGGGCTACGCCGCGGGTGTGCATGCTCCGGGACGCCACGATTCCGAGTCAGAGTCGGCCTTCCGGGCCGTGCACCACCTGCTGCTGGGCCACGCCTGGGCTGGGCAGGCGCTGCGGGCCGCACAGCCGGACGCGGACGTGGGCATCGTGCTCAACCTGACCAGCGTCCTGGTGGACGACGAGGACGCGTTCGACGCCGGCGAGCTGATCGATGCCCAGCACAACGCGCTGTGGCTCGACGCGCTGCGCGACGGCCGCTACCCCGACCTGGTTGTCGAGTTGGCTCCGGTTCTCGCTGACCCGTCCGTCGTCCAGGACGGCGACTTGCGGGCCATCACGGGCTCGGCAGGCTGGCTGGGCATCAACTACTACTCACCGCTGCGCATCGGGTCCGAGGGCCCCGGCGAGGGTGGTCCGGGGCGCGAGCCGGCCGCGTTCCCCGGCGTCGGCTCGTTCTCGCCCACCCCCCGCGGGCAGCTGACCACGATGGGCTGGGAAGTCGAGCCGTCGGCGCTGGGCGACCTGCTGGAGCGGCTGCGGGTGTGGGACCCCGGGATGCCGCTGCACATCACCGAGAACGGCGCCGCCTACCCCGACACGGTGCGGGATGCCAGCGGGTCCGTCGACGATCAGGACCGGATCGACTACCTCAGGCGGCACCTCGCGGTCGTCGACCAGGCCCGCGATCGCGGTGTCGACCTGAGGACGTACACCCTGTGGTCGCTGCTGGACAACTTCGAGTGGGCCATGGGCTACACGCAGCGCTTCGGTGTGGTCGAGGTCGACCCGGACACCCAGGAGCGCCGCCCCAAGGCGTCCTACCGCTGGCTGGCCGCCGAGATCGCCCGCCGCCGCGGCGCCTGACTGGTGTGGGGGCCCGCCGGCCGAGCCGTTGACGCGTCCCTGACGAGGCGAGTGCGTGCTTGACGGGGTGAATCCACCCCGTCAAGCACCCACTTGGGTACCTAGCGTGATCAACGGCGCCGGGGCCGGCCGGCGGGTCAGCCCTTGACGCCGCCGGCGAGCAGGCCTCGGACGAAGTAGCGCTGCCCGAACAGGAACACGATCAGCGGCACGATCAGGGCCACGAACGCACCCGCGGACAGCAGGTGCCAGTCCTGGCCGCGTGTCCCGGAGAGATCAGCCAGCCGGACGGTCAGCGGAGCAACGTTCGGCGTCCCCCCCGCGAAGGTGAGCGCAACGAGGAGGTCGTTCCACACCCACAGGAACTGGAAGACCGTGAAGGCCGCGATGGCCGGCACGAGCAGCGGCAGGAGCACCTGGAAGAAGATCCGGACGTGCCCTGCGCCGTCGACCCGAGCCGCCTCGACGAGCGACCGTGGGATGTCCTTCATGAAGTTGTGGAACAAGAAGATCGCCAGCGGCAACGCGAAGATCGAGTGCGACAGCCACACGGTCCAGAACGACCCGGCCAGCCCCAGATCCACGTAGATGGTCAGCAGCGGGATGAGGGTCACCTGCAGCGGGACGATCTGCAGCGCGAACACTGCCACGAACAGCAGGTCGCGACCGCGGAAGTCGATCCACGCGAACGCATACGCCGCCAGCAACGCGATGGTGATCGGGATGACGACAGCCGGGAGGGTGATGACGATCGAGTTGACGAAGTACGTCGAGAACCCGGTCGAGCTGCCGTACAGCACTTCGTCGTAGTTCTCCAGCGTGAACTCGGGATTGGTGAACCACGTCCACCACCCGCTGGTCTGGATCGACTCCTGCGGCCGGACCGAGGTGATGAGCAGGCCCAGGGTCGGGATGGTCCAGATGAAAGCCATCACCAGGGCGATGCCCGTCGCCCACGGCGAGGTCAGCTTCGTCTTGGCCTCAGCCGCGCGTTGCTCGGCTTTCGAGAGTTTGCGAATTCCCTTGACGGGCGTCTCGGTCACGACGGGGGCGGGCGGAGTCGTTGTCATCGGATCTCCTCCGAGAGGCGAAGCTGACGCACCTGATAGATGATGACGGGGACGACAATGATGAACAGGATCACCGCGAGAGCAGCTCCCAGGCCGAAGTTGAACTGCTGGAAGCTCTGCGTGTAGAACTCGTTTGCGACGACGCTGGTCTCGAAGTTGCCGCCAGTCATGGTTCGGACGATGTCGAATGCCTTCAGGGTGGTCATCGTGACTGTGACCCACACGACCAGCAGTGCGGGACGGATGCTGGGAATCGTCACGTACCTGAACATCCCGAAGCCCGTCACCCCGTCGATGCGAGCCGCCTCGACGATGTCGTCAGGGATGGCTTTGATCGCCGCCGACAGCACCGTCATCGCGAACCCGGTCTGGATCCAGATCATCACGACGACAAGGAACACCGTGTTCCCCGGCGTCTCCAGCAGGAACTGGTACGGATCGAGCCCGAGCCAGACGAGAATCTGGTTGGCCAGGCCGATCTGCGGCAGTGCCGCGTCCTTGTACTCGTAGACAAACTTCCAGATGATGCCTGAAGCCACCATCGAGATGGCCATCGGCAGGAAGATCAGACCCTTCGACACAGCCTCCCCGCGGGTTCGGTCGACAAGAACCGCGTAGACCAAACCGAGGCCGAGAGCGACGAGGGGGGCGAGAAGCACCCACACAAGGGTGTTGCGCAGCACGAGCTGGAACTCCTGCTGGGTGAACAGGGTGGCGAAGTTGTCGAACCCGACCCACTCCCGCCGTTCCGCGTCGTTCCAGGGGCTTCGGCCAGCGAACGACTGCACCAGGGTGCTGAGCATGGGGTAGAGCAGTCCCAGGGTCAGCATGGCGACGGTCGGTCCGACGAAAGCCATAACCACGGTCCAGTTGGGGACCCGCTTGCGGCTGTCCACCATCAACAGGAGCACAGCCATGACCGCGACGAACAGCCCGATCGCCAGGAACATCAAGCCGAACTTCTCCACCGGCGTCTCGGACACGACCACGAAGTCCGGCCAGAAGTCCTGCAAGGACTCCGGCACGGCACCCAGGAGGCTCGCCACGATCAGGTACAGGACCAGCGCGAAGACAAGGGTCATGACGACCCCGACAGCCACGGCGCCTGCGCTGAGACCCGGCGGCTTGGAGACCAGGATGCTATCCGTGGACCGGGACTTCTCGACTTGCTCGGGTGTCTGAGTACTGGACACCTAGGTCACCCCCAACAGTTGGGTCCGATTCGGAAGAGGGGCCGGGACCTCCTAGGGAGGTCCCGGCCCCGAGGCTAGCCCGCCGTGTGACTCACGTCACCAGGATCCGAAGTCCGTCAGGACGTCGGCCACGATGCCTCGATGGCATCCAGGACGTCCTGGTCCGGCTTGTCGTTTGCGATCCAGCTCGTCATCTCCTTCCAGAACGACCCGGAGCCCACGGCGCCTGGCATGAGGTCCGAGGCGTCGAAGCGGATGATCGCCTCTGGGTCCTGGAACTGCTCGGCCGCGAGCTTGTCGATCGGGTTGGCGAGGTTCGCCGGGTCCAGACCGAGGTTGGCGCTGACGAACCCGCCCGCTTCACCGGGGACGGCGGCGCGGACGTTGGCGTAGTCACTTGTCGCCAGGTACGTGGCGAATGCCCGCACCTCGGGTCGGTCGTCGAAGGCGGTGATGAACTCACTACCCACGAGGACCGGCTTCGAGTCGGAGCCCTCGTTGACCGGGAGGTAGAAGGCGTAGACGTCGCCGTCCTCGGCGATGGTCGTGCCCTCAGGCCAGAAGTTGACGTAGAACGACGCCTGCCGGTGCATGTAGCACGTCCCCTGGGTGATGGGGATTCCACCCTCCTGGAACTCGGTGGTGGCGATGGTCTGTACGCCTCCCACGCCACCGTTGACGTACTCCTCGTTCTTGAGGATGGTCCCGACCTTCTCGAGCACGGTCAGCACCTGCGGGTCGTTGAACGGGATCTCGTGGGTGTACCACTGGTCGTAGACGTCGGGCCCGAACTCACGGAGCATGACGTCTTCCATCCAGTCGGTGGCCGTCCAGCCGGTGGCCACACCCGACTCGATGCCGGCGCACCACGGCTTGGTCGTGCTGCCAGGGTTGTCGGCCACGATCTGGTCCGACAGCGCGATCATGTCTTCCCACGTCTCGGGCACCTCGTACCCGGCCTCCTCGAAGGCGCTCGGCGAGTACCACACGAAGGACTTGGAGTTCGACGAGTTCGGGGCGGCGTAGAACGTGCCGTCCACGGACCCGTAACCCTTCCAATCCTCCGTCCAGTTCTCGTCCACCAGTGCCTCGACTTCCTCGAAGGCCGGCAGTACCGCGCCGGTATCGTTCACGAGGGTCGCCAGCAGGCCCGGCTGCGGGAGGATGGCGATGTCGGGCTCGTTGCCGGACTGGACCCGAACCACGATCTGGGCTTCGAAGTCCTGCGACCACTCGGGGACCACGTCGACGCCCGTGCACTCCTCGAATGGGGCCCACGACGTCTCGTAGTAGCCGCTCTCCGGGTCACCGATACCGGCGAACGTGGTCACCTTGGTCCCGGAGAGGTCCCCGAACTCCTCGAAGACCGAGCAGTCCACCGGAGGGAGGTCAGCGGCTGCTTCATCCCCACCCGCCGCCGCATCGTCGGTTGCTGCCGCCTCGTCGCCGTCGTCACCGCCACACGCGGCGAGAACGAGCGAGAACGCCGCGATGCCCGCGACGGCTGCGGCCTTTCGTCCTACTCGAACCG
>CAYHHE010000102.1:0-7967 GCA_964356295.1 uncultured Actinomycetes bacterium | reverse complement strand
CTTCCGCTATCGACGCCTGTGCCCTTGGCCGGGCGGGTTCGGAGTCTGTGACGCTTTGCGTGTGAGCCAAGTCCACACCTGTGCTGTGCGGATCGCTGCAACAATCAGCAGCAGCCGGTGCTTGTCCACCACGTCAAGGCGATGGAGCTTCCACAGCAGATCGTCTCCATCCCGCCACGGCGACATTGCCCGCACCGCATCCCACACCTCCGGAGCGGCGCCTCGGAGAGCACGCTTGAGCTTCTTTCGATATCCCGTGGGCTGATCAGCGATTGGGAAGCACGTGTACTCATCGGGGATCGAACCGTTAGCTTCGACGAGCCTCCAAGCGAGGTGGTCAAGCGCGCTGCGGGCGTTGTGCACGGCATCGCCCGCAAGCGCAGGCAACTCAACCGGTGGTTGAGAGCGCACCCTGGCGCGGAGAATCAGCCACCCATCGGTGCCGCTGTCCTCATGCTCCTCCAGGGTGAACGGGTCCTCGGCGAAGTAGTCTCGTGCCCGGGCGCTCACATCGTCGACGAGGCGTCTTGCCCTGTCGATCTTGGCCTCGTGCCCGATGACCCTGGTCATGCTCGGACGCTAGCGAGTCGACGTCAGCAGCAGGTGGCGAGACGGCGGTGCTCCGCGGCGTCGACGCGCAGCGTCGCGCGTTCGCGTCGCGCGGTCTGTCGAGGTCTCTCGTCGCGGACGTCCGGATCTCATGGGTTCTGTCGGGCCGGTCTGCCGCGCCCCGCGCGGATCGGGATGCAGCATAGTGGGCGGAAGCGACGCCGGGTCGTGGTGCGTCCATAGGCGGCGGAGTGACACGGCCGCGAGCTCGCCATGAGTGCGCCCCCAGCTACTGGCGCATCATGGCCACGCGAAGGTCGGCGTCGGTGTCGGCGATCAGCTCCCCGGACAGGTCGAGGGTGACCCGCGCGATGGTGCCGGTGAACGGGAACGCGCCGGTGTACTCCTCGGGTGCGGCCGGCTCCCCGCCGTCGTAGCCGCAGGTCAGGCCCTGGGTGCCGAACATGCGCAGCACCGAGAACGGCATGTCGATGCTGGCGACGAGGTCGCCGTTGACGTAGAGCTGCCCGCGGGCGGGGACGCCGTGCCCGACGCTCGGGTCGGGTGCGCCGGTGGGTTCGAACTCGTAGCGCAGCTGCACCGGGCCGGTGGGCAGGACGTCGGGGGACTTCAGCCAGAACCGGTCGCGGCCCAGCCAGTTGTAGAGGAAGTGCAGGTGCCCGTCCTTGACGAAGAACGTGTACCCACCGGTCCGCCCGCCGTTGGCCAGCAGGACCCCCTGCGCCCCGCCGTGGGGGATGACGACGTCGGCGGTGATGCTCCACGGGCGGTTGTAGGTCTTCGGGGTGGCGGTGAACGGCACCGACGCCCCACCGGGGTAGAACACGAACTGCTCACGCGGCCCGGCGATCGACGGCTTCTCGATGGCCAACCGGTACAGCACGTCCCCATCGAGGGGCAGGACCTGGTACTTCTCGGCCTCGGCCCACCACCGGTCGACCAGTTCGGCGAGCTGCTCGGGATGCTCGGCGGCCACGTTGCGGGTCTCGGCCCAGTCCTCGGTGAGGTCGTAGAGCTCCCACCCGTGCGCATCGAGGGTTTCCAGGGTCTCCTGGGAGATCGGCGAGCCGAACTGCAGGCCCCGCTCGGCGGCTTCGGAGAAGCTCGGGCCTGGCCACGGGCAAACCGCTCGCCACCCGTCGTGGTAGATCGCGCGGTGGCCCATCATCTCGAAGTACTGGGTCTGGTGACGGGAGGGGGCATCGGCGTCGGTGAACGTGTGGGCGAAGCTGACGCCCTCGATCGGCTCCTGGGCAACGCCGCGGATCGCCTCAGGCGGCTGAACGCCCAGGGCTTCGAGCACGGTCGGGACGAAGTCGATGATGTGGGCATACTGGGACCGCAGCTGCCCCCCGGCGGTGATCTGCGCCGGCCAGGACACGATGCACGGGTCGGTCGTGCCGCCCCGGTAGGTTTCGCGCTTCCACCGGCGGAACGGGGTGTTGCCCGCGTTCGTCCAGCCCCACGGGTAGTGGTTGCACGTCTCGACCCCGCCGAGTTGGTCGATCATCGCCAGGTTGTCCTCGAGTGATTCGGGCGCGTTGTTGAAGAAGAACATCTCGTTCAGGGATCCGACCGGCCCACCTTCGGAGCTGGCCCCATTGTCCGACACGACGATGACCAGGGTGTTGTCCCGCTCGCCGATCTCGGCCAGGAAGTCCAGGATCCGCCCGAAGTGGTGGTCGGTGTAGGTGACGAACCCGGCGTACACCTCCATGAATCGGGAGTACAGCCGCTTCTCGTCATCGGACAGCGACTCCCAGACGGGTACGTCCGGGTCGTGCGCCGAGAGGGCCGTGCCCTCGGGGATGATCCCCATGTCGATCTGGCGCTGGTGGACGATCTGGCGGTACTCGTCCCACCCGGAGTTGAACTGGCCCTTGTACTTGTCGGCCCACTCCTTGGGCACGTGGTGTGGGGCGTGGCCGGCGCCGGTGGCGTAGTACAGGAAGAACGGCTTGTCCGGGGCGGTGGTGTGCGCGTCCTTGATGAACTCGATCGCCTTGTCCGCCAGGTCCGCGCTGAGGTGGTAGCCGTCCTCGGGCAGGGCGGGCTGCTCGACCTCGTGGTTGTCGTAGATCAGCTCCGGGTACCACTGGTTGGTCTCTCCACCCAGGAACCCGTAGCACCGCTCGAACCCCCGCCCGAGCGGCCACCGGTCGAACGGCCCGGCCGCGGTCGTGTGCTCAGCCGGGGTCAGGTGCCACTTGCCCACGCAGAACGTGTTGTAGCCCAGCGGTAGCAGCATCTCCGAGAGCATCCCCCGATCGAAGGGCAGGACGCCGTTGTACCCCGGGTACCCGGTGGCGGCTTCGGTGATGCAGGCCAACCCCAGGGAGTGGTGGTTGCGCCCGGTCAGGATGGCTCCACGCGACGGGGAGCACAGCGCTGTGGTGTGCAGGTTCGTGTAGCGCAGGCCCTCGGCCGCGAGGCTGTCGAGCACAGGGGTCTCCACCAGGCCGCCGAACGGCGACAGCTGACCGAAGCCGACATCGTCGAGGACGAAGAACACGACGTTGGGCGCGCCCTCCGGAGGGCGCGGTGCCTCGGGCCAGGCGGGGCTGGACGTGTCGGTCGTGCGGCCGATGACCCCCGGGAACGGCGTGCCCGTCGGGTAGGTGGTGATGGCCATGACTCTCCTCGAGGCAGCGCGTTCGACAAGGTGCACCACTCGCCAACCTACTCGACGTTCGATCACGATCTCCGGGGATGGGACGACCCGCCCGATCCAAAGCGGCAGCGCGTCGCGCCCGATGGACCACAGCGCCACCCTCGACAGGATCGGGCTGCGAGAATGCGCACGTGCCCACCGACGACGCCGCCCCCGGTCCGGCCGGTGCCCGCTCGCGTCAGGGCCCGGCGTCGTTCCATGTGCTGGCCAAGCCGACGGGGGCGATCTGCAACCTGGACTGTGACTACTGCTTCTTCTTGGCCAAGGAGGAGCTCTACCCGGGCAGCACGTTCCGGATGGCCAAGCCCGTGCTGGAGGCCTACATCTCCCAACTGCTTGCCGCGCACCGCACCCGGGAGGTGAGTATCGCGTGGCAGGGCGGGGAGCCCACCATGATGGGCTTGGACTTCTACCGGCAGGTGATGCGGACGGTCGACCGGTACCGGCGCCCGGGGCAGGTGGTCGAGCACACCATCCAGACCAACGCCACCCTCATCGACGAGGCGTGGGCGGCCTTCCTTGCCGAGCACGACTTCCTCGTCGGCGTGTCCATCGACGGCCCCGCGCACCTGCACGACGCCTACAGGAAGGACAAGGGCGGCAAGCCAACGTTCGACCGGGTGGTCCGGGGGCTGCGCACCCTGCAGGCGCACGACGTGCGTTGGAATGCGCTGACCACGATCAACTCCGCCAACGAGGACCATCCCCTGGAGGTGTACGGGTTCCTGCGCGACGACCTGGGTGCGGAGTTCATCCAGTTCATCCCGATCGTCGAACGACCCGCCCCGGGCGGCATCCCGACCGGGGACCAGGTGACCGACCGGTCCGTGAGCCCGCGCGGGTACGGGGAGTTCCTGTCCGCGGTGTTCGACGAGTGGGTCCGCCGCGACGTCGGCCGGGTGTTCGTGCAGATGTTCGACACCACGTTGGCCAACTACCTCGACGTCCCCGGCGGCATGTGCGTACACGCCCGCACCTGCGGCACCGCGGTGGCCCTGGAGCACAACGGCGACCTCTACTCCTGCGACCACTTCGTCGAACCCGCCCACCTGCTGGGCAACATCACCGACCGCCCGATGCTCGAGCTGATCAGCTCGGCGCAACAGGTCGCCTTCGGACAGGCCAAGCGCGACGACCTGCCCGCCTACTGCCGCACCTGCACGGTCCGGTTCGCCTGCCACGGCGGCTGCCCGAAGGACCGGTTCACCACCACCCCCGACGGCGAACCCGGCCTGCACTACCTGTGCCCCAGCTACAAGGCGTTCTTCACCCACGTCGATCGCCCCATGCGGTTCATGGCCGCCGCCCTGCGAACCGGGCGACTCGCCGAGGAGGTCATCCCCTGGATGGCACGCATGGACGCCCGATCACCAGCGTCGAGCTGAACTACCGCCGGGCAACCCCGTGCCGACCCGAACCTCCAGCGTCCTGCCACCGCCCCGCCACAGGAGTGCGTCCTACTGGGCGCAGTGACAGCACGACCGCCTGCACCAGTGCGAGCACGACCATGGGCTGAGGGCCTGGGTGACCGCGCTCGGCGTCGCGTCGATGAGCATCCTCGCGGTCGCCGGGGTGCAGCAGCGGTGGGGCTGGCCGCCGCCGATGCCGAGGTGGCTGGTCGCACTGGGCGTGGTGCTGTTCGTCGGCGGGTACGCCATGGTGGTGGCAGCCATGGCGGCCAACCCGTTCTTCGCCCAGGTGGTACGCATCCAGACCGAGCGCGGGCACCTCGCGATCACGGGTGGCCCGTACCGGCTGGTGCGGCACCCCGGGTACGCGGGCATGACACTGTCGGCTCTCGGCAGCGCGCTGCTGCTCGGGTCGGTTTGGGCGCTGCTGCCATGGGGCTGCTACGTGGCCCTCGTCCTGGTCCGCACGACGCTCGAGGACCGGCTGCTCACCGAGCAGCTGCCCGGGTACGTCGCCTACCGGCAGCAGACCCGGTACCGGCTCGTGCCGGGCCTGTGGTGAGGGCGACCCTCAGCCGCGGCGCGGCATGCCCAACCAGGTGACCAGCACGCACTTCGGCATGTATGAGCGGCGCACCACAACCGCCGCATCGAACGCCCTACATGGCATGACCGGTAGACGGTGTGCCGTCCCCATCGCGGCCGGTAACGGTTTACCGTACTGATCGTGGCCATGAGCGTTCACGCTATGCAGCGGGTGCAGAGCACGGTGCCGGACCCGCTGGGGGTCGGCGTCTGGTCCCGGCGGACCGCCGCGTGGTGGGAGTCCCGCCGCGAGAGGTGGCGCGAGTGGATGCTGGGGCGGTGACCTTCGGACCTGCCGGGGGACCGCCGCGCTGGGCAGGGTGGGGGACGAGGAAGGGAGCGACGATGGCCGGGTATCTGACTACGCAGGAGACGGTGCTGGGCATGCAGCCGGCGTTTCGGCGGGTGCTGGCGACCGGGGCGCACAGCCAGCTGGTGGCGATGACGCTGCAGCCCCACGAGGAGATCGGCGCCGAGGTGCACGACGACGCCGACCAGTTGTTCCTGGTGGTGGCCGGCTGGACGGTCGAGGTGCTGCTGGGTGATGTGACGCACGAGGCGCACCCGGGCACGGTCGTGCTCGTGCCCGCCGGGGTGCTGCACAACGTGGTCAATCGGGGCGACCTCCCGGCGACCGTGCTCACCGTGTACGCGCCCCCGGAGCACGAGGACGGCTTCGTGGCCCTCACCAAGGCCGAGGCCGCCCACGAGCACGACGGGTGAGGCGGCGCGCCAGGCTTGCCCGTCGCCTCGCCGTCGCACTGGTGGTCGGGGCGGTGGCGCTGCCCGTCGCTTCCTGCGGGGACGCACGGGACGGCGCAGCTACGGGCACCGGCGCCCACGGAGCCGGTGCCCGCGGCGCAGCTGTCGGCGGTGGCCTTCCGGCTGCGTGAGGACGAGGCGGTCGGAGGCCGCTTCCAGGTGAAGGTGACCAACGCCGGCGATCGGCCCGTCCACGTGACCGCGGTGGGTCTGGAGTCGCCGGTGCTGGCGGCCGAGCCGGCGACCCCCCGCGACACCGTCCTGCGGCCGGGTGGCCGGGGCGACCTGCCGGTGCGGCACGGCCCGGCGGTCGGCGAGCCGGCCGCCGACGCCACCGACGTCGCCGCTATGCCCTCGCCCCAGCAGGGCGGCCGGGAGCGGCAGGTGCGCATGCCCCTGGGCACGACCAAGGCGTCGCGCGCGGTGCTGGCGCGCATCCACGACGAGTCGTGCACCGCTCAGCGGATCGCCGCGGTGGTGGCCGCCACGCTGGTCGTCGGCGAGCCGGTCGCTGCCGATGTCGGCCTGGTGCTGCCCGCCTCGGTCGTCCTCGAACGCGCGGGGGCGGTCGCGGAAGCTCCGGCGGTGACGGCCACGGCGGTCGGCGGCAGCGCGCTGTACGGGCTCGCCGCGCCGCCCGGGGCCCTCCCGGCGGCCCTGGCCCCCGGCGAGACACGACTCGAGGTGCCGGTGCTCGTGCGCGCCAGCCGGTGCTCGGGCCACGTGCTCGGCGAGGCGAAGAAGCCGTACGAGCTCGGGGTGTGGCTCAGCCTCGCCGGGTCGGCGAGCAGTGGACCCTCGTCCGGACCGCACCGGACGTGTGGGCCGCGTTGCGGGCCTACCTCGAGCAGGCCTGCGGGCTGTCCTAACCTGCCGCGCGGGCGGGGCCCCCGACCGCCCGCTCAGCCCAGGGCGTCGAGCAGGTCCCGTAGCCGGTCGACGTGCTCGGCCCGGGTGAGGGTGGCGCCGATCGACACCCGCACGAACGGCTCGCCGTCCAGCGCCGACGGCGTGGCGACGCTGTCCCGACTTCCGCAGATAGTGGCCACGCGTTCGCCTGGAATGGGGTCGGGCGACCGTAGCCACCCTCCACGCGGCTGGAGCCAGAGTCGGGCGAGCGTAGTCGCCCTCCCAGTGGCCAGAAGCGCGTGTTCTTGGTCGGGCAGCTCGATGCGGGCACGGCGCTCGGGGTAGTCGTGCGCGCCTGCGCGGCCGGCGTGTGCCGCCGGGGGCTCACTGTGGTGCGGCCGCGTCGCCGGCCGGGCGGGCGATGGCCACCCGGATGGTGTCGAACCCGAACAGCGTGAGGTCGATGCGGCGGACGAGCGGTCCGCCGACCTTCACGGGGCGGATCTCGGGGTCGAGGAACCCTGCCTGCGTCAGTTCCTCCCGGGCACGGTCCGGCGTCCACTGCCAGAACCCGGGCAGGTCGCGCACCTGGCCGCGCGGCTTCCGGTCCTCGAACAACGCCCCCACGCTGAGGACCGCACGGCCATCGCGGCGCAGCACCCGTCGGATCTCCCTCAGCGCCTGCTGCGGGTCGCCCACCATGACCTCCACCCCCCGCAGCCAGACCACCGCGCTGAACCGCGCGTCCGGCCATGGCAGCGCGACGACATCCCCGAGGACGATCTCGGCGCTGCCGTCGGTGATCCGCCGGGCCAGAAGATGCCTGGCCATCCGTACCTGCACCTGTGACAGGTCGATACCGGCGACCCGGTGAACATGAGCGGCGTGACGAGCCAGCAACCCGCCCGACCCGCACCCGACCTCCAGCAGGTCGTCCTCGACGCGCGGGGACAGCACCTGACACACCTGCTGGTAGACGGGCCGATGGCCGACGGCCATCGACAGCGCCTGCGCCCAGCCGGCCGGTCCCCGAGGCAGTGACGGTTGCGGGATCGGATCCCGATGCCCGTCCACAGCAGGCCGCCGCCGCGTCTTCCCCACCACCGGACCCATCCCCTTCC
>CAYHHE010000101.1:0-8234 GCA_964356295.1 uncultured Actinomycetes bacterium | reverse complement strand
TACAGCCTGGCGCGGGAGCACTTGGCGCAGGCGCCGGGTGGGTTCGCCGCGGTGCCGGGTCCGTTCACGAACGAGTACAGCCTGGCGCGGGAGCACCTGGCGCAGGCGCCAGGAGGGTTCGCCGCGGTGCCGACCCAGTAGGGGTGGCCTCGGTGGGCCCGGCGGAAGCGCCCGGGGGTGAGGCGCAGCCGCCGGGCCCATGTCGGCGGTGCGAGCCGCGTAGGCTCGCCTCATCAGAGTGGCAACAGGTGGCGGCACCACGCCTGCGTCCTGGCGAAGGCGGTTGTGACCCGCGGCATCGGCATCGGCCTCGTCCTCGGCAGCGGCGGCCTGGCCGGTACCGCATTCCACGCAGGCGTGCTCACCGCACTGTGGCGGGAGTGGGGCTGGGACGCGCGCGAGGCGACGATCGTGGTGGGCACCTCTGCCGGGTCGACGTCCGGCGCCCTGCTGCGGGCGGGCTTCCCGCCGGACGACTTCGTCGCGCGGATGACCCGGCAACGGCTCTCGGAGGAGGGTGAGCGCGTCGTCCGGGGGATGCCCCCGGTCCTGACGGCACCCACCGGTGACCGGGCGCGTGAGCAGTCGCGCCGGTGGGCACCGGCGTCCCCTGAGCTGCTACGGCGAGCGGCTCGCCGACCCTGGTCCGCCCGCCCGGGAGGGGTGCTGTCGGCGGCGCTGCCTGCGGGACGGATACCGACCGAGGATGTGCGGGCCCCGTTCGAGGGCGTGTTCGACGCCTGGCCGCAGCAGGCCCTGTGGATCTGTGCCCTGCGCCTGTCCGATGGGCGTCGTGTCGTGTTCGGCAGGGACGATCTGCGCGGTGACGCGGTGTCGGTGGGTGCCGCCGTGGCCGCCTCGTGCGCCATCCCCGGGTACTTCTCACCGGTGTGGATCGGCGACGAGCGCTACGTGGACGGAGGCGCCCATTCGCTGTGCAACGCCGACCTGCTGGCAGGGCAGGGCCTCGACGCGGTCATCGTGAGCGCTCCGATGTCGACCAGCGACCGCCTGCACCCCAGCCGTGACCACGTCTGGCGCAGCGCGGCGCGCGGTCAGCTCGCCGTGGAGGTGCGCCGCATCACCCGATCCGGTACGCCGGTGCTCGTGCTGCACCCGGAGCGGGCCGCCCGTCGGGTGATGGCCGGGGCGGGCCTGGACGCCTCGCGTCGCCCGGCGATCGCCCGCCAGGTGCTGGCATCGGTCAGCCAGACCCTGCGGCAGGGCCATCGGGTGCGTGACCTGCTGGGGTGACGGCGCGAGCGCGGGGCCCCGGCCCCGGCTACAGGCCGCTGCGGCTGCGCAGCTCGGCGAATGCCGAGGCGAACCCATCGACGATGGACTCGTAGTCCGGGACGAGCACCCGGTCGCAGGCGATGCCGATGACGACCCTGCCGTCGTAGCTGTAGATGGTCACGCTCATCGGCTGGTCTCCGGAGACCGGTGCCCACCCCACGATGCCCTCGACGCGGCTTCCGGCCATGTAGACCGGCATCGGGGGGCCGGGGACGTTGGTGAGCACGCCGGCGTTCCGGTTGGCGAACAGGTCGACGACCATCTCGTAGAGCCGGTGGCTCAGATGGGAGAAACCCTCCTGGACGCGGAAGTCGATGACGGCCTCGTGCCCGTGCTTGATCCGCGCCATGCGACGCTTCACCACCGACAGCACCCGCATGGGGTCGGGCTCGTCGGTCGGTAGCTCGAGCTCGACCAGGGCGAAGCCGTTGCCCAGCTCATCAGGCAGCGACGGGTTCAGCGGCTTGAGGTTCATCGGCACCATGAAGGTGACCGAGCCGCAGTGCGCGCGGTGCGAGGTCAGGTACTCGTGCAGGGTGAGGGCCAGGCAGGTGGACAGCACGTCGTTGATGGTGGCCTGGTTGCCCTTGGCCACCTCCCGGATGCTGGCCAGCGGCAGCGGGTCGGCCCAGGCGACGCCCTTCTCGGTGCTGGCGGTCCCGGTCCACAGGGTGGGGTCGTTCCGGGTCCCGAGCACGAGCTTGCGCACGGCGTCCAGCTCGGCCGGCGCGACCGAGAACACGTTGAGGACGCTGCCCCCGCGGGGGAAGGCTGCCTCGATGGACGTGCGGGCTGCGCTCGCGGCCTCCCTCGTGAGCGAGGCGCTCTCGGAGGCGAGGGTGTGACCGGCGCCGACCACGTTGAGGGCCCGGGCCAGCGCGCCGGCCTCACCGACCGCTGCAGGGACCCGAGTGGCAAGCTCCCGGGCACCACGACCCGCGTCCGCGGCGACCTGGCCGATCCCACCCGCATGGGCGCGCACCTCGAGCCCGGCCGCCCGCAGGCGTTCCATGCGCGACTTGCGCGGCTCCTCCGGGCGTACACGCTTGGTGATGACGGCAGGCACCAGGACGGAGTCCCCGTCCGCGCTGCCGTCGAACAGGGTCATCGCGAGCTCCACCATGCGGATACCGTCGGCGATCGCGTGATGGCTACGCATGATGATCGCGCTGCCGTCGAGGTAGCGGTCGACCCACAGCAGGTACCAGAGTGGCTTGTCGCGGTCCAGCGGAACCGTGCGATGCTCGGCGACGAGCTGCTGGAGCGCGCGGGGGTCGTCCGGGTCGTCCAGCGTCACGTGGGTGACGTGGTCGTCGAAGGAGAACTGCTCGTACTCCTCCCACCACCATGACCCGTCGTCCTTGACCGCCCGGCTGTGGAAGACGGGGTAGCGCCCGACGAGCCGCTCCGCGTAGACGTCTCGCACCCGGTCCCAGTCCAGGGGCTCGGCGGTCCAGATCACCGAGTCGACGACCATGAGGTTGTTGGGCCGGTCCATCTCCAGCCAGAACGTGTCCTGCACTCCCAGCGGCCGACGTTGCCCCATACGCGCCCTCCCGACGATCGGGAGACATCGTAGGTGGTGCTGGTCGGTTCGCGCCCGGCTCCCATGTCGCCCGGCCGGGCTGCCGTAGCGTCTGCTGACGTGGCGCGATACCCGGGGGAGGGGCCTCGGCCCGTGCTCGTCATCCACGGGATCGGCACGCGCGACAAGGAGAACTACCTGGCCGAGATCGCCGGGATGAACACCGCGCTGGGTGATCGGGTGCGGCTGATCCCGGTGTTCTGGGGGGACATGGGCGCGCCGACCCAGCCGCTGGACACGATCCTGCCCTACCTGGCCTGGTCCGACCGAGAGGTCCGGGTGCCCCGCGAGAGATCGGCGGAGGTCCGCTCCGCTCTGGCCGGCCGCGACCTGAACCACGTCCTGGACACGGTGGCATCGGGGTGGCGGCGGCGCAGTGCCGAGTCACGGCGCAGGTTGATCGCCGCCATCTACGGCTTGGTCCGCAGCCAGTACCAGTGGGCGTCGGGGGAGTTCACCGGGGACCTCATCGTGTACCAGCGGCATCAAGGCGCCATACACAGCCGGATCTGGCAGGCAGTGCAGTCCCACGCGCCGGGTCACGGGGTGGCGGATCGTCCGATCGACGTCATCAGCCACAGCCTCGGCGGCGCCATGGTCTTCGACCTCGCGGTCGGCGGTGACCCCGCGCTGCACGTGCGGTCGCTGCTGACGTGTGCCAGTCCGATCTCCTACTTCCACATCATCGGCTGCTCGCCGACGGGCCTCGACCCGATGTCGACCGGCCGTCCCGTGACAGTGCCCCCGTCCATCGAGGCCTGGACGAACTTCTTCGTGCCGCTCGACCCGTGGGCGTTCCTGGCAGCCCCGGTGTTCACCCTCAACAACGGCCGCCCTCCCGAGGACGTCGAGGTGTACGCGGGTGAACGCGGTGACCGGGTGCTCGCTCATGCGGCGAGCTACTACTGGACGCACCCGGTGTTCCTGGACCGGGCCCGGGAGCGGCTCGGTGCCAGCGGGACGAGCGGGTAGCCGCACTTGACGAGGCCCGTACCAACTTGACTGGGCTCACAAGCCTTGTCAAGTTGGCACGGGCGTACCTGACGTGATCATTCGGGGCTGGCGTGGGGCCGGGGGGCTGGCGTGGTGCTGAGCAGGTTGCCGAACCGGTGCAGCGTGCGGCTGATCGACTGCTCGCGCAGGTACCAGCGCAGCTCCAGCCGGCCGCTGCTGACCACCGGCTCGTCGATGACGTCGACCTCTGCCTCCGCGGCGGCGGCCCGAAGGTCGAGGCTGGCGGTGCCGACGTGACGGATGCGTGCGAACCGGTGCCCCGGCAGCCGGCAGATGAAGGTCGGCTCGTCCTCGACCACGGCATCCGGCGGATGGCTCGCCTGGCGGCTCGCCGTCGAGACCAGGGGATGCACGCCCGCGGTCTGGGCGGCGCGCAGGGTTCGTCCAAGGGCATCGGGGTCGGCGTCGGCACCGGCGCGGACGAGGACGTCCGGACGTGGCAGGTAGCGCAGCGCGTTCTGCTCGCAGAACAGACCGATGGGGTCGTGCGCCCGGCCGTAGTGCTCGTGCCACCAGAACCCGTCGCCGGTGTGCTGGTCCTTGACGGGGTCCGGGCGGTCGCGCCAGACGCCGAGCTGGAGCAGGTAGTCCGGGCCGCCGGCCTTGGCGCCCGGTCCGATGCTGGAGCGTTTCCACCCGCCGAAGGGCTGGCGGGCGACGATCGCGCCGGTGATGTGCCGGTTCACGTAGGCGTTGCCCACCTCGACGGCGTCCAGCCAGTGCTCGACCTCGTCGGGGTCGAGGCTGTGGATGCCCCCGGTCAGTCCGTACGGCACAGCGTTCTGCAGCCGGATCGCCTCGTCCAGGTTCGCTGCGCGCATCAGCCCCAGCACCGGGCCGAAGCACTCGGTGTGATGGAACGCCGACCCGTCCGCGACGCCCTCCTTGATCCCTGGGCTCCACAGCGCGCCGGACTCGTCCAGGCATCGCGGCTCGAGCACCCAGCGTTCGCCCGGCTCGAGTCGGGTCAGGGCGGTCAGCAGCTTGCCGTGCGCAGGAACGATCACCGGCCCCATGGTCACCCCGGGCTCGCCTGGCCAGCCCAGCCGCAGGCTGCTGGCCGCGTCGACGACCTTGTCGCGAAAGCGGGCGTCGTCGGCCAGGTCGCCGACGAGGATGGCCAGGCTGGCAGCGGAGCACTTCTGGCCGGCGTGACCGAACGCAGACCTCACGAGATCCGCGGCAGCCAGGTCGATGTCGGCCTGCGATGTGATGATCATGGCGTTCTTGCCGCTGGTCTCGGCGAACAGCCGCATGTCGGGCTTCCATGACCGGAACAGCCTCGCTGTCTCCCAGGACCCGGTGAGGATGACGGCGTCGGCGCCGGTCACCAGGAGCCGGCCGACCTCGTCGTCCGGGGTGCGCACGAACTGGAGGACATGGGGTGGGACGCCGGCCGACCAGCACGCCTCGGCGACGATCTCCGCGCACCGTGGGGTCTCCAGGGACGGCTTGAACAGCACGGTGTTGCCGGCCGCCAGCGCGGCAAGCACGCCCCCTGCCGGGATGGCCACCGGGAAGTTCCACGGGGGCACGACCGCCACCACCCCGTGCGGCGCGAACGTCACGCCCTGGCTGCGCTGGAGTGTCTCGATCTCGAGAGCACGCTCGGCGTACCAGCGGGCGAAGTCGATGGCCTCACTGATCTCCGGGTCGGCCTCGGCGAAGGTCTTGCGTCCCTCTGCCGCCATGGTGGCCATCAGCTCGCCACGCCGGGCCGCGAGCTCGTCGGCAACCCGACGCAGGAGGTCGCGTCGCTCGCGTGCCGGACGCGCCGACCATTCCGGCGCCGCGGCGCGCGCGGCCGCGAGAGCCTCGTCCACGGGCCCGGGCACCGTCGTCAGGGGCGTGCGCACCTGGCCGGGTGCCATCGCACGCACCTCCTGCAGCCACGCCTGGGTCGCGGGCAGCGACGGGTCGGTGTCGGGCGCGTTGGCGAAGCCGTCCGGGGGCAGCGGGCGTCCGCCCCGATGGCGCCTGGGGGTGGTGTCGATGTCCCACCGACGGGTGACGGCCCGGCGGAACCGCTCTGCCTGCCGGGCGAACTCAACGGACCCAGGCTCGAGTGTCCAGAGATGACGCAGGAAGTTCTCCGGGGAGGTGTTCTCCTCGAGCCGGCGGAACAGGTAGCCGATGGCGATGTCGAAGTCCCGGCGCGACACGATCGGGGTGTACAGGCGCAGCCCCCCGTCGTCGTCGCGGACGGCTCGCGCCTGGGCGGGAGCGATGCCGTGCAGCATCTCCATCTCGACCCGCTCCGACAGGCCCCGGCTGCGGGCCAGCAGGTGCGCCCAGGCCATGTCGAAGAGGTTGTGGCTGGCCACCCCGACACGCAGCCCGGTCATCCGCTCGGGGTCCAGCACCCAGTCCAGGCAGCGCTTGTAGCAGGCGTCGACGTCGGCCTTGTCGGGGTACGGCGCCTGGTACCAGCCGTGCACCTCGGCGTCGACGTGCTCCATCGCCAGGTTGGCGCCCTTGACCAGGCGCACCTTGATGGTGCCGCCGCCGGCGCGGCGCCGGGCCGCCGCCCAGACGCTGAGCCGCTGCAACGCATCGAACGCGTCGGGCAGGTAGGCCTGCAGGACGATCCCCGCGTCCAGGTGACGCAGCTCCGGCTCGTCCAGCACCTGGGTGAAGGCCAGCAGCGTCAGCTCGAGGTCGCGGTACTCCTCCATGTCGAGGTTGACGAAGGTCGGCGGGTCACCGTCCGCCGCGCGCAGCAGGAGCACGCGCAGCCGCTCGATGATGCGTGCGAGGGTGACCTCGAAGGACCACAGGTCGAGCTGGCTGGCGATCGCTGAGACCTTGACCGACACGTAGTCCACCGTCGGGTCGTCGACGAGCGCCAGGGTGCGCTCGAACCGACGCCTCGCCTCGGCCTCGCCCAGCACCATCTCGCCGAGCAGGTTGACGTTGAGGCCGAAGCCCTCGCGGCGCTGTCGGGCCAGGTGGGCGTGCATCGGTCGGGGCTCGGCGTCCACGACCAGATGCCCGACCAGCTGGCGCATCCGGCGCCGGGCCATCGGCATGACCAGGTGCGGTGCCCGGGGGGCGAGTTCGGCGCCGGCGCGAAGCAGGCCTCGGTCCAGCGGGGACAGGAACGCCGGCAGCGGCTGTCCCCGGACGAGCGAGCGCAGCTGGTGCGCGGCTGCCGTGTCGTCACGGTGACGGGCGATGCGGTCGACGAACGCCATGGTGAAGGCGATGCCGTCCGGATCGTCGATGACGCCCTGCAGCCGTCGCACGACGCGCTTCTCCGCGCGCCGCTGGTCGCGGCGGGCGCGGCTCAGCCAGTCCGCTGCCAGGTCGACGGCTTCGTCGGCCAGCACGTCCGGATCGGTGGAGGCGTGCCGACGGGGCGGGCTGGCCGCCGGGTGGGTGACCATCGCACCATCCTGGGCAGGCAGCCCGTCGATGTCCAGGGCCATCCACGCCCGCTCCCGGCGCTTCCGTCGCGTCCGTCGCGTCCGTCATGCGCTCATCGTCCGAAGGTCGGAGGGTCATGACCCTCGAATCGTCGGACGATGCGTCCTTGCGGGACGACCGCCCCGTGCCCGGGCGGGCCGAGGTCCCTACCGTGGGTGGCTGTGACGCATCCCGGTCCCCGGCCCTGGTCATCGGCCGCCGCGCAGGCCTTCGCCCGACGCTGGCACGACACCTACCGGGGTCTCGGTCTGGACGAGGTCGACGATGAGGTGCACCGGCTCGTCCGCGACCAGAAGTGCCTGATGGACGACAGCATCGTGCTGTACGCGGGCACCAACACGCCCAACCCGAGGCTGGCGGGCCTGCTCGGCTCGCCGATCGGCAGTCGTCCCCACCTGGGTCCACCGGGGGACTCCTACAACCGCGGCATGCAGGACGGCTCCCGCCTGGCCGCGCTGTCCGCTGTCGTGCTCAGCCGGCTGCTGGGCGCCGCCTACGTGGAGACGCGGGTGGCGTCGGGATCGGTCGCCAACCTGTACGCCTACCTCGCCACGACCAGGCCCGGTGACCGGGTGCTGGCCTTCTCCGACGCCGCCGCCGGACACGTGACGCACCACGCCGCGGGGGCGGCCGGGCTCGTCGGGCTCGAGGTGCACGAGATGGCCTTCGACGTGCAGCGGATGGATGTCGATCTCGACGGGCTCGTGCAGCAGTGCCGCCGCCTTCGCCCTCGGCTGCTCATCGTCGCAGGGTCGATGTGCCTGTTCCCGTACGACGTGGCCGGCGTGCGCGCGGTCGCCGACGAGGTCGGCGCGTTCGTGCTCTACGACGCTGCCCACGTGGGCGGGCTCATCGCCTCCGGCCGGTTCCAGTGCCCGCTGGAGGAGGGGGCGCACCTGATGAGCGGGTCGAC
>CAYHHE010000100.1:0-8477 GCA_964356295.1 uncultured Actinomycetes bacterium | reverse complement strand
TACTAGGAGCGCCAGTCGCGGACGGCGATGATCAGGGCGGCAGCCATGACGAGGGTGCTGGCGAACCGCGGCTGGGACCCCGCTTCCCGCCTCAGTGGCGGTGACCATGTTGAAGGACGCGTGCCAGAGGGCCACGAGCGCGATGCTGCGGCCGCTGCCGCGGTACAGCCAGGTGAGAACGATGGATCCTGCGGTCAGCCCGACGAACCAGCCGACCGCGCCCGCGGCGCCGAGATCGACGAGGTTGGCCACCACCGCGAACATGGGCAGGTGCCACAACGCCCAGACGGGGGCGACCATCAGTCCGGTACGGACCACCCCGTGCCGCAGCAGCAGGCCGTCAGCGAGGAAGCCGCGCCAGCCGATCTCCTCGCCGAACCCGTTGACGAGGAGCACGATGAGGATGGTGACGATCCCCGGCAGGACGCCGATGCCGGAGTAGGTGAGGTACTCCGACGCCGTCGGCAGCGCCTCGCCCACGACGGCGCGGCTGAGCGGGGCCAGCACGATCATGCCGGCGGTGACGGCGACGACCAGGTACCACCGGGCGGGCACTCGCCAGCGCCACGTGCGCTCGGCGAGGTCACGCAGGCCGGACCGTCCCGACACCATCGCGGTCACCACGACCGCGGCGATCGCCGCGCCGAGGAGTCCTGGCAGGTGGGTGGGCCAGCCCAGGCCCGAGCGAGTCGACGTCCCGGTCAAGGCCAGTGGAACCCACCACGCCCAGCTGATGGCGTACGTGAGCAGGACGTAGGTCAGCAGTGGGTGTGCCACGACCCAGGCCCGCACCCGACCATCACCGCGGGCCTGAGGGGCTGTGTCGGCGGTCTGCTGAGCGGTCATCTCGACCTCTTTGTGTAGTACTGCTATATTCAATATTATAGTCTTGTTAGAATCTGTCAAGAGGGGGTGCGATGGCAGATCGCGCTGCTCCGGGGACGCGGCGACGGCCTGGCCGTCCCAGCGATCGGACGGACGTGCGCGAGGCGATCCTTGTCGCCGCCCTGAACCAGCTGGTGGACGCCGGCGGCCCCGAGCGAGTGACGATCGCGTCCGTCGTGGCCGAGGCCGGCTGCACTCCTCCGTCGCTGTACCACTACTGGCCCACCCGAGAGCTCCTGCTGCACGAGGCCAGCCTGCGGGGATGGGCGCAGTTCAGGGCCGATCAGGCGGCGGCGGTGACCGAGGAGGACGACCCCCTCATGCGGCTGAGCAAACGCGGCCGGGCGTATCTCGACTTCGCACTGGCCCGGCCGGCGCTGTTCCGGGTGCTCTTCCTCTCCCCCGGCGCGGTCGACCACGACCAGCCCGCGACCCCCGGGGAGGGCCAGGCGCTGGTCGACCTCGTCGCTGACGTCCAGGAGGCGATCGCACGTGGGCTGCTTCGGGCCGAAGACCCATTCGTCACCGCTCTGGCGCTGTGGTCGACCATGCACGGCGTCGCTGCCCTGTGGGCCGTCGACCGTCGCCACCCTCCTGAGCTGGCCCACGCGGTGGCTGCGCTGGCGCAGGACGCCGTCCTGACCGGACTCGCCCAGCAGCGCTGAGGTTGCCCACGAACCGAGGCGTGTCCATTTGACACGCCGGGGTGCGTCGCGTTCCCTGGACGCGACAACCTCACACGCGAGCGGTCGAGGGAACGGCCCGACGACACCGCCGCAGTCCCCTCCAGAAGCCGGGCGCCTCTGCCCACGTTGGTATGACGACTGCCTCTCGTGTCACAACATGATCATCTTCGATGTTCGAACCCTCTCATGGAGACCCCGATGGATATGACCACCACCCACAGCACCACCACCCTGGCCGAGCCTGACCCGTTCAACGGGGTCGACCTCGCCAGCCTCGCTGCACTGGTCGACGGACCCGCCTGCACCTCGAGAACCGCCGCAACAACCTGGCAGGCCAGCGTCACCTGGTCTGGTGGCCTGCGCTCCCGGGCCCAGGTCCGGGCGTTCGACCCGATCGGCTCGGACGAGCCGCGCTCGCTCGGCGGGCACGACACCGCCCCGAACCCTGTCGAGCTGCTGCTGGCGGCACTGGGCAACTGCCTGACCGTGGGCTACGCGGCCCACGCGACGGCCGAGGGCATCGCGATCCGGAGCCTGCGCATCGACCTCGAGGGCCAGCTGGACCTGGCCGCCTTCCTCGGGCTACGCGCCGGGCACGCCGGGCTCGACTCGGTGGCCGCCACCGTGCACCTCGACGCCGAGGCGGCCCCCGAGGAGATCCACCGGCTGCACGACGCCGTCCTCGGCACGTCCCGGATCGGTCACACCCTGCAGGCCGCCATCCCCGTCGCCATCACCCTGGCCTGACCTGTCTGCACGGCGTAGCCGCCAAGCCCACGCACGACCGGGCCGGGACGCCGTCGCGCTGACAGGTGGGTCGTGGGTGCACCAGCCCCCTTCACGTCCGTGTCGATGGCAGGATTGGTGCTCACGGTTCCCCGTCGACGGCGGGTTTGGTGCCCGCAGCGCACCGAACCCGCCGTGGATCACCAGCCGGGCGCACCAGAACCGCCGTGGATCGTGGACGGGGGCCCGCTGGCCTCACCGAGGCTCCGCAGGTCTCACCGGGATCTGCTGCCCCGGCCCCTCCCGTAGCGACCCATGCGACTGGGGCGGTCGACTCCAGCAGCGCGTCGATCTGGTCCAGGGCGGCGGACATCCCCTCGACGGCTCCGGTGGCGATCAGCTCCTCCATGGCCGCGAGGGTCGGCCTACATCCGCCACACCGCCTCGACGGGTGCGGCGAACTCACTGGGTGAAGGACGCTGTCAGGTCCTCGGGCGTCTTCACCACGTCGGTGACGGTCAGGTGCGGTCTCCTTCGAGGGTGTCGGCGAGGACGTCGTCGAAGCCGTCCAGCCGGTCGCGCCAGATCCGCTCGTACCGGTCGAGCAGGCGTTGAGCGTCCCGGAGGGTGTCGAGACGCACGCGGACGAGCCGCTCGCGGCCTGGGGCCGCTTGCTCACCAGGCGGGCCCGCTCGAGGACCGTGGACGGTGGGCGGAATCGAGCCGGACTAACGGCACGGGTCGCGACGCCCGCCGCCGGGGCCGTGACTCGCACTGACCAACGGGGGACCATCGACCATGGTCATGGCTCAAGGGTCCCGGGACGATGGGGTCCCATGAGCGCCGACCAGTCGCGCAGCGGGCACTCCCTCGACGACGGCTCGGGACCGCCGGCTGGCTCGAGCAACCGACTGCTCCCGCTGCTGCTCGCTATGGCCATGTTCGTGCTCGTCGTCGACACGACGATGATGAACGTGTCGATCTCGGCGGTGACCGACGACCTGGGTACGACGGTCAGCAGCGTGCAGGCGGCGATCGCGCTGGAGGCGCTGGTCTCAGCCGCGTTCATCCTCATCAACAGCAAGATCGGCGACCTGATCGGCCGGAAACGGGCCTACATCCTGGGGCTGCTGGCCTACGCGGTCGGGGCGCTGGCGATGACCCTGGCCCAGAGCGTGCTGGCCGTCATCGTGTTCTGGGCGGTCATCGGTGGGCTGGGCGCCTCGCTGCTGCTGCCGGCGATGCAGTCGCTGATCCACGGCAACTTCGAGGGCGAGGCGCGAGCCAAGGTGTATGCGCTCGTAGGCGCCTCGATGGCGATCGCCGCCGCGATCGGGCCCCTCATCGGGGGAGTGATCACCACGTACCTCTCGTGGCGGGTCAACTTCGCCCTGGAGGTGGTGATCATCGCTGTCGTGCTGTCCGGATCGGGCCTGGTCAAGGATGTCGCCTACACCGGTGAGCGCACCATCGACACCGTCGGCGCCGTGCTGTCGGTGGTCGGGATGGGCGGTGTCGTGCTGGGCATCCTGGTGTGGCAGGAGGGCGGTCAGTACGTCCTCGCGCTGATCGCCGTCGGTGCCGTCGGGCTGCTCGGTCTGGCCCGGTGGCTGGTCCGACGCAAGCGGGACGGGCAGCCGATCCTGCTCGACCCGGGCCTGTTCGCCTCCCCCAACTTCCGGATCGGGATCACCCAAGGCATGCTCCAGAACATCACGCTCGGCGGGTCGATGATCGTCATCCCGATCTTCCTGCAGATCGCCCTGGAGTACGACGCCCTGCAGACCGGGCTGTCGATCGTCCCGCTGTCGCTGAGCATGTTCGTCGTCGCGCTCCTCGCCGGACGCACCGCCGGCCGCAGGCGGCCCGCTGTGCTCGTGCGCGCCGGCTTCGCCCTGGCTCTGCTGGGGATGGCGCTGGTCATCCCCGTGGTGCCCAGGGCCGAGTCCGACCAGGGTGCTCTGGTGCTGCTTGTTCCGCTGCTCATCGCCGGGACGGGCCTGGGGCTGCTGGTGTCGCAGCTGAACAACTACACCCTGGCCCCGGTCGACGAGGAGCACGCCAGCGAGGCCGCCGGCGTGAACTCCGCCGGCAGCAACTTCGGGCTGTCCTTCGGCCTGGCCATCGCCGGCGGCATCATGCTCGCCGCGCTGTCGCTGTCGTTCACGGCCCTGGCCAACTCGAGCACCGTGATCCCCGAGGACGACAAGTCGGCCATCGCGACCGCTCTGGAGGAAGACGCTCAGGTCGTCAGCGACACCCAGCTGCAGGCGCTGCTGGCCGACGCCCCACCCGAGGTCCAGGAGGAGATCCTCGCCATCAACGACAGCGCCCGGACACGGTCGCTGCAGATCGCCATGCTCATCCCCGTCCTGGCATGCGGGCTGGGACTGGCCAACTCCTTCCGCATGGTGCGCCTGCCCGACATCGAACCGGCGTCGTCGACCGACGGCACGATCCTCGGGTAGAGCAGCAGAACGCCGGACGGCCAGCGCTCACGCGACGGACGCAGCGCTGACGTCGACGGACGCGGGGTCTCCAGCAAGCCTCCCGCGCCGCGTCCGGGACCCGGCGACGTATGCGGCGATGCCGACGACCAGTGCCGCCAGGGCAGCCACGACGATGAAGTGCCACATCGGGGTCGCGGCGGGCACCTGGTCGATGACCGGGGACGCGGGTGCCGGGTCGGGGACGGGGTCACCGGGCCAGTCCCGCGCAGCGGCAGTAGTGGCGGTGGCCACGCTCGCCACGGTGGCCAGAACCAGGAGCAGGGTGGTGCGCGGGATCCGGGACATGGATCCTCCCTTCGGGTTGGGCTTGACGAGTCCCAGAGTTCGGCGGAACGTGGCCTGCGTCGATACGACGAAGTGCGTAGCACCGGCCAGCCGCGTGCCGCGTACGCCGTTGGTCGTATCCCGGTGAGCCACGCTGGCCCATACGCTCGAGTCGGCCCGACAACTCCGTACAGGGAGGTGCGACATGGCAGGACTGAGCAGCCTCACCGAGGGGGACCTGCGCCGCATGCTCGACGTGGTCTCACCCGATGCCGCCGCCTCCCCGGCACGTGAGATGCCCGATCGGGTCATGCGTGGGCTGGCAGAGCTCATTCCCTGCTCGTCCGTGAGCTTCAGCGTCGAGGACCCCTACCGGGTGGACACGCCCATCGCTGATGAGGACTTCGACCTGCGGGAGGTCCCGCCGCTCGACGAAGACGGCTTGGCCATGCACGCCCAGGCCTACTGGGACTTCCCGCCCTGCAGCCGGCCGGACCTGCTGCGCGGACCGGGCGAGGCGAGCATGTGGCAGGACTACTTCGGCGACCGCGAGTTCGAGCGGACGCTGATGGCGCAGTTCTACCGGCTCGGCGGATTCCGGCATCACCTGCTCGTCTGCCTTCCGTCGAGCGGCAGTCTGCGGCGCAAGCTGATCCTCTGGCGGGACGAGGGCGACGTCCCGTTCAGCGAGCGTGACCGGCTGCTGCTGACCCTGCTGCGGCCGCACCTGACCGAGATCCGCGACCACGTCGAGGCCCAGCGCTACGCCGCGCCCGCGTTGACGCCGCGCCAGCTCGAGCTGCTGCGCCGGGTCGCGCGAGGAGACACCAACCGCCAGGTGGCCCGCGACCTCGGGCTGTCCGAGGCCACCGTGCGCAAGCACCTGGAGAACATCTACGCCCGCCTCGAGGTGCACAGCCGCACCGAGGCGCTGGCCCGTGTCGGCCCGCTGCTGGCCGGTTGACCGCAACGCCTCTGCTGCCCCTACGCGTCCGGCTCCTCGCTCCCGCTCCTCGCATCAGGTACAGCCCCTGCGGATGGCCCGCGGCCGTCCAGCCCGCGACGCACGGGTGGCGGTTCGGAGAACTGTCCTGCCCGGTGGCCGGCGCGTGGGTAGCCTCCGCGCGTCGCTGTCGAGGGGAGCCATCGTGGAGACACGCACCCTGGGTGCACAAGGCCCTCAGGTCTCGGCCCTGGGCCTGGGTCTGATGGGGATGTCGGACCTGTACGGCCCGGCGGACGAGGCGGAGAGCGTGGCGACCGTCCACGCTGCACTCGACGCGGGGGTGACCCTGCTGGACACCGGCGACTTCTACGGCAGCGGGCACAACGAGCTGCTGCTTCGGGACGCCCTGCGCGGGCGCTCCCGCGACGACGTGGTGATCAGCCTCAAGTTCGGGGCGCTGCGCGACCCGGCCGGAGGCTGGGTCGGGGTGGACCTGCGCCCGGCCAGCATCAAGAACTTCCTCGCCTACACCCTGCGCCGTCTGGGCACGGACCACGTCGACATCTACCGTCCCGCGCGGGTCACCCCCGAGGTGCCCATCGAGGACGTCGTCGGGACGCTCGCCGAGCTCGTCGAGGCAGGCTACGTCCGCTCCGTCGGGCTCTCGGAGGTCGGTGAGCAGACACTCCGGCGGGCGCAGGCCGTGCACCCGGTGTGCGACGTGCAGATCGAGTACTCCCTGGTCTCACGTGGCATCGAGCTCGGCCTCCTGCCGGCGGCGCGAGAGCTCGGCGTGGGAGTCACCGCCTACGGGGTGCTGTCCCGCGGACTGATCAGCGGGCACTGGACGGCTGAGCGCACCGGGCAGCCGGACTACCGCTCGTTCCTGCCCCGGTTCACCGGTGACAACCTCGAGCAGAACCTCAGCGTGGTCGACCAGCTACGAGCGATCGCCGAGTCCGCCGGTGTCACGGTGGCGCAGCTGGCCATCGCCTGGGTGCTGTCGCGAGGAGAGGACATCGTCCCGCTGGTCGGCGCGCGTCGCCGCGACCGCCTCGCGGAGGCACTCGGTGCCCTTGAGGTGACCCTCACCGCGGACGACCTGGCCGCCATCGAATCTGCGGTTCCCGCCGACGCCGTCGCCGGCACTCGCTACGACGCAGCCCAGATGGCGATGCTGGACAGCGAGCGCTCCTGACGAGGCGGCGGGGTCAGCCGCGCATCCCGTCGATGGCGGCGGTGGCAGCGAGGATGAGCGGGACATTGACCCCGGGCTGGATCTCCACCCCGTAGGTGTCGCGGATGCGCAACCAGCGCTTGGAGACCTCGGCGATCTGCTGCCCGTTGAGCTCGAAGGTGTACTCGTGCTGGACGAAGTTGCCCTGGATGGCGATCTCCCCGACGTCACCGGCTTCGAGGACGAACCGGTCCCGCAGGGGCGTGATCATCGCCTTCTTGATCGTCGCGGACGGCATGCCTGGGCGGTCGATCTTCATCGTGTCCCGGACCCGGGCCACCCGCTCCTGCATCTCCGCCACGACCTGGCCGTTGGCGTCCTTGATCTTGAAGGTGTCCCGGATCCGTAGCATCTTCCCGTCCACCTTGTAGGCGCGCCGCCCGCCGGTGGTCTCGATCCAGTAGTCGTCGCCGAAGTCGACCAGCTTCTCCCGCATCTGGTAGACCTCCGGACCCTCCTCGCCACCACCTCCTCGACGGTCTTCGCGCCGTTCTTGGCGCCGATCACGTAACGCCATGACGTCCTCCTGCCCGAGTTGGTGTCGCCGGTCACGACGGCCCTGCTCAGGCGAGCGTCAGGCTGCCGTCGTGGTGGACACCCCCAGCCTGGCCCCGCCGAGACAGCGGGGCATCCCCCTCAGGGGGTGAACATCTTCGAGCGGGCCGGGCGGGCACGAGCCCGCTGGATCCGCCTGGCCAGCCACCAGACCAGCCCCATCCCTGACACCAGCAGCATCATCGCAACGGCCGCGGCGAGCCACGGGGCCTGGGTGGCCAGCAGCAGGACGCCGGCCACCGAGACGTCCTCGGCGGTGCTGACGGCAACGTTGGTGACCGGCTCCGGGGAGGCGTTCACGCCGAGCCGGATCCCGGCCTTCACCCCGTGAGTGAGCAGGGCGACGACGGCTGCCAGGGCGGCTGCCGCGGCCTGCTGAAGCGTCTCGGCCTCACCAGCGAGGACGGCCCCCAGGCCTGCAGCGACCGCCGGGCGGATGAAGGTGTGGACGGCGTCCCAGCCGCTGTCCAGCCAGGCGATCTTGTCCGCGACGAGCTCGAGCGCTGTCAGGACGCCCGCGACGATCAGGACGTCGGTGCGCTGCAGCAGGTCGGGGATCTCGACCAAGCCCGTTCGCCCGATCAGGCCGAGGATCAGCACGGTGGCGTAGGCGCTGATGCCGGACGACCACCCACCGGTGATGACGAGCGGGAGCACGTCCATGGGCA
>CAYHHE010000099.1:0-8730 GCA_964356295.1 uncultured Actinomycetes bacterium | reverse complement strand
GTCGCAACCCACGCCAAGATCAACACGCCACGCCGCAGGGACCTGAACAGTTACGATTGGCGAGTGAACTGCGGCTGTTCTTACTGGGAGCGCTGATCTGGACCCGTCTGGAGTTGCCCGTACCGCTATGTCGGGGGGCGCAGTGATGGGCTGTTGTGCACACACCACGGCGACCACACCGTACGTACGCGGCCCCCGTGGTGATCCACGGAGGATTCGGTGCTCTCGGCGCATCGTGGACGGAGGATTCGGTGCTCTCCGGGCACCAGATCCTCCGTGGATCATCCCGGCAGCGCACCAGATCCTCTGTGGATCATGGGCGAGCGCGGAGGGCGCGAGCAGGTGGGCAGGTCCGCGCGGGGGCGGAGCTCAGCGCAGTGGCGGGCGAGGCTTGTCGTCGGGGTACATCGAGGACGGCTCGCCCTCCGTCGAGTCCACCCGGGCGATCTCGTCGGGGGTCAGCTCCAGCTCGAAAGCGGCAAGCGAGGCGAGGATGGTCGCCGGGCGGGTCGAGCCCGGGATCGGCACCACGCTCGGCGAGCGGGCCAGCAACCAGGCCAGCACCACCTGCTGGGCGCTCACGCCGCGGGCGCTGGCCACGTCGGCGATCGCAGCGTAGCGCGACCCCACCTCGGCAGCCTCGGTGGCCCCGCCTAGCGGCGACCACGGCAGGTACGCCACCCCGGCCGCCGCGCAGGTGTCGATCACCTCGGCGTCGGCGCGGTAGCGCGGGGAGAACTCGTTCTGCACCGACACGACGCCGCGCCCAGCATCGGGCGAGCCAGCGGGCCCGGGACGTCCGGCCATCTCGAACGCCACGTCCAGCTCGGGGCCGATCACGTTCGAGACGCCGACCATCCGCACCAGCCCCGCCTCCTGCAGCGCCAGCAGTCCAGCGACCTGGTCGGCCACCGGGACGGACGGGTCGAGCCGGTGCAGCTGGTACAGATCGATCACGTCGACCCCCAGCGCGCGCAGGCTGCCCTCGCAGGCCCGGCGCAGCCCGTCCGGGGTGGCGTCGCGTCCCCACACCTCGCCGGGTCCGCGGCTGATGCCGCCCTTGGTGGTGAGCAGCACGCGGTCACGGTCCTGGCTGGACGCGGCCCAGGTGCGCAGCGCGTGAGCGGTGAGCTCCTCGTTGTGGCCGATCAGGTCCCAGGACGGGGCGTACACGTTGGCGGTGTCCAGCAGGGTGACGCCGGCATCGAGTGCAGCGTGCACGGTGGCGATGGCGTCGTCGCGCCGGCCGGCCATCCGCGAGCTGGACAGCGGCATGCAGCCCAGCCCGATCGCGGAGACGGTCCGGTCGCCGAGGCGGCGCTGCTGCAGGGTCGGGACGGGGTCGCTCATGCGCCCGAGTCTGCCGAACCCACCGCGGACGTACCACGCATCCGAGCCAGCGCGTCGGCGATGACCTGGCGGGTCGACCCGGCCAGGTCGACCGCGCTCACCGACCCGTCGGCGGAAACCTCGATGCGCGGCAGCACCTGGACCCGGATGACGTGCCGTCCGCGCAGCACGAACCCCCGCTTGGGCAGCGCCTGCGCCGACCCGTCCAGCACGATCGGCTGCAGCGGGCACCCGGTCTCCAGGGCGAGCTGGAACGCCCCGGGCTTGAAGGCCTGCAGCTCACCGGTGCGCGAGCGGGTGCCCTCCGGGAACATCATGATCGGCGTGCCGTCGCGCAGCGTGGCCCGGCAGGCGTCCATCATCACCGCGGCGCTGGCCTTGTCACCGCGCCTCAACGGGATGTAGCCGTTGAGCCGCATGTTCCAGCCGATGAACGGCACGCGGAAGATTTCCTCCTTGCTCACCCACGAGAACGGCGTGAACAGGCGGAAAAGCACGAGGATGTCGACCAGCGACAGGTGGTTGGCCACCATCACGGTGGTCACGCCGGGCGCGATGTGCTCCTTGCCGGTGATGTGCAACCGCCACGCCGGGTTCAGCCAGGTGTAGAGCGAGGCCCAGAAGCAGGTGAACAGGTGCAGAGCGCGGGTGCGTGGGTCGAACGGTCGGGTGAGCGCCCAGATGACCAGCGCCACCGGGAACAGCAGCACGGACGTCAGCGCGATGAACGCCCAGAACAGCACCGAGCCGACGGCGCGGATGGCGTTCCTCACCCGCAGGAGGGTAGTCAGCCGCTGGCCAGGCTCATCCGGACGACGCCACCGCCCTCGGGGTGGTTGGCTGCGGTGACGCCGCCGCCGTTGCGTTGCGCCACGTCCTTGACGATGGCCAGCCCGAGCCCCGAGCCGGGGGTGCCGCGGGCAGCGTCGCTGCGGTAGAACCGGGCGAACACGTGCGGGAGGTCGCCGGGGGCGAAGCCGGGTCCGTGGTCGCGGACGCTGATCTGAACCGACCCGTTCGCCCTGGCGACGGCGACCTCGATGGGCCCGCCGGACGGGTCGAACTTCGCGGCGTTGGTGAGCAGGTTCACCAGCGCCCGTTGCACCTGCACGGCGCGCAGGGTTGCCTGCGCGGCTCCGGTGACCACCACCCGGTCCCGCTGGTCGGCGGGCAGGCGTCGGGCTGCTGCCTGGGCGAGCTCGGCGAGGTCGACGTCGGACGGCTCCTCGGCGGCGCCGGTCACCCCGGCGAGGTCGACCAGTGAGTTCACCAGGCGGGTGAGCTCCTGCGACTCGGTGATCACGTCGTCGGCGATCGTCGCTCGGGTCTCGGGGTCGAGGTCGGGGTGCCGCTTGAGCACCTCGGCGTTGGACAGGATGCTCGTGATCGGCGTGCGCAGCTCGTGCCCGGCGTCGTCCACCAGCTGCTGCTGAGCGGCCTGCGAGGCGGCCAGCGCGGCGAGCATCTCGTCCAGGGCCCGGGACAGCCGGCCGGCCTCGTCGGGCTCGTCGGTGCGGACGTCAACGTCAAGATCGCCGGTGGCGCTCACCTGCTCGGCGGCTGCGGTGAGCCGGGTCAGCGGCGCGACGAGCCGACCGGCGGCGAACCAGCCGGCCAGCGCCGCACCGCCGGCCACCAGCAGCCCGATGAGCGTGAGCCGCGCCAGCAGGCCGCGCAGCACCCGGGCCTGCTCGCTGGCGTCGGCGGCCACGACCAGCACCGCGTCGGAGCCCAGCGGGCGGGCCAGCCCGCGGTAGGGCACGTCGTCCAGCTCGGTGGAGAACCGCGTCGGACCCAGGGTGCGCGCCCGGTCCAGCACCCTGGCGGGAACCGGGGCCTGGTCCGTGCCCACGACCACACGCACCGACCCGTCCGACTGGTGCACCTGCGCCAGTACCGGGTCGTCGATGCGCAGTCGCGGCGGGACGCGCGGCCCACGTCCGTCGTCGGCCTGGTCGCCGGACGCGTCGCCGGCGCGCGCCAGCTGGGCCAGCGACCGGTCGAGCTCGGCGTAGAGCTGGCGGCGGGTCGTGGTCAGCGCCGCCAGCGAGACCGCCACGGTGGCCAGGGCGACGATCACCGCCAGGACGATGGTGATGCGGGCGCGAAAGCTCATCGGTCATCCGCTCCGCGCGACGTAGCCCACCCCGCGGACCGTGTGCAGCAGGCGCGGCTCACCGTCCGACTCGGTCTTGCTGCGCAGGTAGCCCATGTACACGGTGAGGTTCTTCGAGTCCGGGCCGAAGTCGTAGCCCCAGATGCGCTCGTGGATCGTCGTGCGGTCGAGCACGATGCCGGCGTTGCGCACCAGCAGCTCGAGCAGGTCGAACTCGGTCTTGGTGAGGTCGATCTCCCGCGCGCCGCGCCACGCCCGGCGCTGGCTCGGGCTCACCCGAAGGTCGGCGAGGACCAGGGAGTCGTCGTGGCCGGCCTCCGCCGGGTCGCGAGGGGGCGCGGTGCGCCGCAGCAGCGCCCGCAGCCGGGCCAGCAGCTCCTCGAGGGCGAACGGCTTGGACATGAAGTCGTCGGCGCCGGCGTCCAGGCCCCGCACCCGGTCGCTGACCTCGTTGCGCGCGGTCAGCACCAGGATCGGGGTGCGGTCGCCCCGGGCCCGCAGCACCTGGCAGACGGTGATGCCGTCCAGCGTGGGCAGGCCCAGGTCGAGGATGATCGCGTCCGGGCGCTGCTGATCGACCTGGGTGAGCGCGTCGATGCCGTCGACGGCGTCGACGGCGTCGTAGCCCTCCAGCGACAGGGCTCGGGTGATGGCCTGGCGCAGCGCCCGGTCGTCGTCGACGACGAGCACCCGGGAACGGCCGTTCGTGATCACCACGGGTCCATTCTGCGGCCCCAGCGGCGCTCGGAGGCAGGGTATGGCGGCCCCGGGCCAGGGTTCTTACCTACTTCTCGTCATCTTCTGGGCCTGTCCCTTCCCTTCGCCGACGATCGTCTTTCTCGTAGACCGCAGGCTGCGGTTGTGGTCGCGGACCGACCGCGAACTGCAGGAAGGAGTACCAACGATGATGTGGACGAAGCGGACAGTGGCCGTGGTGGCCGTCGCCGGGCTGGCTGCGGCCGGAGTGGCCGGGGTCGCGGTGGCGGCCGGGACGGACGGCTCCGGTGCGGGCGGCATGCTCGACAACCTCGTCGAGGAGGGCACGGTCACCCAGGAGGACGCCGACGCGTTCGAGCGGGTGCGCGAGCAGTTCCAGGCCGAGCGCGAGGAGCGCCACGCCGAGCGTGAGGCGGCGCGCCAGGCGAACCTGGACGAGATCGCGGGGTTGATCGGCATCACCTCGGACGAGCTCGTCCAGCGCTGGCAGGACGGCGAGTCGCTGGAGACGATCGCCGGCGACGCGGCCGACGAGGTCGCGGCGCTGCTCACCCAGAAGATGCAGGAGCGGCTGGCCGAGGCCGAGGCGGCCATCCCCGAGCGGGTCGAGCAGCTCATGGCCCGTGCGGGCGGAGACGTCGGCGGGTTCGGCCGCGGCGGTCGCCACGGCGGCCACGGCGGCCCCGGCGGCTTCGGCCCTGGCGGCTTCGGTCTCGGCGGCCCCGACATGGGGCTGGAGCCGAGCCCGGACGCAGCGGTCGAGGAAACCAGCGTCGACGGCGTCTGACCGGACACCGCGGCGCAGCGGCTGGCCCTCCCGAGCCGGGGGTCAGCCGCTTCGCCGTGCCCAGCGTGGCAGGCGGGGCAGGTGCGCCAGCGTGCGCGCCGCCACGGTCAGCACCGGGCCGCCGGGCAGCCCGGGCACCGTCTCGACGATCGGGGCCAACCGGAGCACCCCGGCCAGGTCGTGGATGCGCAGATGCCCTCGGGTGAGGGCGGTGATCGGGTTGATCCGTCCGGCCGAGAGGTCGAGCAGCGCCGCGGCGTCCGCCTCGACCGCGGGGCCACGCGGCGCCTGCACGCCGAGGCGATCCACCGTCCATCCGTTCTCGGACACCGAGAACGACCAGCCACCGAGCGGTGAGTGCAGCGCCATGTGTCCGTGCACGCCGACCCTGGTCGCCAGTGCCGCGGTGACCTCGGCCAGGGCGGCCATCCCGGTGACGAGCAGTCCGTCCGAGGGTTGCGGCGACCCGGCAGAGGCCAGGTCGAGGGCGTGCACGGCTAGCTCGTAGGTGCCGCCGAGCAGGACCGACAGCACCGGCAGCGGACCCACGACCGACCCGGTCAGCGCCCGGTCCAGCGAGGTGTCGGCCGAGTCGAGGTAGGCCGCGGCGTTGTCCCGGGCCAGCCGCAGGGCGGCCACCACGTCCTGCCTGCTTGCCTCGCGATACCTCTGGACAAGGATGGCGTTGATCTGGTCGCTGTCGGGCAGCCGGTCGAGCCTCCCCTCGCGTGCCGATGCCAGCACCCCGCCCAGAGCGTCATGCTCGGGCCAGCTGCCCAGGTGGACGCACACCTCGTGAGCGCGCCAGCCGGGCAGGCGGGTCGGCTCGTCCAGGTCGGTGTACTCGACGATGTCGAGGAAGTCGTCCCACGCGTCGAGCACCATCGGCCCGACCACGTCCCGCCCGGCGTCGGCCATACCCTGCACGTCGTCCAGCATGGCCCACCCTCTGGTCGGGCGTCGCACTCGCTGGGATGCTTGCGAGCCGTGGATGACGGACCAGCGCCGGGGATGGCACCGGCGCCCGAGGCTGCACCGGCGCCCGAGGCCGACGAGCGTGCTCCGGCCACCATCGAGGCGCTGCGGGCCGCCGGGGCGTCCTTCGCCCTCGTCCACGGCAGCCGGGCCCGGGGCACCGCCCGTCCGGACTCCGACCTCGACGTCGCTGCCTGGTGGGCGCACGACCCGCCGGCGGCCTTCGACGTCGACCTCCCGCCGGGGGTGGACCTGGTGGTCCTCAACGGCGCCCCGTTGGAGATCGCCGGCCGGATCGCCGCGGACGGCCTGCTGCTGTTCGACGACGACCCGCCGGCACGCGTGCGCTGGGTCGCCACGACCAGGAAGATCTACTTCGACGAGCGCCCTCGCATCGAGCGGGCGCACCGGGAGTTCCTGGAGGCCGTGCGCCGTGGTCGATGAGATCCGAGTGCTGAGGCTTCTGCGCGCGGTCACCGACGACCTGTCGGTGCTGAGCGAGGAGGCCGTGGCGCCGGCAGAGCGCAGGCTCGACCGGGTGTGGCTGCGGGGGGTGAAGTACACGTTCGTCACCGCGATCGAGGCGTGCGTGGACGTGGCGCAGCACGTGTGCTCGAGCGAGGGCTGGGGTCCGCCCCGAGACAACGCCGACGCCCTGCGACTCCTGGGCGAGCACCGCGTCATCGACGTCATGCTGGCCCAGCAGATGCGCCGCGCGGTGGGTTTCCGCAACGTGCTCGTCCGCGAGTATGTCGAGGTCGACGACACCGTCGTCATCGCCCGGCTCGGCGACTTCAGCGATCTCGGGGACTACGTTCGCCAGGTGGCAGCCTGGCTGGGGACGACACCGGGGACGCAGGACGACGACGAATGACCACGGACGCGGCCGACGGGCACCGCGGCCCTCCGTCCATGATCCACGGCGGGATCGGCGCCCCCGACAGGTGATCCACGGCGGAAATGGTGCGCTGAGAGCACCAAACCCGCCATCCACCACCCCCGCCGAGCACCAAACCCGCCGTGGATCACCAGTGCCGGACGGGACGGGACTGGACAAGAGCGAACAGGACGGGGCGGGAAGCGCCCGCGGAGCGCGGTCACGCGGCGAGCAGCGCCGCCATCACCGCGAGGTCGGGGTCGCCGGCAGGGTCCACGCCAATGCTGCTGACGAACTTGGACAGCGTCCCGTCCGACTCGGCCTCGACCCAGGCGGCCCGGTGCTCGATGCCCAGGTGCGGAAGCCCCGGCAGCAGCAGGCAGCCGCTGGCCGCACCCTGAGCCTCAGGCACGGACGGGGACGTCTCGTCCGGCGGGTGCAGCACGAACAGTGCGGGAGGGGTCTCGATCGAGCCGGGTCGCGGTGCAACGTCGCCGACGAGCGCCCCCTGGAACCTCAGCAGGCCGACGCTGCCCGGAGCCGGCTCGTCCGGGAGGTCGTCGACGGCGAGGAACAGCGATGTCCTTGGGACGAATCCGGGGACGGCGGCGAGTCGGACCGCCAGCAGCAGCACCTGGGCCCACTCGCGCGTGCTGTTCGGCCATCGCCCGGACATCACGAATCCGCCCAGCGTCATGTCCGACCGGGCGAAGGGAACCAGCCCGACGTGGTCGTCCACAGCGCCAACTATGCGGCGCACAGCGGCTGGCACTCAAGAACCACCGAGTGCTAAAGCCGTATCTTTGTGCCATGCCGACCTACGAGTTCCGCTGCCGCGAGTGCGGGTCGACGTTCAGCGAGCAACGTCCGATGGCCGCCTCGGGTGAGCCCGCGACGTGCCCGGACGGCCACACCGACACGATCCGGCTGCTCACCATGGCCGGCGCGCTGACCGGAGGCTCGTCGCGTGGCTCCGCAGAGCCCGGGCCGGCCGGAGCCGGAGGCTGCTGCGGCGGGGGCTGCTGCGCCTGAGGCGTCCCGGGGTGGACAGGCTCAACTGACGGGGACGGTGATCCCCATGCGGTCGATCAGCCCCTGCACGCGTGAGACCAGGTCGTCGCGGATCTCGCGCACCTCGTCGAGGCTCAGCCCGCGCGGGTCGCCGACCTCCCACACCTCGTGCTTGTCCGGGTGGGGGATGGGAACCTCGGCCCCGCCAGGGAAGGTGACGATGCGGTCGGCGGCCTCGAGGATCTCCTTCGTGTAGGGCTTGGGGAAGGCCCCGGTCATCGAGATGCCGAGTTCCTCCATCACCTGGTTGATCGGCTCCTCGAGGGCGGAGTTCGGGTCGGTGCCGGCCGAGAACGCCAAGCCCTGGGCACCCACCCGGTCCAGGAAGAGGGCCTTGGCCATGCGGCCCCGCCCGGCGTCGTGGGTGTCGATGAACAGCACGGCAGGCACCGCGTCACGGTGCCCCTGCATCTTGGCTGCCGCCCACAGCTGAGCTCGTGCGAACCGCTCGGCCAGCAGCGGGACGTGCACCTTGACGCGCGCGACCGCGTCCATGTGATCCCAGGACGCCTGCAAGACGGCGTCCACGGTGTCGACGTCCAGACGATCCTCGAACTCCCGCAGCAGCCGGTCGCGGGCGCTGCGAACCGCCAGCTGCTCGTCGAGGGGAATGTCGTCCATGTCTCGCAGCACCGCAACCTCCGACGGGACAGAGTGACTCGTTGTCCGACAGCACAAGGGTAAGGACCGATTCCGGTTCCTGTGTGCCAACGAAGAAGTTCCCCGTCGGGGCAGCAGATGTCAGCGCCTCGATCCGCGCAGCCACGCCGTGGGTCCCCGCACTAAGGACACGCGAAGAAATTACGTAGGTTTTTGGTGTTGGCGGGCCTACGGTTG
>CAYHHE010000098.1:0-8805 GCA_964356295.1 uncultured Actinomycetes bacterium | reverse complement strand
CGCCCACAGTGACGCGGCGCCAACGCCCCGATGTGATCAGCGTGACTACGGCGGTCGAGCGTCGCACGTCAGAAGTCCGCGTCCGGGCACTACGGGTCGGCCCTCGGCGTACGGCTTGATGCCTCGAAGCGGGTCGGGGTAGACCACCGGGGACGTCGGCTGGTGGTCGGTCGAATCGCCCATGCGTGTCGGGCGATGCTTGGCCACAACGTCTTCCCTCACGTGAAGAGCGACGTGAAGGGCGTTTCACCAACGTTCGATCACGAGTGATCGCGGACTTGTGCCTGTCGGCAGAGTCGTCTCGCGGCGCTGCGGCCACCCACAGGGATGAGGCGCTTCGGCGCGGGTGGGGCCAGCAGCCGGGGCTGCGGGCCCCACCGCCGCGGTCTGGGCTGTCAGTCCTCGGCGTTGCCGGCGTGCAGCGTCCCGGGCTCGCGTTCGGGCAACGCCCTTCGATCAGGGATGCGCCGCATCCACCTGAGATTGTGCGAACACGAGTTCGCCACCCTCGCTCGCGCGGCCGACTCGCTCGGACGAACCCCGGCCGGCTTCACCGCCGAAGCCGCGCTCGCTGCCGCGATATCCGACCCGCTACCCCGGCCCGACTCGACACGGACAGAACCGCACTCGTCGAGTTGATGTCAACCCGCGCCCAGTTGCGACGCTACGGCAACAACATCAACCAGGCCGCGAGGGCGCTGAACGCGGGAGGCGAGCAACCAGGCTGGCTCTAAGCTTGCAGTTAGACCCTCGGGGCTGGCTCACGCCGCTCACAGGTCGTTGCCGGCGTAGGACTGGTTGAAGCTCTTGTTGGCCAGGGGGAAGTCGGGGACGATCGTGTCGTTCAGCGCCACGGGCAGCGCCGGCCAGTTGAAGAACGAAGGGTCGACCACCTTGACCCGTGCGAGTCGTCCCGCCTGGTCGAGCTCGACTCGGTGGCACAGCGTTCCGCGCCAGGCCTCCACCACACCGAGGCCGGCGCGCCTGGTGGGGTCGGCTGGGTGGGGTGTGCGCGAGTCCACCGGCTGGCCGTCCAGGCTGTCGACAAGCGTCGCGATGATGGCCGCGGATGCTTCGACCTCTCGGGCGCGCACGAGGAATCGGGCCCTGACGTCACCCGCGTCCTCCACGGCGGGCGTGAACTGCTGACCGAGGTCGACAAAGGGGTGATCGGATCGGGCGTCCACGCGCATCCCGCTTGCCCGTGCCACGTAGCCGAGGGCACCGAGGTGCGCGGCCTGCTCCCCTGGCAGGACGGCCGTCCCGGTGAATCGATCGGCCACGACGGAGTGCCCGAGACAGATGCCGACGATCTCGCGCAGCTCGTCGACGGCAGAACGCACGAGCGCGACCTCCGGCAGCGCCTGCAGCTGACAACCGCCGACGACGACCCCGCCACGCAGCAGGCGATGCCCGGTGACGGCCTTGTTGTGGCGCAGCAGGGTCTCCCGCAGGCGCTGGGTGTGGGAGTGCGCAATGCCGAAGCCGACGTCGTTGGCGATGGCCCCCAGGTCGCTGACGTGGTTGTAGAGGCGTTCAAGCTCGAGCAGCAGAGCACGCACCCGCCGGTCCCGCGGTGTTACGTCGATCCCGCCGGCCTCTTCGACGGCCATCGCGTAGGCCAGTGTGTGGCCCACCGCAGTGTCCCCACTGATCCGCTCAGCCAGCTCGACCCCGGCCTGGGGCGTGCGCCCCTCGAACAGCTTCTCGACGCCACGGTGCACGAACCAGAGCCGCGCCTTCATCCGCAGGATGGTCTCCCCGACGACCGAGAACCGAAAGTGGCCGGGCTCGATGAGGCCTGCGTGCACGGGTCCGACCGGGATCTCATAGACGCCCGCTCCCTGAACCTCGACGAACGGGTAGGAACCGGAGTCCTGATCGAACCTGGGCGTCGAGTCGGCATCGCGAAGCATCGGGTACCAGCCGGTGGGCCAGTGCGCGTGGCGCACCATCCGGTAGGGCAAGGGGTGGCCAACCGGTCGGATGCCGTAGAGGTCTCGAACCTCTCGCTCGAAGCGCCCTGCCGGGTACGACAGCCCCGCCAGCGTCGGAACCCAGGCGTCGTCGGCGGGAAGGGTGACGACAAGCTCGGTTCGCTGGTTGAGCGGGCGGAGGAAGGCATAGACCACGCGGAACCCACCGGCATCCTCGTGGGCGGCAACGATGGCCAGTCGCCACGAGTCGTCGAGCAGGCGTGCGGTCGCCTCCAGAAGCTCCTCGCGCGTCACGTGGATCACCGAGGTGTGCACCGACGACGTCACGACGACACCGCCAGTACCGCCGCAGCAGACTCCAGGACTCCTGCCAGGGGCCAGGACGCAAGGCCCAGCACTGCGCTCGCGGCGAGCGCCAGAACGACCGGCAGCTGTCGTCCCCTCGCTCCGACGGGAACGTGCGGGCTCACGACCTGTGGTCCCATGGTCATGGCCAGCACGTGCCTGCTCAGGCCGACGAACACCACGAGCAGCAGCACGAGCGCAACACCCATCGCCCAGCCCAGGCCCCGCGACCAGCCGGCGACGACGATCGCGACCTCGGTGAAGAACAGCACGAACGGCGGGAAGCCGAGCAGAGCCGCGGTGCCGGCCAGGAACGGCCGAGCGAGGTCGGGTCGCTCGGCCAGCAGCCCACGGACGTCAGCGATCCGGGTACTGCCCGCTGAGTCGAGAATGCGGCCGGCCACCACGAACATGGCTGCCTTGACGAGCCCATGGCCGAGGACGTGCAGGAGCACCGCCGCTGTGGCGAGCGGGCCGCCGACTGCGGCACCCAACGCCAGGATGCCCATGTGCTCGATGCTCGAGTAGGCCAGCAGGCGCTTGTAGTCGCGCTGGGTGAGCATCAGGCCCGCCGCGACCGCCAACGACAGCAGACCCCCCACGACCAGCATCCCCCGCATGAACGACGGGCCGAGCGCGGCGTCGCTCACTGCCTGCACGCGAAGGATCGCGTACAGCGCCACCGAGAGCAGCACCCCTGACATGAGTCCCGAGACCGCCGCCGGAGCCTGGCTGTGCGCATCGGGCAGCCATGAGTGCATGGGTGCCAGGCCTGCCTTCGTGGCGAACCCGAGCGCAGCCAGCGCCAGGGCCGTCCGGGCCAGGGCAGGGTCGAGCGCGGGTCCCAGCGCGACCAGCTCGGTCCAGGACAAGGTCGGCGTACCGACGGCGCGGGTGGCGGCGTAGAGCAGAGCGATGCCCAGGAAGGCAATGGCCACCCCGACCGAGCCCAGCACGACGTACTTCCAGGCCGCCTCCAGAGCGGCCCGGCCCCCGCGGTGGCCGACCAGGAACGCGGTGGCGATCGTGGTCGCCTCCACGGCAACCCAGACCACCCCGAGGTTGTCGGCCAGCACGGCGAGGCTCATCGCTGCGAGGAACACCGCGACCAGCGCTGAGAACCGGCCGTCCGGTGGGGTGTGGGAGGTGTCGGCGGGCAGGCCCGCCCACAGAGCCGTGACCGCCACGGCGCCGATGACGACGAGCATGAACGCGCTCAGCGCATCCGCCCGAAGCAGCCCACCACCCGCCGAGACGGATCCCTGCGCCTGCGTCAGGGCAACGAGGACGAGCCCGCACGCCAGGATGACGACGGCCACGGCGAGGTCGACGACCGTCGTCCAGCGCCGCTTCGGTTGCCAGGCCGCCGCCACGGCAGCCGCAGCCGGCGCCACCACGGCCAGCCACAGCACGAACGTCATCAGTCCCTCAGCTCCCTGAGATCGTCCAGGTCCAGGCCGCCGGTCGCGAGCTGCAACCGACCAGCGAGCACCCGCAGGATCAGCACGACCAGCAGGACGTCGAGGCTCACCCCGAGCTCGACGACCAGCGGCACACCCCCGGCGGTGAGGAACGCGACCGTCGCGATCCCGTTGTCGAGCACGACGAAACCGATCAGCTGGGACAGCGCACTCCGTCGGCTCAGCAGGACGAGGAACCCGATGAGCACCAGCGAGATCCCGACCGGCACAGCGCGAGCGGCGGGTCCTAGCCCCGCAGCCACGAGCGGCTGGCTCACGCTGTACGCCACCATCGTGAGCCCAGCCGCAAGCAGCAGACCTGCCGTCGGATTGAGCCGCGGGACGTCCTCGCGGGTGACCCCGGTGACCGAAGCCGCCCTCAGCAGCACCCAGGGGAGCACCCCCGCCTTGATCAGCAAGACCAGCCCTGCGACCGCGACCACCTCCGGCTCCCGCTCCGCGACACCGATGGTGGCGACCAGTCCCGCCAGCGCGACGCCCTGAACCGCGAGCAGTCGGATGGAGGCGGTCAGCGAACGACGCCAGATCTGCAGCACCGCGCTGAGCAGCAGGACACCAGTCGTTGCCGCGACCAGCTGGACGAACAGTGCGTCAGACATCGAATCCCCTCACGCCACTAGGTACGACGCGGTCACGGCGAGAAAGGCGAGCACGAAGGACCCGGCCAGCAGCTCGGGCACTCGGAACAGCCGCACCTTCGCGAGAAAGACCTCGACAGAAGCCACGAGTGCGCCGGCCGCGAGGACCTTCACGGCCACCGCAACCGTCCCCACGACGATCGCCGAGACGGTCACGTCGGTCGCGATGCCCCAGGGCACCAGCAGGTTCACCACCAGACCCAGCAGGGCGGTGAGGCGCAGCCACGAGCCCAGCTCCAGCCATCCCAGGTCACGGCCACCGCTCTCGAGCACCATCGCCTCGTGCACCATCGTGAGCTCCAGGTGCGTCGACGGGTTGTCGACCGGGAGGCGTCCGGTCTCGGCCAGGACGACCAGCACGAGCGCGACGATTGCCAGCAGGCTCGCCGGCGACACCACGGAGACGGGATCAGCCAGCCGCGCGTTGACGATCGCCGACAGCGCCGACGTCCCGACGGGGATCGACAGCGCGTAGACCGCCACCAGGACGGTCGGCTCGACGAGCGCCGCGATCGTCATGTGCCGGCTGGACCCCATCCCCCCGAACGCGGTTCCCGCCTCCAGACCCAGCAGCGCCAGTGCGACGGTGCCTACCAGCAGCAGGGACACCACGACGAACAGGTCGTCGGGCACCAGCGCCAGCGTCGGGGTGCCGACGAGTGGAACGAGTCCGCAGACAGCCAGGCTGGATACCACGAGCACGAGCGGCGTCACGGTGAGCATGGGGCCGGCCCCAGCCGCCCGCAACGGCTCCTTGGCCAGCAGTTTGCGCAGGTCGCGCCACGGCTGGCCGACACCGGCGCCGACACGGCCCTCCAGCCTCGCCCGCACCTGGCGCATGACACCGATGAGCACGGGTGTCACCCCGACTGCGACGGCTGCCTGCAGCCCGACGAAGGCCGCCACGGCGGCCGTCACAAGGTCACCACCAGCAGCACCACCACGAGGGCCGCGAAGGAGAACGTCAGGTACCGGTGGATGCTGCCGTTCTGCACCGTGCGGGCCAGTCCTGACAGTCCAGTGAAGGCGGTCAGCACCGGGAGATAGACCCGCTCCTCCACCACGTCCACCAGCTGCTGACGGAACTCGACCCGCTCCACCAGGTACCGGGACTCCTCGGCGTGACCGACGGTGAGGTCTCGGCGCGGCTGCAGCGCGTCGTCGAACACCCGCACCAGTGGCTCGGCGTAGGAGGTCGCGGTGTACTGCATTCGTGGGCTGGTCCGGACGCCACCACATCCCCATGCCAGCGGTACCTCCCGTCGCGGACGCCGTCGGGCCAGCGCCACGTTGAGCACCAGGACCGGCAGGGCCACTGCGGCACCGAGCAGCAGCAGCGCCACCGGGTCGAGCAGCGCGTCCGCCGCCGGAAGGGTCAGACCAGACAGGCCCGCCACACCGATCCCTTCGGCTGCGACGGCCGAGCCCAGAGCCGCGGCCACGGGGCCGGGGACCAGCCCCAGCACGAGCACCGCGGCCGCGCCCAGCAGCATCGCCACGCGCATCGCATGCCCGGCCTCGTGGGCCTGCGCTGTGGCATCTGATCGCGCTCGAGCGAGAAAGGCGATGCCGTAGGCCTTGACGAACGTCAGCAGCGCCAGGCCGGCGGTCAGCGCGACCACTGCGACGGTCACCGGCAGGGCGACGGCGATGAGTCGGTCGGACGTGCCGTCGCCGTGGATCAAGGACTGCAGCAGCGTCCACTCGGCCACGAAGCCAGACGACACGGGCAGGGCGGCAGCACCCAGCGCTGCGATCCCGAAGGCGGCCGCAGTGGTCGGCATCGAGCGGGCAAGCCCGCCCATCCGGTCGAGATCGCGTTCGCCGGTGGCGTGCAGCACCGCCCCGGCGCCGAGGAAGAGCACGGTCTTGAACGCGGCATGGCTGACCACGAGCAGCAGAGCCGCCACCCACGCCACGTCCGCCACCTGCTGCTGGCCCGCGTCCTGCAGCAGCAGGGCGACCGCGATCGCGGTCATCATCAGGCCGATGTTCTCGGTGGTCGAGTAGGCGAGCAGGCGCTTGAGGTCACTGGTCACCGACGACTGCAGGATCCCGAACACCGCCGACACCGCCCCGAGCACGAGCAGGGGCACCGCGCGCCAGTCAGGACCATCGGGCAACAACCGGAGCACCACGAGCATGACCCCGTAGACACCCATCTTGACCATCGCGGCACTCATGGCCGCCGATACGTGGCTGGGGGCCTCCGGGTGGGCGCGAGGCAGCCAGACGTGAACGGGCACCACACCGGCCTTGGTGACGAAGCCGAGCGCCAGCAGCACGAACGCTGCGGCGGCTGCCGCGCCCTCACCCACGACGGCGCCCGACTCGAACGACGTCCCACCGGTGAGGAACGCCAGCACAGCGAACCCTGCAAGCAGCAGGACGAAGCTGAGGTGGGTCATCGCCGCGTACCACATGGCTGCCGACCGAACCTGCGGCCGGGTGGTGTGGTCCGAGAGCAGCAGCACGGTCGACCCGATCGCCATCATCTCCCACGCCAGCAGGAACGACACCGAGTCGGCCGCTGCCGGAACTAACTGCATGCCGAGCAGGAACACCGCGAACGCCGACCACCCGGTACGAGAGGCAGCCGGTCCCGACGCGTACCCCGCCCCGTACAGCGCAGCCACCGCCCCGACGGCTCCCGCGACCACCATGAAGACCCCGCCGAGAGGGTCAGGAGCCAGGACCAGTGCGTTGAGGGGGAGATCGAGAGGCAGCGCGATCGAGATCGTCAGGCGTCCGGCGTCGCCGAGCATGGCCGCCACGCCCGTGACGACCCCGGCCACTCCCAGTGCCGCCGCGGTTGCGCCAGCCAGGCCCGAGCGAAGACGAGAGGGCGCGAGAGCCGCCACCAGCACCGCTGCGGTCGCCAGGACCAGCTGCAGGGCCAGCCCCCAGGCGAGCATGCTCACCGCCCGGTGACCTGCCGCAGGGCCGCCACCACCAGCTCAGGCTCGGGCGGGCAGCCCGGCACACTGAGGTCGACGGGAACGACGTCGTCAACGGTGCCGGCCACCCCGTGACCACCCACGAAGGCTCCGCACGTGCGGGCGCAGTCACCCACGGCGAGCACCACCCGCGGCCGCGGCGTTGCTTCGTACGTGCGCCGCAGCGGTTCGGCCATGTTGCGGGTGACGACCCCCGTCACGAGCAGGACGTCCGCATGGCGGGGGGAGGCGACGAGCCGCGCGCCGTAGCGATCCACGTCGTACACCGGCCCGAAGGCGGCCCCCACCTCGATTTCGCACCCGTTGCACGATCCGACGTCCACGTGCCGCACCTGGGCGCTGCCAGTGAGCTCTCGAGGCGGGCTGAACTCCCCCGCTGGTACCTGCGGAGCCTCCTCAGCAACCCGGCCGGTGCGTCTGATGAGCCTCGCGAGGCGTCGCGTACTCACTCGACCTCCCCGCCAGCCGGTTCGAGCTCGTGCTTGAGGGCGTCCTGGTCGGCGATCATCTGGCCCAGCAGCCGCCGGGCGGACAACAGCAGCTCACGGGTTTCCGGAACGAGCAGGGAGTAGACCACCTCGCCACCGCCGCGCTGCTGGCGCACCAGGCCTGCGCGACGCAGCACCGCCAGCTGCTGAGACATGCTGCTCGGCTCTGTCGGGATCTCGGCAAGCAACTCGTGCACGGCGTGGTCACCCTCGCTCAGCAGCTCAAGCACCCGGATCCGCACCGGATGCCCCAAGGTGCGAAACAGCTCAGCCTTCGTCTCGTAGAGCGGGACCGGCACGCGTCACTCACCTTCATACATGAACACTTCTGCACATGCTAAGGCAGCAGAGCCATTAGTGGCAACGGGGGTATTCATCTGACCGGACTATCGCAGGTCGGCGGCTGGCCAGGGTCGTGCCGCTCGGGGCGGTCGGGGCTCGGTGGGTGCCCGGCGCCTATGGGCGAAACGGGTCGGACTCCCTTCGACTGGGCCTCAGTCTTGTCCGGTCAGCTGAATACAGAGTGGCAAATGACCCTCCCGAGAACGCTCGCGCGGTCTCAAGGCCCCGCAGGCGAGTACCGCTGCCGGAGAACGAGCTTGGTACTGAACCTCGCAGCCGCCGCCCCAAGAAGGCCTGCTGGTACGGGTCGAGCCCGGCCACGGACACCGCGAATGGGCAGAACCCGTCGTCGTCCTCCCAGATCTCGATCGTCCACGCCGCGGCCGGCGACGGTGCCGAGGGCCCAGGCGTGCGACCGCGAGGACTCCGACGACGACCCCTGTCCCCGCCTGGCTTGCGGCCACCGTACCGACGGGCCCCGACACCGCCGGGTGCGCCTAGCGTGCCGCCGGGCACCTGGACCGAGTCTGGCCTGACACCGATCCTGACTGAAATCATCTAGCCGCCGCGTAGCGTGCGCCCGCGGCCGTGTCCTTCCGCCGCGTAGCGTGCGCCCG
>CAYHHE010000097.1:0-9492 GCA_964356295.1 uncultured Actinomycetes bacterium | reverse complement strand
ATCATGCCTCAGGCACCACCAGGGCGCCGTGATCATGCCTCAGGCACCACGAACCGCCCCTGATCAAGCTCGAGGCGCCGACCGAGCGGGACGACCGCACCACCCGCCGCCAGGCGAGCGGCTCGGCTAGTGCTGGACCGTCCACCGCCAGTCGGTGCGTGCCCGCAGCGGTCGCCCGGGCCGGACCACCACCGGGGCGCTGTTGACCGAGTCCGGCGGGGAGGTCTGCGGTTCGACGCACAGGGCGACCTCCCCCTCGTCGAACACCACGACGCACGGCGTGTCCGCCTCGATGTCCAGGCGCATGACGCCGGGCCAGGCCAACGACACCGGCCACACGACGTCGACGAAGCAGTCGTCCCACGGTCCGGGCGGCGGAGCCATCCGCTGCCGGGTGGTGATGGAGGCGGAGTCGCGTCGCAGCATCGCCGAGGCCTCGAGGGCGACCTGGGCGGGTGTGCTGTGCCCGATGCGTCGGGCGAACCACGGGTGCCAGCCGAGCGATGCCGGGAAGGAGTGCTGGTCGGCCTCGACGGTCGCCTTCTGCACGAGCCGCCGCGGCTCCACCCGGACGTACTGCACGAGGCGTCCTCCGAAGGGCCAGCGCTCGTCGAACTGGCACATGAGGGTGGCGGAGTCGTCGGTGCGCTCGAGCAGGGTCCACGGCCGGTCCAGCGCCAGGCCGTGCGCCGCGTGCGGGGGCAGGTTGGCCGGCAGCTCCACCTCGCGGCCGTCGTGGGTGAACCGCCCACGGCGGACCCGTCCGGCGTAGGGGGCCATCACGAAGCTGCCGTGCATCGTCGGGTCGTCCCCGGCGTGGTAGAGCAGCTCGTGGCCGGCGATGACCAGGGACGTCAGGCGTCCCCCGTCCTCGGGATCGATGGTGACGGACACGGAGTCGGCGTGGAGGACCTCGCTCACGCCGACGAGTCTGCCCGTTCCGCCGCCGCTATGTAGCCCGGAACGGATACCAGGGCGGGACGTTGGTACAGGCCGACGTCCACCACGTGGGGCGCGTAGTCCTCCCCGACTCGGGTGAACTGGACGAGGCTGCTCGCGGGCGCGGCGTCCAAGCGGAGCCGGCCCGCCCGGGCGAGCCGGTCCATGGCCACCTGGATGATCTCGCTGGCCATCGCGCCCAGCTTGGCGTCGTCGGCGTTGCGGTGCTTGCGGCGCACCAGGTCGACCTGGGCCAGCCCGTCGAGCCCCACCAGGCCCAACGCATCGACCAGCAGGCCCAGCTCGACTCCGTAGCCGGTCGGGAAGTCCAGGCGCTCCAGGAGGTTGCGGCGTGCTGCGTACTCCCCGGACAGTGGCTGCACGAAGCCGGCCAGCGCCGGCCAGAACATGTTGAGCAACGGTCGAGCCACCAGCTCGGTGACCCGTCCGCCCCCGGCCGGCAGGACGGTCTCGCCCTGGCGCAGCGGCCGGTCGTAGGTGGCCTTGACCAGCGCGACGTCCGGGTCGGTCAGCAGCGGGCCCAGCAGGCCGAGGACGAAGTCGGTGGTGAAGTCCTCGAGGTCGGAGTCGAGGAAGACCACGACGTCCCCGCTGGTGGCCGCGACGCCGCGCCAGAGCACCTCGCCCTTGCCGGGCAGCGGCGGGAACTCGCCCAGCACCTCCTCGCGCAGCACGACCCGCGCGCCGGACTCGCGAGCCCGCGCAACGGTGGCGTCGGACGAGCCGGAGTCGACAACCACGAGCTCGTCGACGAGGCGCTGCCCGCCGGTGCGGGCTCCGTCGACGAGGTCATGACGCACCTGGGCCACGATCGCCCCGATCGTGCGTTCCTCGTCCAATGCCGGAAGCACGACGCTGACTCGGGCGCCGGTGAGGTCTTTGGCCAGGACGAGCCGCTGCGCCGGCCAGTCGCGGGCGTGGCTGCAGCGACGCTGTACCCAGTCGGCCAGGGGCGGTGGCAGGTCGGGCGTGCTTGCGGGCAGGGCTACCAGGTGTCCTCGATGATGTGCACCGCGGCCTCCTCGGCCGAGTAGTCGGCGTGGTCGCCCACGGCGATGTGCGCGACGGCCTGGGCCGTGTCGTCCGCGCGGATGCCCTCGTCGTCCTCCACGAGGCGCCCGTCGTGCTGGTGCGGGTCGGAGGGGCCGAACTCCTCGTCGTAGGTGCGGTCGTCCTCGGCCTCCACGGGCCCAGCGTCCGGGTCGATGTACCACGAGCCGCTCATTGGCAACCTCCTCGCCGGTGCGACTTCCGCGCCTGCCCCGCGGCGCCCTCCCTTCGTGGCAACCGCTGGCAAGCTGGCAGCCTACCTGCTGATCTCTGCCCCCAGCATGGCGCGATCCGGCCCCCGGAGATCGGGACCTCTGCCTCTGACTCTGCCGACGCTCGTGCGGGACCACATGAGGTGGACCCATCGGCGCCCACGTCTGGTGCCTGGGCAGCCCTGCGGGAGGAGTCGGCAGATGGCCTGGGACGTCATCAGGAAGACGCAACCACCGACCGTGCAGCCCCACCTGAGCGACTACTACGCCGGGTACGGGCAGTTCTCCTGGAGTGACGTGCCGGGGTGGCTGGACGGGCTGCCCGCCGGGGGGCTGAACATCGCGCACGAGGCCGTCGACCGGCACCTCGGCGGGCCGCGGGCCGACCATGTCGCCTTGCGGTTCCTTGGCAAGCACGGCGTGGACCGCGAGCTCAGCTATGCCGAGCTCGCGGCGCTGTCGGCCAGGTTCGCGAACGTGCTGGCCGGGCTCGGCGTGGTGGCCGGGGACCGGGTGTTCGGTCTGATGGGCCGACAGCCCGAGCTGTACGCGGCGATCCTCGGCACGCTCAAGCACCGGGCGGTGTTCTGCCCGCTGTTCAGCGCGTTCGGACCCGAGCCGGTCAAGCAGCGCCTCCAGCTCGGCTCGGGGTCGGTGCTGGTCACCACGCCGGCGCTGTACCGCAAGAAGGTGGCCCCGATCCGGGACGAGGTGCCCACGCTCACCCACGTGCTGCTCGTCGGCCCGGGGTTCGAGCGGGTCGCCGACGCCCCGGGCGTGCACGACCTGCTGCCGCTGCTCGAGCAGGCGTCCCCGCAGTACGCGATCGAGAAGACCGATCCCGAGCGGCGGGCGCTGCTGCACTTCACCTCGGGGACGACCGGGACGCCCAAGGGGGCGGTGCACGTCCACCAGGCCGTCCTGGCCCATCACGCCACGGCGCGCTTCGTGCTGGACCTGCATGACCAGGACGTGTACTGGTGCACCGCGGACCCCGGCTGGGTCACCGGGACGTCCTACGGGGTCATCGCGCCCTTGAGCTGCGGGGTGACGGTGGTCGTCGACGAGATGGAGTTCGACGCCGACCGCTGGTACCGCATCCTCGAGGAGCAGAAGGTGACCGTCTGGTACACCGCACCGACGGCGCTGCGGATGCTCATCAAGGCCGGCACGGAGCGGGCCAAGGAGCACGACCTGTCCCGGTTGCGGCACGTGATGAGCGTCGGGGAGCCGCTCAACCCGGAGGTCGTGGTCTGGGGGCAGGAGGCCTTCGGGCTGCCGATCCACGACAACTGGTGGCAGACCGAGACCGGCGCGATCATGATCGCCAACTACGCGTCCGCGGAGATCAGGCCCGGCTCGATGGGCCGCCCGGTCCCCGGCATCGAGGCGGCGCTGCTGGCTCGGGACTCCCACGGCGACCCCGTGCTGGACGAGGCGGGCGAGCCGGTCCTGGTCAGCGAGCCGGACGCCGAGGGCGAGATCGTGCTGCGCGCGCCGTGGCCGTCGATGATGCGCGAGTACCTCGGCATGCCCGAGCGGTACGCCAAGGTGTTCATCGGCGGGACGCCCGGCACCGGGTGGTACCGCTCGGGCGACCTCGCCCGCCGCGACGCCGACGGATGGTTCTGGTTCGTCGGGCGCGGTGACGACGTCATCAAGTCCGCGGGTCACCTGATCGGGCCGTTCGAGGTGGAGAGCGCGCTGATGGAGCACCCGGCGGTGGCCGAGGCCGGCGTCATCGGCATCCCCGACCCGGTGGCCGGGGAAGTGGTCAAGGCGTTCGTCGCGCTGCGCTCGGGCTACACCGAGAGCGAGGACCTCGTGCTCGAGCTCGTCGGGTTCGCCCGCAAGAGGCTCGGCGCGGCCGTCGCGCCGCGGCAGATCGAGGTCACGGCGGACCTGCCGAAGACGCGCAGCGGCAAGATCATGCGCCGGCTGCTCAAGGCCCGGGAGCTCGGCCTGCCCGAGGGCGACCTGTCGACCCTGGAGTCCGGACGATGAGCCCGGGCACGCCCATGCCGTCCGACCCCGCCGTCGCCCCGCCGATGGCCATGCCGACCGGGCCCGAGCACCCGCTGCCCGACCCCGACGTCGCGCTGGAGCTCTACCGGCAGATGCTGCGCATCCGGCGCTTCGAGGAGCGCTGCGTGGAGCTGTACAGCGCGACGAAGATCCGTGGGTTCCTCCACCTCTACATCGGGGAGGAGGCGGTGGCCACCGGGATCATGCGCCACCTGCGTCCGGAGGACTGCATCGTGGCGACCTACCGGGAGCACGGCCACGCGCTGTCGCGCGGCATGACGATGGACTCGATCATGGCCGAGATGTACGGCAAGGTCGAGGGCTGCTCCCGTGGCCGCGGCGGGTCGATGCACCTGTTCGACGCGGCCACGCGGTTCTACGGGGGCAACGCCATCGTGGGCGGGGGGTTGCCGCTGGCGGTGGGTCTGGCGCTGGCCGACGCCATGGCGGACCGCCACGCTGTCACCGCGTGCTTCTTCGGGGAGGGCGCGATGGCCGAGGGCGAGTTCCACGAGTCGATGAACCTGGCCGCCCTGTGGAACCTCCCGGTGCTGTTCTGCTGCGAGAACAACCGCTACGCGATGGGTACGGCGCTGAACCGCTCGGAGTCCGAGACCAACTTGGCGATCAAGGCTGCGTCCTACGAGGTGCCGGCCTGGACCGTCGACGGCATGGACGTGATGGCGGTGGACGACGCGGCCCGCCGGGCCGCCCGGCTGGTCCGCGACGGCGGTGGACCGGTGTTCCTGGAGCTGCGCACCTACCGGTTCCGCGCGCACTCGATGTACGACGCCGAGCGGTACCGCAGCAAGGAGGAGGTGAAGGCCTGGCGCAGCCGCGACCCGATCGTGCTGTTCGGAGACCGGCTGCGGCGGGCCGGGATCCTCCACGACGACCACGTCCTTGAGTTCGAGGCGGCCATCTCGGCCGAGATCGATGCGTCCGTCGCATTCGCGGAGGCCGGCACCGACGAGCCGCTGGAGGAGCTGACCCGGTTCGTGGTCAGCGAGCCGGCCGGGGCTGGCGCCGATGTCTCAGCCGGTGCCGGCACGAGGGGAGGATCGTCATGACCGCCACCACGACCGGACGCACCCCGCCCAGCGCCGGCCCGGCCGGGGCCGAGGGTGGCGCCACGCTGGAGATGACCTACCGGGAGGCCATGCGCGAGGCGATGCGCGAGGCGATGCGCGCCGACGAGCGGGTGTTCCTCATGGGCGAGGACGTCGGCGCCTACGGCGGCTGCTTCGGGGTGAGCCTGGGCCTGCTGGAGGAGTTCGGTCCGAACCGGGTGCGCGACACCCCGCTGTCGGAGGCCGCCTTCGTCGGTGCCGGCATCGGGGCGGCGCTGGGCGGGATGCGTCCGATCGTGGAGGTCATGACGATCAACTTCTCGCTGCTCGCCCTGGACCAGATCCTCAACACCGCGGCGACGATGCTGCACATGTCCGGCGGGCAGTTCAACGTCCCGCTGGTCATCCGGATGACCACCGGAGCCGGACGTCAGCTGGCCGCGCAGCACTCGCACTCGCTGGAGAACTACTACGCCCACATCCCCGGGTTGCGGGCGCTCGCGCCCGGGACGGTGCAGGACGCACGCGGCATGCTCGGCCCGGCGCTGGCCGACCCCGACCCGGTGGTCATCTTCGAGCACGGGTCGCTGTACAACGTCTCCGCGGAGGTGTCGCTGGACACCCCGGCGCCGGTCGACATCAGCTCCGCGGCGGTCCGCCGTCCCGGCGAGGACGTCACCCTGATCACCTACGGCGGGTCGCTCCCGACGACGCTCCGGGCAGCCGAGGCGCTCGCCGCCGACGGGGTGTCGGCTGAGGTGGTGGACCTGCGGGTGCTGCGTCCGCTGGACTCCGCGACGTTCCTGGGCTCGGTGCGACGCACGCACCGCGCGGTCGTCGTGGACGAGAACTGGCGGACCCTGTCGATCGCGGCCGAGGTCGGCATGCAGATCGCCGAGGAGGCCTTCTACGACCTGGACGCCCCCGTCCAGCGGGTCTGCTCGGTCGAGGTGCCGATGCCCTACGCCCGCCACCTCGAGCTGGCGGCGATCCCGAGCGTCGAACGGGTGGTCGAGGCGGCCCGGGCGACGCTGGCGGGTGCGTGAGCATGGCCGACTTCGTCATGCCCAGCCTGGGTGCCGACATGGACGAGGGAACGTTGGTCGAGTGGCTGGTGAAGGTCGGCGACACCGTCAAGCGCGGGGACATCGTGGCCGTGGTCGACACGACCAAGTCGGCCATCGAGGTCGAGGTCTTCACCGCCGGCGTCGTCGAGAAGCTGCTCGTGGAGCCGGGGACGACCGTGCCGGTGGGGACCCCGCTGGCCGTCCTGGGTGCGGCCGGGGCGCCCGGCCCGGCCGAGGTGGTGGTCGCCGAGGGGGTGGCGGCTGAGGCGGGCCCGGCCGAGGTGGTGGTCGCCGAGGGGGTGGCGGCTGAGGCAGGCCCGGCCGGTGCGCCCGAGGTGACCTCGCCCGAGGCGCCTGGCCCGGCCGGTGCGCCCGAGGTGACCTCGCCCGAGGCGGCCGAGCCGCCGGTCGCCTCCCCCATCGTCCGGCACCTCGCGCACGAGCACGGCCTGGACCTGCGCGAGGTCCCCGCCAGCGGACCGGACGGGCGGGTCACCCGCGAGGACGTGGAACGGGCTCTGTCCGCGCGAGCCGCCGCGAGCCCCGCGAGCCCCGCGAGCCCCGCGGCACCGGCGGCCGCTGCGGCCCCGTCGCCGGCAGAGGGTCTCTCGCCGGCGCGGCCCGCGCCGTCCGGTCGGGTGGCGGCCAGCCCGCTGGCCCGGCGGCGCGCGTCCGAGCTGGGGATCGACCTGACGGGCCTCACCGGCAGCGGTGCCGGCGGCGCCATCACGGCCTCCGACGTCGAGCGGGCCGCCCCGCCCCCGTCCCCCCGCCCGTCCGCGACGATCTTGACGAAACCGCCGAAGAAACCGGCCAAGGTCGGCAGAAAGGTCAAGATCGCACCTGAGGGGGCTGCGGAGGGGGTACCTGAGGGGGCGGCTGTGGGGGGCCAGGCGGACAAGGCGTCCGCGGCCAAGGCCCGGGCAGCCGCCATGCGGCAGACGATCGCGAACCTCATGGCCCGCTCGAAGCGGGAGATCCCGCACTACTACCTGCGCACGACGGTGGACTTCCACGCCGCGGACGCCTTCGTCCGGCAGTACAACACCGGACGACCCGTCTCCGAGCGCCTGCTGCCGGCGGTGCTGATGCTCAAGGCAGCCGCGCTGGGCATCCGCAAGGTGCCCGAGGTCAACGGCTTCTTCACCGAGGACGGCTTCCAGCGCTCGGACCACGTCCATCTGGGCGTGGCGGTGTCGCTGCGCGGGGGCGGCCTGGTCGCCCCGGCCATCCACGACGCCGACACCCTCGAGCTGCCCGAGCTCATGGCCAAGCTGAAGGACCTGGTGGCACGCACGAGGGCGGGACGGCTGCGCGGCTCGGAGATGAGCGACCCCACGATCACCGTCACCAACCTCGGCGAGCAGGGAGTCGAGGTCGTGCACGGGGTCATCTACCCGCCGCAGGTCGCGCTCGTCGGGTTCGGCACCATCGTCGCGCGACCGTGGGCCGTGGACGGCATGCTCACCGTCCGTCCCATCGTCACCCTCACCCTGGCCGCGGACCACCGGGTCACCGACGGCCATCGCGGGGGCCTGTACCTGTCCGCAGTCCAGAGCCTGCTGCAACGTCCGGAGGAGCTATGAACACCGAGCAAGCCCGCGCCCACGTCGTCGCGATCCTCGGGCGCATCGCACCCGAGGTCGAGCTGGACGAGGTGCCCGGGGACGTGGACTTCCGCGAGGAGATCGACCTGGACTCGATGGACTTCCTCAGCCTCATCGAGGGCCTGAAGGAGGCCACCGGCGTGGAGGTGCCCGAGGAGGACTACGAGAAGATCGAGACCCTGGACGGCTTGCTCGGCTACTTGACCGCCAAGGCGGCCTGATCGGCAGGATCCGATCGGCTTGCACTCACCCCGTCCGAGTGCTAATCATTGGGTTAGCACTCTCATGGGGAGAGTGACAACCAGGTCGAACGATGAGGCCTGACCCGTCCCGGTGACAGGAGCCGGGCGCGGGCAGTCCGTCCGTCGCGGGCGTCGTACCGGCCGAACATCCGGCGAACCGGAAGGAACCTGCCAGAACATGGCCAAGATTATTGCGTTTGACGAGGAGGCCCGACGCGGCCTCGAGCGGGGCATGAACACCCTCGCCGACGCCGTCAAGGTGACCCTCGGCCCGAAGGGCCGCAACGTGGTGCTGGAGAAGAAGTGGGGCGCCCCCACCATCACCAACGACGGTGTCTCCATCGCCAAGGAGATCGAGCTCGAGGACCCGTGGGAGAAGATCGGGGCTGAGCTCGTCAAGGAGGTTGCCAAGAAGACCGACGACGTCGCCGGTGACGGCACCACCACCGCCACGGTGCTGGCGCAGGCCCTGGTCAAGGAGGGTCTGCGCAACGTGGCCGCCGGCGCGAACCCGATGTCGCTCAAGCGCGGCATCGAGAAGGCCACCGAGGCGGTGAGCAACCAGCTGCTCGAGATGGCCCAGGAGGTGGAGACCAAGGAGCAGATCGCGGCGACCGCGTCCATCTCCGCTGCCGACACCCAGATCGGCGAGATGATCGCCGAGGCAATGGACAAGGTCGGCAAGGAAGGCGTCATCACCGTCGAGGAGAGCAACACCTTCGGCCTCGAGCTCGAGCTCACCGAGGGCATGCGCTTCGACAAGGGCTACATCTCGCCGTACTTCGTCACCGACCCCGAGCGCATGGAGGCCGAGCTGGAGGACCCCTACATCCTCCTGGTGAACTCCAAGATCGCCAGCGTCAAGGACCTGCTGCCGCTGCTGGAGAAGGTCATGCAGTCGGGCAAGCCGCTGGCGATCATCGCCGAGGACGCCGAGGGCGAGGCCCTGGCAACCCTGGTCGTGAACAAGATCCGCGGCACGTTCAAGTCGGTGGCCGTCAAGGCTCCCGGTTTCGGCGACCGTCGCAAGGCGATGCTGCAGGACATGGCCATCCTCACCGGCGGCCAGGTCATCAGCGAGGAGGTCGGCCTCAAGCTCGAGAACACCGGGCTGGACCTGCTCGGTCGCGCCCGCAAGGTCGTGGTGAGCAAGGACGAGACCACGATCGTCGAGGGCGCGGGCGACTCTGAGCAGATCGCCGGTCGGGTCAACCAGATCCGCGCCGAGATCGAGAAGAGCGACTCCGACTACGACCGCG
>CAYHHE010000096.1:0-10112 GCA_964356295.1 uncultured Actinomycetes bacterium | reverse complement strand
CCTAGCACGGCGCAGTGCTGCGGACCAGCGCATCACGGACGTCGGCTGGGGGGATCGCCGCGGCAAGCACGTCTCGGAGCAGGCAGACGCTGGCGTGCCGCGGGTCGAGCGCATCACCGAATTCGCACGCGACATTGGCCGCAGCACCGTCGCCCTCCAGGTACGCGGCGTAGGCGAACATCACCAGCGGCACCGTGAGGTACTGCCGCGGCACCTGCCTGCACACCGAGGACCACAGGGCGCGGTGGCGTCCGGGCGGTTGAGTGGTCAGATGCTGGTAGGTCAGGTCGCGACCGCAGTGGCCGCCGACCAGCAGCGCGAGCATCGCAGCCTGATCGAGACGCACCGCGCCGGCGGCGGCGTCCTCGCAGGCCCGGTCGAGCCGGCGCTGCAGGGCCTGCGGGGTCACCTCGACGGACCCGCTGTTCAGCACAGCGGCCATGAGCCTCACCACCCGCTCCGCTCGCTCGGCGGCCGCGCCCTCCGGCGGGGCGATCTCGGCGCCCAGGTCGCTCCTGCTGGCGTGGATCACCTGTCCGGCCAGCACGGCCGTGGCCGTCGCGGCACTCGTGCCTGGCACCGCCCGACCGCCCGGCGGGCAGCAGACGGGATCGTCGCAGAGCACGCTGCGGTACCGCCCGGCATCCACGGCCACCGCGTCCACCAGCAGCACGCCCGTTCCCTCCAGGGCCTGCTCGATCGCCTCGGCCGCTCGCAGGGTGAGGGCGGAGTCGGCGTCCACGCACACCAGCAGCGCGTGCGTCCCACCGGCCCGGCACGCCCCGGCAGCGAGCACTCGCGCCACCTCCGTCCAGTGCTCGTCCTGGTCAGGCTCGGGCAAGTCGACCCGCATGGTCAGCCGCACCCGTCCTCGCTGGCCGTGCAGGACGAGGAGCACGACGCTGCGCGAGGGGTGGAAGCCCATCAGGGCCGGCAGCGAGGCCACGAGGTCGCCGGGGCCACGGACCCGGACCAGCGCAGGGGTCCCGTCCTCGGGGACAGCCCACTGGACAGGCAGCGCATCGTCGCGAGAAGTCATGCCGGAACGCTTCCGCCGCAACCGTCCGCTACGCCACCGACCGCCCGGGGCTGGGGACGACGCGCCGATGGCGCGGCGGCTGTGGACGACCCGCGCAACGATGGGCAGGTGACGCTGCGGAGCCCAGCCGGCGAGGTCGCCGGCCACGGCCCGACCCTGGTCGCCCACCTGGACATCGACGCCTTCTTCGCGGCCGTGGAGCAGCGGGACAAGCCGTCCCTGCGGAACCGGCCGGTGGTCGTCGGAGGGACCGGGCCGCGCGGGGTGGTCGCCACCGCCTCGTACGAGGCCCGCGCGTTCGGCATCCACTCGGCGATGCCGATGGCGCAGGCGCGGCGTCGCTGCCCCCGGGCGGCGATCCTGGCCGGTCGGTTCGAGGCCTACCGGCGCAGCAGCGAGGCGGTGATGGACGTGCTGAGCAGGCACTGCGACCGCGTGGAGCAGGTCTCCCTGGACGAGGCGTACCTCCTGCTCCCCCACGCTCACGCTGAGGCGACGATCTGCGACATCCGGCGCGAGATCGCCTCCGTCACGGGGCTGACCGCGAGCGTGGGGGCGGGTACGTCGAAGCTGGTTGCCAAGATCGCCTCTGACCTGGCCAAGCCCGACGGCGTACTCGTCGTGGACGGGGACGAGCAGGCCTTCCTCGACCCGCTGCCGGTGCGGCGGCTGCCCGGGCTGGGGCCGGCGAGCGAGGCGCGACTGTCCCGACTCGGCATCGCCACGGTCGCACAGATCCGCGCGCTCGATCGGGCCGAGGTGGTGGGGATGCTCGGGGAGGCGCACGGGGACCTGCTGTGGCAGCTCGCGCACGGACGCGACGAGCGTCGGGTCGAGCCCGAGCACGAGATGAAGTCGATCAGTGTCGAGGAGACCTTCGACACCGACCTGAGCGACCCGGTGCTGGTGCAGACCGTGCTCGACCGCATGTCCGGGCAGCTGGCCCGACGACTCCGGGACGCCGGTGTGTCGGGGCGGACCGTGACCCTCAAGGCCCGCTACCCGGACTTCACCACCATCACCCGCTCGGCCACCCGACCCGGCCCCACCGACGACCCTCGCGTGCTCGCTCGGACCGCGCGTGCGCTGCGAGGCGAGATCGACCTGGCGCGCGGCGTCCGACTGCTGGGCCTGGGGTGCAGCGGGCTCACGCAATGGGTGCAGCCGGACCTGTTCGACGACCCCGCCGACGGTTGGGGCGGTGAGGCTCCCGACCGCGACGCAGCGGCGACCGCGGAGCTGGACGCACCCGCTGCCAGGCGGGAGCCCCACCGGTGGCGTCCAGGTCAGGACGTGGCGCACTCGGTGCACGGGAGGGGCTGGGTGTGGGGGTCGGGTGCGGGTGTCGTGACGGTCCGTTTCGAGTCGCGCGGCAGCGCCCCCGGACCGGTGCGCACGTTCGGCGCGGATGACCCTCACCTGCAGGCGGTCGACCCCGAGGACCTGCCCGGCGTGTCCGCGACGCTCACGGCACCGCGACGGCCCCGTCCCGGCGAGGATCGGCGCCCGCCCCGTCCCGGGTGATGACGCTGACCCCACCGAAGTACGCCGACCTGGCCTCCCACTGCTGCAGCACCAGGCCCTCCGCGCGCAGCACAGCGGACACTGCGTCGTCCCATCCGGGCTCGAGATGAACCAGCACGGCATCGGTGGTGCGCACCGGGTGCACCCGAGGCCGTTGGACTGCCGCGTCCGGGTCGACACCCTCGGCAAGGACGCCGCACAGCACCTGAAGCATGGCCGAGCGGATGCGCGAGCCCCCGGCGGCACCGGCGGCGGCCAGCAGGCCCGCCTCGTCCGCGGCGACGGTCGGAGCCATCATGGACGGCACCCGTGAGCCGACAGCTGCCCCGCTGACCATCAGCTCGCCCTCGCCGAGCATCGAGTTCAGGTGCAAGCCGTATCCGGGGACCCAGTCCCCGGACCCCAGCCCGAGGCTCGTCGTGACCACGGTGGCGTTGCCCTCGGCGTCGGTCGCGCACACGTTGCTGGTGCCCGTCCTGCTGCTGGAGACAGGTCGTGACGGGTCGAGCAGGGTCTGCACCCACGTCGCCACTCGCTGCGGTGCCGTCGCCTCCCCGACGTCGGCGGGCAGGTCGGCGATCGTCCCGAGCAGGTCGAGCAGGTCGGTGCGTCCGAGCACCGTCGCCCCGGCGAAGGGCACTGCACGGGCCGGCTCGACCTTGGGGCGGTACTCGGCGAGGTCCGGTTCGCTCAGCGCACCGCCGCCGGCCGAGACCACCTCGAGCATGGCCTCGGCGATCGGCCCGGTGTAGAACACCTCCGGTCCCTGGTCTCGCAGCAGCGCGAAGGACCGGTCGAGGTCGCGGTGCCACAGCCGCTCGCCCGGTCCCAGCAGGCGACCGCGTGGGGCGTAGGCCGCGCGGCCCTCCTGCCCCAGGCACATCGCCTCTCGCATGACCGCCAGGCCGAGCGCCTTCTGCGTCGACACCGAGACCCCGCCGGCAGCCAGCTCGTACGCCGGTTGGACCACCTCGTCCCACCCCAGCCGGCCGAACCGGCGGTGCACCTCGGCCAGGCCGACCGGGTTGCCCGGCACGGCGACGGTCGCCGCCCCGACGTGGTACTCCAGCGGAGCGGCGCCGAAGGAGACGTGGATGGCTCGCATGGGAGCCACCGGGCGGTCCAGCCCCCGGCCCGGCACGTCGACGAAGAAGTCGACGACGGTTGCCTCCTGCTCGTTGGCGTCCCAGTGCACCGCGAACCCGCCGCCGGCGAGCCCGGTGTAGATCGTCTCGGCCGCGCACGCCGCCAGCGCAGCCGCCACTGCGGCGTCGGCAGAGGTGCCGCCTCGGGACAGCACCGAGGCCCCCACCGCCGCGGTGGCCAGGTCGGCGGCGGCCACCGCGGGGACGGGGTCGGCGGGCATGCCGGCCGAGCGTAGGGCTCGCTCGGGCAGGGTCGTCAGCGCGGGGCTGGTCCCCTGGGGGGCGACCGGGGCCGTCAGGCGTGGAGAACCGGCAGGAGGTCCGGGCGCTTGGCGCTCGCCTCCGCTCCGGAGGACTCCCCGCGTGCTCTGCGGCCCAGCCAGGGCAGCAAGTGGGTGCGTAGCCAGTCCGCGTCGTCGCGCCGGGCCGCCCACCATCCGGGGGCGTCGCCGGGGAGCAGCGGCTCACGCCACCGGTCGTCGCCGAGGCCGAGTGCCTCCAGGAAGGCCGCCGCCACCCTCTCGTGGCCACCGGCGGACAGGTGCAGCCGGTCAGCCGACCACAGCCGCGGGTCGATGAACGCGCGGGCGTCGAACAGGTCGACGGGGAAGCAGCCGTGGCGCTGCGCCACGTCGGCAACCGCCGCGTTGAGGTCGAGGATGCGCGGCATCAGCCGGGTGAGCAGCGCCGAGCGCCCGGTGGGGTTCACCCCGACCACGAGCAGCACATCGATGCCGTCGCCGCGCAGCTGCGCGACCGCCCCGTCCAACCGGCGGTGCAGCGCGGCGACGTCGAACGTCGGTCGCAGCAGGTCGTTGACGCCGCCGACGACAGAGACGAGGTCGGGTCGCATCGCCCGGGCCCGTGGGACCTGCTCGGCGATGATCTGCGGCAGGAGTCGCCCCCGCACCGCGAGGTTGGCGTAACGGAAGCCGGGTCGACGGGCGGCCAGCTCGGCCGCCACCAGGTCGGCCCAGCCGCGGTAGGACCCATCGGGCAGCAGGTCGTCCAGTCCCTCGGTGAAGGAGTCACCCATGGCGACGTAGGAGCCCCAGCGCACAGCGCCGCCCTGGACCTCAGGTGCGCTGCCGCCGGTCGTCGTGGTCGTATCGAGCACAACCGACAATTCTGCCAGGCTGGACGAGTGCTCCTGGCGGACCTGGCCGCCGCCTCGACGGCGGTGGCAGCGACCTCATCGCGCTCGGCGAAGATCACCGTGCTGAGCGAGCTGCTCGGACGCGCCCCCGCCGAGGACGTCGCCCTGGTCGTGCGCTTCATGTGCGGTGACCTGCGGCAGCGCCGGACCGGGGTCGGGGTGGCTGCGCTGCGGGAGATGCCGCCTCAGACGCTGTCGCCGACGCTGACGGTGCAGCAGGTGGACGCGACATTCGATGCGATCAGCCGCCTCAGCGGACCCGGGTCGGCGTCGGTGCGTCGCGGGCAGGTGCGCGACCTGCTGCTCCTGGCGACCGCCGACGAGCAGCACCTTCTCGCCGGGCTGATCTCCGGGGAGCTGCGCCAAGGCGCCGCCGCCGGGGTGATGGCCGAGGCGGTCGCCCTGGCCGGTGGGGTGGGCGTCGAGGACGTCAGAGCTGCGGTCACCGTGTCCGGCTCGCTGGCCGACGTGGCCACAGCGCTGCGTGCCCGCGGACCGGTGGGGTTGTCACGCTTCGGGCTGCGGCTGGGGACACCGTTGGCGCCGATGCTCGCGCAGAGTGCCCCGAGCGTCGTCGAAGCGTTCGCGCGGCTGGGCGAGTCGACGCCGGCGGGTGTGGAGTGGAAGCTCGACGGGATACGTGTGCAGCTGCACCGCGACGGCGGGGACGTCGCGGTGTTCAGCCGCTCCGGTGACGATCTCACCTCCCGCGTCCCCGAGCTGGTCGAGCAGGTGGCAGCCTTGCCGGTCCACCAGGCAGTGCTCGACGCCGAGGCCATCGTGCTGCGCCCGGACGGGCGTCCCGAGCGGTTCCAGGTGACCGGGAGCCGGGTCGGACGCACCGTGGACGTGGCGCGCGCCCGAGAGCAGGCTCCGCTGCGGCTGTTCGCCTTCGACGCGCTGCACCTGGACGGCGAGGACCTGCTGGCCCGGCCTGCCCGGCAGCGCTGGGAGCGACTGGACGCCGCTGTGGGTGCCCAGGCCCGAATCCCTCGTCTGCTCACCGACGACCCGGCCGCGGCGGAGGCGTTCGTCTCCGACGCGCTGGCCCGGGGCCACGAGGGTGCGGTGCTCAAGTCGGCGACAGCGCCCTACGCGGCCGGACGTCGGGGGGCGGCCTGGGTCAAGGTCAAGCCGCGCACCGTCCTGGACTGTGCGGTGCTCGCGGCGGAGTGGGGGCACGGGCGCCGGCAGGGGTGGCTGTCCAACCTCCACCTGGGCGCGTTCGACCCGGCAGGATCGGTGGGCCCTCCCGGCGGGTTCGTCATGCTCGGCAAGACGTTCAAGGGGATGACCGACGCAATGCTGGCGTGGCAGACCGATCGCCTTCTCGGCCTGGCAGACGGCCCGACCGACGGCTGGGTCGTCCGGGTGCGGCCCGAGCAGGTCGTCGAGGTCGCCATCGACGGGGTGCAGGCGTCGACCCGCTACCCCGGCGGAGTCGCGCTGCGGTTCGCCAGGGTGCTGCGCTACCGGCAGGACAAGAGTCCGGACGAGGCCGATACGATCTCGCGGGTCAGGGGCCTACTGACCTAGCGCGTTCGGGGCGTAGCGCCGCCACAGTGCGTACTCGCCGGCGGCGTCGAGGGTACCGGCGACGACCCACCCGGCGATGAGGACGTCGTCGCTGAGCCCGAGGAGCAGCAGGGCGCTCTCCGGCAGCAGGTCGATCGGGGAGACGATGTACAGCACGCCGAGCAGCAGCATGAGGACCCGGGGCCTGGACAGCGCGGGGAACCGCCCGGCGAGAGCGTCGCGCAGCATCGCCGGGACGACGCGGATGCGTTCGGGCAGGCTCGGGGTGCCCTGCTGCGACCCGGCGCGCACGGCGCGTCCCACCGCTGCTGCCGCGGCCAGCTGTCGTGTTGTCGGCATGGTGACCCCTCTCGTGATGCAGCCCTCGGTGGAGCGCTGTCGGGCGTCTCAGGAACGATTCGCGCTTGGTGATTGTTCCCCGGACCAGGACGAGACAAACCCAGCACGACACAGACCCGGCTGAGGAGGCCCGATGCCCGTTCCGCACGACCCTGACCCCAAGCTCGCCGAGTATGCGCACCCGGAGCGGCTGGTCACGACGGCCTGGTTGGCCGAGCACCACCACGACGAGGGGCTCGTCGTGGTGGAGAGCGACGAGGACGTGCTGCTCTACGACACCGGGCACATCCCGGGCGCGGTCAAGATCGACTGGCACCTGGACCTCAACGACCCGATGACCCGCGACTACATCGATGGGCAGCGCTTCGCCGAGACGATGGAGCGCAACGGCATCTCCCGGGAGTCGACAGTCGTGCTGTACGGGGACAAGAGCAACTGGTGGGCGGCCTACGCGCTGTGGGTGTTCTCCCTGTTCGGTCACCCCGACGTCCGGCTCCTGGACGGCGGGCGGGCCGCCTGGGCCGCCGAAGGTCGGCCGCTCACCCGTGAGGTGCCGACGCCACAGCCGGGCACCTACCCGATCGTCGAGCGGGACGACAGCACGCTGCGGGCGTTCCTGCGCGACGTGCTGGCCCATCTGGGACGGCCGCTGATCGACGTGCGCTCCCCCGGGGAGTACTCCGGTGAGCTCCTGCACATGCCGGACTACCCCCAGGAGGGCGCCCAGCGGGCCGGCCACATCCCCGGAGCAGCGAACGTCCCGTGGGCGCGCGCGGCCGGTCAGGACGGTCGGTTCCTCCCGCGCGCCGACCTGGAGGAGCTGTACCGGTCCGAGGCCGGGCTGTCCGGGCAGGACGACGTCGTCACCTACTGCCGCATCGGCGAGCGCTCGTCGCACACCTGGTTCGTGCTCACCCACCTGCTGGGCTTCGAGAAGGTGCGCAACTACGACGGGTCGTGGACCGAGTGGGGCAACGCAGTGCGGGTGCCGGTCGTCCAAGGCAGTGAGCCAGGATCGGTCTGAGCGAGGCCGACCCTACGATGACCGACCCCGTCGCCCTGCCCGACCGATTCGCCGAGATCGCCGAGGAGTTCCGCGCCGCGTCCACCCGTGAGCGCCTCGACCTGCTGCTGGAGTTCTCCGACGAGCTACCCGTGCTGCCGGAGCGGTTCACGACCCAGCGCGACGCCCTCGAGCAGGTCGACGAGTGCCAGTCGCCGGTGTTCCTCACCGTCGAGGTCGACCGCGGGGCGGGGGCCCCCGTCCACCTGTTCTTCGACGCTCCGCCGGAGGCGCCGACGACCCGCGGGTTCGCCGGCATCCTGCAGGCGGGGCTGGACGGGCTGCCTGCCGCCGAGGTGCTCGCGGTGCCCGACGATGCGCCGATGCGGCTCGGGCTGGCAGAGGCGGTCTCCCCCCTTCGCCTGCGGGGCATGGTCGGGATGCTCACCCGCATCAAGCGCCAGGTGCGGCTCAAGAGCGGCCTCGGCTCCTGACGCACCCGCCCCCCGGCGGCCCCCGCAGCCCGATTGATCACGTCAAGCACGCCCGTACGAACTTGACGAGGCGCGTGTGCCCCGTCAAGTCCCCACCCGCCTCGTCAAGCAGGGGTGGACGGTCCGCGTGGCCCCGGCGCTGCAGCGCAGCACCCGCGTCAGGTCGTGCGGATCAGCTGGACGACGTGCTCGGCAAGCTCGGGCCCGGCGTCCTCCTGCAGGAAGTGCCCCGCATCGGGGATCGTCGGGTGGTCCAGCCCGGTGGCCCCTGGGACGTGGCGGCGCAGCACCGGGGCCATCGCTGCGGTGATCGGGTCGGAGTCGGAGAAGGCAACCAGGAACGGACGGGTCCAGCGCCCAAGCGCGGCCCACGCCTCACGGTTCGCCGGCGCCTGCGGGTCGTCGGGCGTCACCGGCACCAGCCCGGGCATGGCCCGCGGGCCAGCCTTGAACTCCTCGCTCGGGAACGGCGCGTCGTAGGCGGCCCGGGCCTGTGCAGTCAGGCCGCGCCGGCATCCGGCGGCCACCGCGCGTCCGACGTCCAGCGACCGTGCGTTCTGCATCGCGTGACGCATCGCCCACCACACCTCGGGCATCGGCTGGTCACCCGTCGGCAGGCCCGTGTTGGCGGCCACGATGCGGTCGAACAGCCCGTCGTGCTCCACCGCCAGCCGCAACCCGATGAGCCCTCCCCAGTCCTGGCCGATCAGAGTGGCCCCGCGCAGGCCGAGATGGTCGACGAGCAGCGCACGCACCCACTCGATGTGACGGGCGTAGGTGTGCTCGGCCACCGCCGCGGGCTTGTCGGAGCGACCGAAGCCGATCAGGTCGGGCGCGACCACCCGCAGACCCGCGGCGGCAAGCACCGGGATCATCGTCCGGTACAGGTACGACCACGTGGGCTCCCCGTGCAGCAGCACGACGATCGAGGTGTCCCCGGAGGCAGGCGGGGACGGGTCCAGGTCGAGGTACGCCATGCGCAGGGTGCCGCCGTCCGGGTGAGCGAGGTCGGCGTAGCGCGGCTCACCGGCGTCCTGGATCGTCGCGAAGCGCTCCTCGGGCGTGCGCAGCACGTCCGGCACGGTTCAGCCCGTCCCGTAGTCGGCCGCGGCGATGGCGTCGGCCTGCTGCTCCACATCGAAGGTGGACGACCCGGGGATCTTCGGGACGAAGCCGACGAGCACGCCGTTGCGCATGACCTGGGCCTCGAGACCAGCGGCGCCGTCGACGTCCCAGAGCGCCTCCCGGCCGTCCCCGATGATGACGCGGACCCCGAACCGGTACAGCCCAGGCCTGGCCAGGGCCGCGCGAACCCCCCTGGTCTGGAGCGCGGAGACGACCTGGACAGCTTCCTGCTCTTGCACGTCCGGCAGCCTAGCCTCGCACTCGATCACGACGCCCGCCAGCGCCGGAGGAGGACGGCCAGACCACCGTGCCCCACAGCGCCAACGCGACCGCTGTGCCGACGTGCCACAGGGCGTGAGCCTGCACCAGCGACGTCGGGTCACACAGCGCCCCACCGGTGCGTCCGGCGAGGTAGGCAGCGCCCGATCCCACCAGTAGGGCGCCCAGCAGCACCATCACGTGTCGCGTCCCCCCCGGCCCGAGCACACGACGTCCCCGCACCAGCCGAACCAGGGGGGTCAGCACAGCCATGCCGAGCAGAAGGACGATCGGGACGTCGTGCAACGGGCCGGCAAGTGAGCTCTGCGGCCCGTGGTAGGCGACACTCCCCACCCCGCACAGCATCAGCAGGCACGCGTACAGCGACCCGACACGGCGCTGCTCGACCGGCAGCGTTCGGTACCGCAGAACAAGCCACCAACCGGCGGCCACGTACGCCAGGCTGGACAGCGTGGCCACCGGCTGCGCTAGC
>CAYHHE010000095.1:3436-10184 GCA_964356295.1 uncultured Actinomycetes bacterium | reverse complement strand
GGGGAGAACTCCAGCTCCACCCCGTCCATCTCGAACAGCCGCTGGTACTGCCGCACCAGCGCGTTGCGCGGCTCGGTGAGGATCTCCACCAGCGCCTCGCGGTCCAGCGGGCTCACCGTGGTGATCACCGGCAGCCGGCCGATGAACTCCGGGATGAGACCGAACTTCAGCAGGTCTTCGGGCATGACCTCGGAGAAGAAGTCCGAGGCGTCACGCTCGGCCTTGCCCCGCACCTCAGCGCCGAAGCCCAGGCCCTTGCGCCCCACCCGCTGCTCGATGATCTGCTCGAGACCCGCGAACGCCCCCCCGACGATGAACAGCACGTTGGTGGTGTCGATCTGGATGAACTCCTGGTGCGGATGCTTGCGCCCACCCTGCGGCGGCACGCTCGCGCTCGTCCCCTCGAGGATCTTCAGCAGCGCCTGCTGCACACCCTCGCCGGAGACGTCCCGGGTGATCGACGGGTTCTCGCTCTTGCGGGCCACCTTGTCGATCTCGTCGATGTAGATGATGCCGGTCTCGGCCTTCTTCACGTCGTAGTCGGCAGCCTGGATGAGCTTGAGCAGGATGTTCTCGACGTCCTCCCCCACGTAACCGGCCTCGGTCAGCGCGGTCGCGTCGGCGATGGCGAACGGCACGTTGAGCATCTTCGCCAGGGTCTGCGCCAGGTACGTCTTGCCGCACCCGGTCGGCCCGATGAGCAGGATGTTCGACTTGGCAAGCTCGACGATCTCGTCCTTGGACCGTCCGGTGGCGCTCTGCTCGGCACGTACCCGCTTGTAGTGGTTGTAGACGGCTACCGACAGCGCCTTCTTGGCCAGCTCCTGGCCGATGACGTAGTTCTGCAGGAACGCGTAGATCTCCGCGGGCTTGGGCAGCCGGTCCATCGGGGCGTCGGTGGACTCGTGCAACTCCTCCTCGATGATCTCGTTGCACAGGTCGATGCACTCGTCGCAGATGTAGACACCGGGGCCGGCGATGAGCTTCTTGACCTGCTTCTGGCTCTTGCCGCAGAACGAGCACTTGAGCAGGTCGCCGCTCTCTCCGATTCGAGCCACCCGGTCGCCCCCTTCGACGTGACCTGCGCTTCGAGCCGCGCCCGATCTGCGCGACAGGTCAGCACGGTACCCCGACGGAGGTGGATTGGCATCGGGATGGGTCAGGCGCGGCGTGTCCGCCGCCCCGGACCCGTCAGATCGCTGCCGTCAGGCGGCCAGGCTGGACTTGCGCGACTCGATCACCGAGTCGACGAGTCCGTACTCCACCGCCTCGGCGGCGGTGAGGATCTTGTCGCGCTCGATGTCTTCGCGCACCTGCTCGATCGAGCGGTTGGAGTGATGGGCAAGCATCTCTTCCAGCATCGAGCGCATGCGCAGGATCTCGTTCGCCTGAATCTCCAGGTCAGAGGCCTGCCCGTACCCGCTCTCGGCGTATGGCTGGTGGATGAGGATGCGCGCGTTCGGCAGCGCGATGCGCTTGCCCGGTGCCCCAGCAGCGAGCAGCACCGCGGCGGCAGAGGCGGCCTGGCCCATGCACACGGTGCGCACGTCCGGCTTGACGTACTGCATGGTGTCGTAGATGGCGGTGAGCGCGGTGAACGAGCCGCCAGGGGAGTTGATGTAGATCTCGATGTCTCGGTCGGGGTCCATCGACTCCAGGCAGATCAGCTGGGACATCACCGCGTTGGCCACGTCGTCGCTGATCGGCGTGCCGAGGAAGATGATCCGCTCCTCGAACAGCTTCGCGTAGGGGTCGATGCGGCGGAATCCGTAGGAGGTCCGCTCCTCCCACTGCGGGATGATGTAGTTCACGGCGATCTCCTCCTGCGGCTACTTGGTCTCTTCGCCGACCTGTGCGGCCGTGCGGACGACGTGGTCGACGAACCCATACTCCTTGGCCTGCTCGGCAGTGAACCACCGGTCGCGGTCGGAGTCGCGGTCGATCTGCTCGACGGTCTGGCCGGTGTGCTGCGCGATGAGCTCGGCCATCTGCTTCTTGATGAACAGCATCTGCTCGGCCTGGATCTTGATGTCGCTGGCTGAGCCACCCAGACCACCGGAGGGCTGGTGCATCATGATCCGCGAGTGCGGCAGCGCGAACCGCTTGCCGGGTGCGCCGGCGGCGAGCAGGAACTGCCCCATGGACGCGGCCAGGCCAGTCGCCACGGTGGCGACGTCGTTGTTCACGTACTGCATGGTGTCGTAGATGGCCATGCCGGCGGTGACCGAGCCGCCCGGGGAGTTGATGTAGAGGTAGATGTCCTTGTCCGGGTCCTCAGCGGCCAGCAGCAGCATCTGGGCGCAGATCGCGTTGGCGTTCTCGTCACGCACCTCCGAGCCCAGGAAGATGATTCGCTCGCGCAGCAGGCGCTGGTAGACGTTGTCGTCGAAGCCGGACTGAGCAGGTGCCGGCGCTCGCATCTCGTGGGTCATCGGTGCTCCTGGATCGGCTCTTGGATGCTCATCTTCTGAGCGACCCTAACCAGTGGGTCAGCTGCTCTACTCCGCGAGCCTGTCGGTGTTCGCCGTCGGCGCATCGTGCGCCGGAGTGCCGGTGTCGACCACCTCGGCGAACGGGACGTCGGGGACGGGGGCAGGCTGGTCCTCCCCCGCGACCTCGGTGCCCTCCTCCTCGGCGCTCTCCTCCTCGACCTCGGCCTCGTCGGCGAGTGTGCCGTCTTCCTGCAGTCGTGCCAGGTCGACCGTGGTGCCGGAGGCGTCGGTGACCACGGCCTTCTCCACCACGAGCGCCAGCGCCTTGCCGCGGGCGACGTCAGCGACGACAGCCGGGACGTTGCCGGAGCGCACCATCTGGTCGGCGAAGTCCTGCGGGCTCATCCGCGACTGCTGCGCCCGCTGGATGAGGTATGCGGTGAGCTCCTCCTGCGAGACCTGCACCTGCGCGGCCTTGACGATCTCGTCCAGGATGAGCTGCGCCTTCAGCGACCGGACAGCCTGCTCCTCGACCTCGGCCCGGTGCTCGTCGTCACCATGCCCGTCGGCGAAGTGGTCCTCAAGCTGCGAGGCGATGATCCCCTCGGGGACGGGAACCTCGACGGTGTCGAACAGGTACTCCAGGGCCTTGTCGCGCGCGGACAGGGCCTGGCCGAGCCTGCCGGCGCGCAGCAGCTGCTCCTCGATGTCGGCGCGAAGCTCGTCCAGGGTGTCGAACTCGCTGGCCAGCATCGCGAACTCGTCGTCCAGCTCGGGCAGCTCCTGCTCCTTGACCGCGGTCACGGTGACGTCGACCTGCGCCTCGAGCCCGTCCTCCTCGCCCAGGAGAGTGGTGGTAAAGGTCGTCGACTCCCCGGCAGACAGCCCGATGATCGCCTCGTCCAGGCCCTCGACCATGGTGTCGGACCCCACGAGGTACGACAGCCCGGTGGCGACCCCGTTCTCGATCGGCTCACCGTCATCGTCGCGGGCCCCGAGGTCGATGGTGACGTGGTCGCCCTCGGCGGCCGCCCGCTCGACGGGACGCAGCGTGCCGAACCGCTGCTGGAGCTGCTCGAGCTGCTCGTGAACCGCTGCGTCGTCGACCTCGATGTCGTCGACGGTCAGGGCCACGCCCTCCCACTGTGGCACCTCGATCTCAGGGCGGACGTCCACCTCGGCGGTGAAGGTGAGACGTTCGCCGTCCTCGATCGCGGTGATGTCGACCTCAGGGGTGCCCAGCGGGGTGACCTCGGCCTCCTCGACGGCCTGCGAGTAGAGCGTCGGCAGCGCCTCGTTGATGGCTTCTTCGAGAACCACGCCGCGGCCGAACCGCTGGTCGATGATGCGGGACGGGACCTTGCCGCGACGGAACCCCGGGATGTTCACCTGGCTGGAGATGCGCTTGTAGGCCTCGTCCAGGCTGGGCTGCAGTTCCGCGAAGGGGACCTCCACCGAGAGCTTGACGCGGGTGGGTCCGAGGGATTCGGCAACGCTCTTCACGGAAGGTGGTCTCCTGGTCGATAGGTCCGGTGGTCGCTGGTCGGGGCGGGGAGACTCGAACTCCCGATCTCCTGCACCCAAAGCAGGCGCGCTAGCCACTGCGCTACGCCCCGCGAACACGGCGAGTGTAGGCGACCAGGCCAGGTAGCCTGTCTGCCGACGTCCTCAGGTACCTCGACACGTGCCTCGGCGTTGCCGCGGGTGTAGCTCAATGGCAGAGCCCCAGCCTTCCAAGCTGGCCATGCCGGTTCGATCCCGGTCACCCGCTCTCGGTATCTTCGCAGCTCACATGGCATTTCTGCCGCTGTGAAAGGCCTCGGTCGGGGTGCTGTGTCGGACCCGCGTGACCGAATGTGACCAATCGCGCCCGCTACACCGGGCCGGACGGACTGCGCCGCAGCGCCCCGGTCACCTTCGCCACCAAGACCGCCGCCGAGGACTGGCTCGCCCGCACCCGCGCGGGCTGTCCCGCGACCAGTGGGCCGCACCGGAGCCGCGGGCTGGTCACCCTGGCCGAGTACCTGGCCGACTGGCTGGACTCCCGGGTCGACCTGCGGCGCGAAGGTATACAGATTGCCCTCGGTATATACTGGTGGTCGTGGGTAAGCATCTGGTCGATATCGACGAGGCGGCTCTCGCGGCTGCCCGGGCCGAGCTCGGCACGGCCACCATCAAGGACACGGTCAACGAGTCCCTTCGGGCAGCGGCGGCAGCCAGGGCTCCTCGGGTGCGCGAGGCACTCGACGTGCTCGCCGTCGTCGACCTGCGCGATCGCGCCGACGCATGGCACTGACCCATCTACTGGACACCAGCGTCCTGACCCGCCTGAGACACGCCCCGGTCCGCGACGTCGTGGAACCGCTGGCTGGGGCGGGCAGGGCGGCCCGCGCCGGCATCAGCGATCTGGAGATCGGATTCTCCGCGCGCAACGCCCCCGAGTGGGACCAGTTGAACTCCGCGCTGTCTGCATTCGCTCTGATCGAGACAACGGCGCGAAACATACACCGAGCGCGCGCCGTGCAGCGCCTGCTCGCCTCCACAAGCCAGCGGGGACGCAAGATCCCCGACCTGCTGGTGGCCGCGGCAGCCGAAGACGCCGGGCTCACCGTCCTGCACTACGACACTGACTTCGACATCATCGCCGCGGTGACCGGCCAGCCCAGCGAGTGGGTAGCCCCGCCGGGCAGCATGGACTAACCCATGGACTAGATCGGATATCTGGCGGTGAGTACGTCACTCCGGCCGCGAGTCGCGCGCAGCCCTTCACGTCGGCGACTCCTACGTGCTGGCAGGAGAGCGAAGCCACCGGGGTCGAAACGGTTCGCTTGCAGAATGCTAGCATTCTGTTATGACGACTCTCTACATCCGCGACGTGTCCGACGAGGTCGCCGAGACGTTGAAGGAACGCGCGGCGGCGGAGGGTAAGTCGCTATCGGCCTACGTCGCGGGCGAACTGGCCAAGATCGCGTCCCGGCCGACCAACGCTCAGATCGTCAGCCGGCTGAGGGGACAGGACCGTTCGGTCGGCCCGACCTCGGAGGAGATCGTTGAGGCCGTCAGGGCCGGCCGACGTTGATCGTCGTCGACGCCTCCGCCATGGTGGAAGCGCTGGTTGGCCGAGATGTCGACGTTGCCTTGCTCGACTTGCTCGAAGGTGACATCGCAGCGCCGCATCTGCTCGATGTAGAGGTCATGTCGGCCCTGCGCGGACTCGAACTGGGCGGGAAGCTCAAGACCCACGCGGCCGATCGGGCCCGCAGCGGCCACTTCGCCTTCGACATCACCCGCCACGAGATGCTCCCGCTGGCCGAACGCGTATGGCGACTGCGCCACCAGTTCACCAGCTACGACGCCTGCTACCTGGCCCTGGCAGAAGCGCTCGATGTCCGGCTGCTCACGTGCGACTCCAAGCTCGACAGGACCGGACACGGCGCCGACTTGGTCATATTCTCGCGCACGCTCTGACATCACCGAGATCAGCTGCGTCACTTCGCCGGCTGCGGACGGTCGTAGCCGATCTCAAGCCGCTCCGACGCGACCCCGCCAGCGACGGCGCCGAGGTCGGGGCCGCTCCTGCCGGCGTTCGGTCAGTCGGCGGGGACGGGAGGGCCCAACCAACCAGTACCACCCGCGAACCAGCAACCCCCGCCCGACTCGACCAGTCCTGCGGGCGCCTATGACTGGTTCAGTCCGATGCTTGACACGCGGGCGCTGGCCATGGCGACCTTCGTCACGACCCCCGCCTGGGACGTGGAGTCGCGTTCGAGCCTTCGCTCACGAGTCCTGACGAGTCACGATCACAGCTCGGCGGGGCGTTCCAGTCGGGCCCACACCAGGTGCGGGCTGCGTCCCTGCCCTCGAACCATCCTGATCCACAGCAGGGTGAGGTGCTCCAGGTGCAGGGCCTGGTCCAGCCCGCCGACGACGAGGGGGTCCCACCCGAGGTCGGAGGCGAGGCCGGCAACGGTGGACGTGGCCGAGGTGTCGTCGCCGGCGATCATCATGAACGGTCGCAGCGGTCCGGGGAAGGAGTTGTCGGCGAGGTTCTCCCAGCCGTAGATCGAGAAGGCCTTGACCACCGACGCCCCGGGGACGAGGCGCTGCACGACCTGCGAACCCGAGCCGGCGCTGTTCAGGCCGTGCGAGAGCCCAGGACCGACCGGGTTGGTGCAGTCGACGACCACGATTCCCGCCAGGCCGTCGGCGAGAGCCGGGAGCACCTCGGACACGGCCGGGAACGGCACGGCCAGGACGACAGCCTCCGCGCCAGGGAGCGCGGCACCCTCCTGGCCGCGCGCCGGCACCACCACGTC
>CAYHHE010000095.1:0-3336 GCA_964356295.1 uncultured Actinomycetes bacterium | reverse complement strand
CACGTCAGACCCCCAGCGCCTGGATGACCAGACGTGCAGCCGCGGCGCCGGAGTACTGCTGCTGCCCGGTGACCAGGTTGCCGTCGCGCAGCGCGAAGGACCGGAACCGCGAGGCGACGACGAAGTTGGTGGTGGTGATCTTCTTGGCCTCGGTCTCGATCCAGAAGGGCTGGATCCGCTGGCCGGCGAAGGAGTCGGCGTAGGCCTCCTCGCTGTCGGCGAAGCCCGTCCAGGTCTTGCCGTCGACGAGCAGGGTGCCGTCGGCCCGGCGGGTCTTGAGCAGCACGGCCGTGGCGTGGCAGACGACGGCCGTCATGCGTCCGGAGTCGTGGACATCGACGACGAGCTGGTGCACGCGCTCGTCCTCGGCGAAGGTGACCATCGGTGCCTGACCCCCGACCAGGAACAGCGCGTCGTACTCCGCGGGGTGGATGTCGGCCAGCGGGGGGGTGTCCTCGATCAGCGCGGAGTGCGTGGGGCTGTGCTTGAAGCCGAGGCTGATCAGGTCGTGGGCGGAGTACCCCGAGGCGTCCTCTGGGTCGGAGTAGCCGTCGGGCACCAGGCGGCCACCGTCGGGGCTGGCGATGGTGAGCTCGTAGCCGGCCTCGGTGAACTCCCAGTACGGGTGGGTCAGCTCGGCCCACCAGAAGCCCACCGGCCAGCCCGTCACCGGGGAGGTCGCGGGGTTCGAGGCCAGCATGAGCACTCGCTTGACCGGGCCGTGGACGTCAGTCGACGCAGACATCGTTATTCCTTTCCATATCTGTTACGTAACGGAATGCGAGGACGCTGGCGTCCCGCCGGCGGCATTGCAAGACATGGGTGTCGCGAAACTCCGCCCGGAGTGGCTACCCTCGAACTATGACCTCGACGGCCACCCCGGCAGCGCCCCCGCGGGTGGGCCGGCCTCGAGACACAGCCATCGACGCCGTCGTCCTGGAGACCACCAGACGTCACATGGCCAGCCGCGGACTGGCCGGCCTGTCGATCGCGGCAGTGGCCGAGGAGGCGGGGACGACCCGGCCGAGCATCTACCGCCGCTGGCCGACCAGGCTCGACCTCGCGCTGGCGGCGGTCGCCGACCTCGCCGAGATCGCCCCACCCACTCCCGCCGACGATCCGTTCGGCGACCTCGTCGCCGAGCTCGAGCACTTCCGGCACTGCATCACCGACGCCTCCGCGCTGGCACTGGCCGGCGTCATGCTGCAGGACGGCGTCGACGAGGCGTTCCGCACCGCCTACCGGTCGCACCTCGTCCGGCCGCGACGCGCGCGCCTTCGATCGTGCCTGCAGCGCGGCATCGAGTCCGGAGAGCTCGACCCGGACGCCGACCTCGACGTCGCCGGCAGCCTCATGACCGGGTCGTGGTACGCCTTCGCCATCAGCGGAGCGCCCGTCCCACCTGACTGGGCCCACCGGACGGCGACGCTGGTCTGGCGGGCCTGCGGCGGCCGTCCCACGGCCCCCAGCGATGCAGCGCCGGGGCCGGACTTCTGATACCCAACCCTGCGAGTTGTCGCCGAGCCGTCAACGAGGCCGACAGCACGCGCTAGGAGCGCGGGTCAGTACCGGTCCAGTGGCTCTCGGCTGACCTGTGGGTGTGCTGGAGGGCGGTCGAGGCTGAATGTCTGGTGTTGTCCCGTGGGCGGGGCTGCGCGATGCGGTGGTCCGTTCGGGGCGCCTGTGGCGGCGCGGGTGGCCCTCGGCGCGGCCGGATCAGGCGGCGGCCAGGGTGCGCAGGCCGCCTGGGGAAACGGACCAGCAGCAACGCCGGCACCGCGCCCCAGGCCGACTCAACCCAGTCGACCATCCTCGGTGCGGCCATGGGGGGATGGTGGCTGTGGCGCCAAGCGCTGTCCGTGGCTGATGGAGTTGTGGCCTCGGGGGCAGGATGTGCCTGGAGGCCGCGGGCAGGAGGTGCGCTGGTGCCGCAGAGACCGACGGTCGGGCGGTCCCGTCCGGACCGGAGGGTGAGCCGGGACTCGATCGCCCGCCGGATCGTCATCGATGCGGGCGCGGCCGCGACGCGTCGGCACGCCATCCCCGCTTGGTTCACCGCAGACGTCACTGACGTGGTCGCGCGCCTGGATCGCGACCCAGACGTCTCGATCACGACCTACGTCGTGTCGACTGTCGCTGACGCAGTGGCTCGCCATCCTCGCATGCACGCGATCCGCGACTTCTTCGGCAACGTCGTCACCTTCGATGCGGTGGACGTGAACGTCGTCGTGGAGGTGGCCTTGGACGGGCACTCCTACCCGATGAACCACGTCCTGCGTGCCGCGGACACCCGCCCCGCTGACGACCTTCACCGCGAGCTGCATCGGGTCAAGGCGGACCCGCAACGCAGCGAAACCCTGCGCCTGACGGGCATGACCCGCTGGTATGTGACGATGCCCGCTCCGGTGCGAAGAGCGATGATGAGCAGCCTGCACCGCATGCCCGACCTGCAACGCGACCTGGTGGGCACGGTGGGGGTGACGTCGGTGGGGATGCACGGTCGCGGGGCCGGCACGGGCTTCCCGTTCCTGCTGCACACCCTGGACGTCCTCGTCGGGGGCATGGAGGACCGGGCGACGGTCGACGTCGACGGGCGACGCGAGATCCGCCAGCACCTGTGGGTGTCGATGGTCGTCGACCACGACGTGGTCGACGGCGTCCCCATGACCCGGTTCATCGCCGACCTGCGCGACCATCTCGAGTCGGGGGCCGCCCTCGACCGCAGGGGCCCACGGGACTAGCGACGATCACATCCTGCCTCGGTGTCGTGGCGGCGCCGGAGAGGCCGGTGGTCGGACCACGAAACACAGAAAGGCCCGGTGAGGGGGGCCGCCCCGCGATGGGACGGCCCTCGCTCGTTGTGTGTGTCAGGCTGCCTGAACTAGGAACCACTGGCGGGGCCCGATCAGAGCGTCGGCGGTTGCACGCAGATGCCGATGACCGGGACATGCGGCCCGGTGGAGTACCTGACGCCGGCGATCGAGAACCGCGCGGTGGAGGTCCAGCTGCTCCTGGCGGACACGGGCCAACATCGCGGACCCTCGATTCCTGACCTGCTGATCGCGGCGACTGCCGAGAAGGCGGGTTTGACGGTGCTGGCGGTGGACAAGGACTTCGATCTGATCGCATCGATCACTGGGCAGCCGGTGGAGACCCTGTCGTGGCGGCCCGTCTGACCACGGGCGTGCCCGTCGGTTGGGACGCGCCGGTGGGAATCGGTGCAGCAGACGCGGCGCAGCGAGGCACCCGGGCGTCGGCCGGCCCAGCCCACTCCGATGCTCAGGGCCCAGGCCATCGATCCCAGCAGGAGCACGGACGTGGCCGCCGTGACCGCCC
>CAYHHE010000094.1:0-10554 GCA_964356295.1 uncultured Actinomycetes bacterium | reverse complement strand
CGACTTGGCGATGCGGGCCACGACCGGGGCGCCTCCGGTGCCGGTGCCGCCGCCCTCACCGGCGGTCACGAAGACCATGTCCGAGCCGCGGAGCACCTCCTCGATCTCCTCGGTATGGTCCTCCGCCGCGCGTCGACCGACCTCGGGGTCGGCACCGGCGCCCAGGCCGCGGGTCGCCTCGCGGCCCACGTCGAGCTTGACGTCGGCGTCGCTCATCAGCAACGCCTGTGCGTCGGTGTTGATGGCGATGAACTCGACGCCGCGCAAGCCAGCCTCGATCATCCGGTTGACCGCGTTGACCCCGCCGCCGCCGATGCCGACGACCTTGATCACCGCCAGGTAGTTCTGGGGAGCTGCCACGACGTCCGCCTTCCGTCCTGTCCGCCGACTGACCGCCAGCCGGGGCTGTTGGATAACTCTCACTGTCAGGTAGAGGTTGATAGTTATGTCAACCTGCTGTTGGTCCAGGACGGTAGAAGCCCGCAGCGGCTGTGCCGGCGCGACACGCCGACGACGCACAACTGAGCGCGGAATCCGGCGTGGCGCGGTCGGGTCAGGAGGCCGGTCGCAACGTGGGCCGGTCGGGCACCGAGACGTCGTACTGGGACGCAGGGGTGCTCAGCAGCGCCGTGAGCACCTCGGCTTTGCGCTGCGTGCCCTGGGCACTCCCCCAAACGACCACCCGACCGTCGCGCAGCACCAGGCGCACCTCGACCGGCGACCCCGCCTCGATCCGCGCCACCTGGACCAGCACGTCGGTCGGCAGCGCCGCTGCCACCCCGACACCGGCAGCCCGGGCCTGCTGCCCGGAGTCGCTGTCGGGTGCTTGAAGGACCGGTAGGTCCTCCAGAGGTGCCGGCACCTGCGAGAACACCACCCCGTCGGCGTCGACCAGGCGCCACTGCCCGCCGTCGGCGATGCTGGCCAGCGGTGTCCGGGGCACGACGGCTATGCCGACGGTGGACGGCCACTGCCGCGAGACTGCCACCGACGCGACGTCCGGGACGGCCGCCACCCGGTCGCGTACCGCCGCGGTGTCCACGCGCGCTAACGGTTCTCCGAACGGGACCTCGGCGAGCTCGGCCAGCTGCGCGGCCAACGGTTCCGGCGCACCGCTGACGTCCACGGCGCGAACGGCCAGCAGGTCGGAGTAGCCCATCACCCAGGTGGCCGTGCCCAGCCCCGCCACCACTGCGGTGGCCACACCGGCCCGCCTGAGCAGGCGCTGCCACCGCGCACGGCGCCGGACCCGGCGCAGGTCGTCGGCAGCCGTCGACCCCGGCCGCGCCGCCAGGGCGAGGTCGGGTGGGGGGGACGGGGTCCGCAGCCTCATGCGTCCCGGTCTCCGAGCACCTCGAGCAGCTCGGGCCCGACCAGGGTGACGTCACCGGCGCCGATCGTCAGCGCGACGTCGCCGGGCGCGAGAAGGGAGGCGGCGACTCCCGGCGTGTCGGTCCAGGACGTGACGAAGCGCACGCTGGTGGCCGGCAGCGGGACAGCGTCGCTGATCAGCGCTCCGGTGACACCGGGGACGGGGTCCTCCCGGGCGGCGAAGACGTCCATCACGACGACCGCATCGGCCAGGCCGAGCGCGTCGGCGAAGTCCGCCGCGAACGCCTGCGTGCGCGAGTACAGGTGGGGCTGGAAGATGGCGACCACCCGACCGGGTCCGACGACCTGCCGGGCGGTGCGCAGCGTCTCCCGCACCTCAGTCGGGTGGTGGGCGTAGTCGTCGAACACCCGGACGCCGCCCGCCTCGCCCTTGAGCTCGAACCGGCGCAGCGTGCCGCGAAAGGTCTCCAGGCCCTGCGAGACCTCCAGCGCGGACACCCCGAGCTCGATCGCGGCGGCCAGCGCCCCGGCGGCGTTGACGGCGTTGTGTCGCCCGGGCACCCGCAGCGCGATGTCGGGCAGTCGCCGACCGTCCAGGACCACGCGCAGCACGACACCCAGACCGCGTGGCCGCAGGTGCTCGATGCGCACGTTGGCGTCGCGGTGCATGCCGTAGGTGCGTACCCGGGTCCCTCGCTGCGCAGCGCGCCGGCCCAGCGCGGCCGACCCCGGGTCGTCGGCGCAGACCACCAGCACGCCGTCGGCGTCCAGCCGCGCGGCGAACCGGTCGAACGAGGCGACGTAGTGCTCCATGTCGCCGTGCTGGTCGACGTGGTCAAAGTCGATGTTGGTCACCACGGCCACCTGGGGCAGGAAGGCCACGAACGACCCGTCGCTCTCGTCGGTCTCGGCGACGAAGACGTCACCGGTCCCGAGGTGGGCGTTGGTCCCGCTGTTGACCAGGTTGCCCCCGACGGCGAACGACGGGTCGAGACCGCAGTGCTGCAGCGCGACGGTGAGCATGGACGTGGTGGTGGTCTTGCCGTGCGTGCCGGCCACACCGACGCTGCGGTAGCCGGCCATCAGGGATACCAGCGCCACCGTGCGAGGCAGCACGGTCAGCCCGCGGCTGCGGGCCTCGACCAGCTCGGGGTTGTCCTGACGGATCGCCGATGACACCACCACGGTGTCGGCGTCACCGACGTGGTCGGCGGCGTGCCCGACATGGCAGGTGATGCCCAGGGCGCGCAGCGCCGTCAGGCTGACCGACGCTCGGGCGTCGCTGCCGGTCACGGTCAGACCACGCGCCTGGAGCAGCCGAGCCAGGCCGGACATCCCCCCGCCGCCGATGCCGATGAGGTGCACCCGCCCGAGCTCGGCGACCTCCGGGATGCGCTGCGGCGGTTCCAGCATCATGACGGACTCCCCCCAGCCACCGCCGCGCGAACCATGTCGACGACTCGGTCGTCGGCGTCACGGCGGCCCAGCCGCGCCGCCGCTGTGCCCATGCGGTCCAGCCGATCGGGGTCGCCCAGCAGCCCCGGGATCGTCGCCTCGACCCAGGCCGGGGTGAACTCTGCGTCGGGGACCATCAGCCCTCCGCCGGCCCGCACCGTCGGCAGGGCGTTGAACCGCTGCTCCCCGTTGCCGATGGGGAAGGGCACGTAGACCGAGGGTAGTCCGACGGCGGCGAGCTCGGCGCAGGTCAGCGCCCCGGCACGGGAAACCGCGAGGTCGGCGGCGGCGTAGGCCAGATCCATCCGGTCGACGTAGGGCACCACGTGGTAGTGCCGCCGGGCGTCGGGGTCGACATCGGTCGCAGCGACCTCTTGGTCCGGGCCGCTGACATGGAGGACCTGGGCGCCGGTGGCCAGCACGGCTGCGGCGGCCCGTCCCATCGACTCGTTGAGTCGGCGGGCGCCCTGGCTGCCGCCGAACACCAGCAACGTCGCGCGATCGGGGTCCAGGCCGAAGAACGCGCATGCCTCGGCCCGGAGTCCGGCCCGGTCGAGGGTGGCGATCTCCCGCCGTAGGGGGATCCCGACGTGCCGGGCGTGGGGCAGGGCGATGTCGCCGGTGGCGACCCCCACGTAGGGGGTGAGCCGGGCGCCGACCCGGTTGGCCAGGCCCGGCTTGGCGTTGGCCTCGTGGACGACGAACGGGACGCGGTCACGCCTGGCGGCGAGGTAGGCGGGAAGGGCAACGTAGCCGCCGAACCCCACCAGCGCGTCGGCACGGGTGGAGGCCAGGACGCCGCGGCAGGCGGCCACCGCCGCGCGGAGTCGTCCAGGCAGGGTGAGCAGGTCGCTGGAGAGCTGTCGGGGCAGCGAGGCCGCCGGGATCAGCTCGAGGTGGTAGCCGCGGGACGGGATGAGCCGAGTCTCCAGCCCGCGAGCGGTGCCCAGCGCGGTGATGCCGGCCGTGGCGTCCCACCGCCGCAGCGCGTCAGCCACCGACAGCGCAGGCTCGACGTGGCCCGCGGTGCCTCCCCCGGCCAGCACCACGTGCACCGCTCACCGCCTCGCCGTGACGCGCCGCCGACGTGAGCCGCGCGCGGCCAGCGCGGCGCGCACCGCTGGGTCGGCGCGGGCACCGGCCAGCACGACACCGACCCCGACCAGGCCGATGACCATGGCCGACCCGCCATAGGAGACCAGCGGCAGCGGGACGCCGGTGATCGGCATGACCCCCAGCGCCGCGCCGATGTTGATGATCGACTGCACGAGCAGCCAGGTGAGGACGCCGACGACGACCAGCCGCACGAAAGCGTCGCCGGCGCGGGCGGCGATCCGCAGCCCGGCGTAGGCCAGCACGAGGAGCAGCACGAGCACGACCATGGACCCGACAAGGCCCAGCTCCTCGCCGATGACGGCGTAGATGAAGTCGGTGTGGGCCTCCGGAAGGCGTCCCCACTTCTGCTTGGACGCACCGAGTCCGGCGCCCCACCACCCGCCGGAGCCGAACGCGTAGATGCTCGCGACGGCCTGGTAGCCGGTGTCCAGACGGTCTGCGAACGGGTCGAGGAAGGACAGGACCCGGTCGCGGCGGTACTCCTCGCTCCAGACGAAGTAGCCACCCACGACCGCACCGGCCAGTGCGCCGGCCGCGACCAGCCACGCCGGGACGCCGACGACCCAGAGCAGCCCGAAGACGATCGCGACCAGGACGATCGCGGTCCCGAGGTCACGCTGTCCGAGGGTCAACGCGATGATCGCGCCGGCGCCCAGCGCCATCGGCAGCACCAGATGACGGATCTCCCGCAGCGCGGGTCCCTTGGCGGCGTAGATGTGCGCCCCCCACACCGCCAGCGCCAGCTTGGCCAGCTCGGAGGGCTGGATGCGGAACGGCCCCCCGAAGTCGAGCCAGTTGCGGCTGCCGTTGACGACCACGCCGAAGCCGGGGACGTAGGTGAGCAGCAGCAGTCCGACCGACACGACGAGCAGCGGCCACGCCGAGGCACGGATGACCCGCATCGGCGTTCGGGAGACCAGGTAGGCCAGGGGGACCCCGACCGCCACCCACATCAGCTGCCGCTTGAAGATGGCGTAGGAGTCGTCGAAGTCGCGCAGGGCGAGCACCCCGGAGGCCGACAGCACCATGATCAGGCCGAGCGCCAGCAGCAGGGCGGCACTGCCCAGCATGAGGTAGTACGGAGCCACCGGATGGGCCAGCCAGCCCCGCAGGGCCTGCCAGCGGGTCGCAGGGGTGCCGGGCGACCCGGCTAGCCGGGGGGCGCCGGTGGGTGCGGTCACCGGAGGTCCGCTCGTGCCACCGGTTGGGCAGCCAGGCGGCTGACCGCCTCGGCGAACTGGGTCCCGCGGTCGCCGTAGTCGCGGAACTGGTCCCAGGAGGCGCACGCCGGCGCCAGCAGGACGGTGTCGTCGGCCCGGGCCATCGCGTGCGCGGCGCGCACGACCGCATCCATGACCGACACGTCGCCAGTCTGTGAGGTCGAGACCTCAACCACGGGGATTGCCGGGGCGTGTCGCGTCAGCGCGGCCGCGATCCTGTCGCGGTCCTGGCCGAGGAGCACGACGCCGCGCAGCCGACCACGATGCGTCTGGACGAGGTCGTCGAAGGCGGCGCCTTTGGCCTGACCACCGGCCACCCAGACCACGGACGGGTAGGAGGTCAGGGAGGCGGCAGCGGCGTGGGTGTTGGTGGCCTTGCTGTCGTCGACGTAGCGGACCCCGTCGACAATGCCCACCTGCGCCATGCGGTGCGGTTCCGGGGAGAACCGCTGCAGGCCCACGGCGACGGCGTCCGCGGCAACCCCGCTCGCGCGGGCCAGGGCGGCGGCGGCCAGTGCGTTGGCGGTGTTGTGCGGGGCGGCCGGGTGAACGTCGACGACCCGGCACAGCTCGACGCCGGGGCCGGCCGGGTCGGTGAAGGCCCGGTCGAGCAGCAGGCCGTCGCTCACTCCGAGGCTGCCCGGTGCAGGTGGGCCCAGGGTGAACCCGACCGTGCGGCACCCGGGTCCCAGCGCCGCACCCGCGGCCAGCTCGCCGGTCAGCGGGTCGTCGTGGTTGTGGACCGCCGCGACCTCGCAACGGTCGTAGGCGCGGCCCTTCGCCTGGGCGTAGGCCTGCAGGCTGCCGTGCCAGTCCGCGTGGTCCGGGGCGACGTTGAGCACGGCGGCAGCCTGCGGACAGGTGGTGGAGACGCTGTGCAGCTGGAAGCTGCTCAGCTCGACCGCGAGGGTGTCGTACCGCTCTGGCCCGGTGACTACCGACACCAGGGGCAACCCGATGTTGCCCGCGGCCACCGCGCGACGTCCGTCCGCACGCAGGATCGACTCCAGCATCCGCACCGTCGTCGTCTTGCCGTTCGTGCCGGTGACCACCAGCCAGGGGGCGGCCCCCGGTCCACGCAGGCGCCAGGCGAGCTCGGCCTCTCCCCAGACCGGCACCGCGCGGCGGCCCGCGTCCTGCAGGAGCGGTGCCGAGGGTGCCCAACCGGGCGAGGTGACGACCAGGTCGATGCCCTCGGGCAACGAGGAGGCGGCGTCCTGGCCGAGCAGCACGGATCCGCCGGCCTCGCGCACGCGCTCGGCGTGCTCGCCGACGGCGCCCTCGCCGGCAGCGTCGACGACAACGACCTGTACCCCCCGCGCGAGCAGCGCGGTGGCCGCCGCGACCCCGGAGACGGCCAGCCCCGCGACGAGGACCCGCCACCCGGGCGCCACGCCCGGCACCAGCGCGGGCACCGGCTGCGGGTCGGTCACGAGACGACGACCCACTCGCCGTAGAAGATCGCCAGCCCGAGGGCGGTGCTCAGCCCGGCCACGATCCAGAACCGCACCACGATCGTGATCTCCTGCCAGCCCAAGAGCTCGAAGTGGTGCTGGAGCGGGGCCATCCGGAAGATGCGCCGTCCGCCGCTGAGCCGGAAGTAGCTGACCTGCACGATCACCGAGAGGGTGACGAGCACGAAGAGTCCACCGAGCAGGGGCAGCAGGAGCTCGGTGCGGGTCACCATGGCCAGTCCGGCGAGCCCGCCGCCCAGCGCCAGGGAGCCGGCGTCCCCCATGAAGATCTTCGCGGGTGCGGTGTTCCACCACAGGAAGCCGACGCAGGCCGCGGCCAGGCTGGCGGCGACGACCGCGATGTCCAGCGGGTTGCGCACCTCGTAGCACTGCGGGCCGGCGTTGGTCGCGCAGCTCTGGTTGAACTGCCAGATGCCGATGAGGGTGAAGCCGAACGCGGTGGCGATCGTGGCGCCGGTCGCCAGCCCGTCCAGGCCGTCGGTCAGGTTCACCGCGTTCGCGGTGCCCGCGACGATGAGCAGCGCCCACAGCACGAACAGACCGGCCGGGAGCACCAGCGAGGTGTCGCGGATGAAGGAGACGGCGGTGGAGGCCGGGGTGAGCCCCCGCTCGTCGGGGAACTGGATGGCCAGCACCGCGAAGACCACCGCGACGATCGCCTGCCCGGCGAACTTCGTCGCGCTGCGCAGGCCGAGGCTGCGCTGCTGGGAGACCTTGATGTAGTCGTCGGTGACCCCGACGGCCACCAGTCCGGTCATGAGGAACAGGACGAGCACACCGGAGGCGCTCAGCGGGGTGAGGGTCGCCAGGTGTGCGGCCAAGTAGCCGGCGACGACGGCGATGACGATGACGACGCCGCCCATCGTCGGCGTGCCGCGCTTGACATGGTGCGCTGTCGGGCCGTCGTCGCGGATGAGCTGTCCGTAGCCGTGCGAGACCAGGACGCGGATCGCCACCCTGGTGCCGAACAGGGAGACCAGGAAAGCCGTGCTGGCGCCGATGATGAGGGCGATCACGTTCTCGCCTGCCGGCCGTCGGCGAGCAGCGCGTCTGCGACGGCCTCGAGGCCGACCAGCCGCGAGCCCTTGACCAGCACCACGTCGCCGGGCTGGAGCTCCTGCCGCAGCAGTGCCAGGGCGGCGTCCAGGTCGGGGACCCACACCGACTCCCGTCCCCAGGACCCCTCGTGCGCGGCGCCGAGGTGGACGGCCCGGGCGCCCTCGCCTACGGCGACGAGCCGGCTGACGTCCAGGCGCACCGCGAGGCGCCCGATGGCGTCGTGCTCGGCCAGGCTGGCCTGTCCGAGCTCGCGCATCTCGCCGAGGACCGCCCACGAGGTGCGCCCGCTGGCGATGCCGACCAGAGTCTTGAGTGCGGCACGCACCGACTCGGGGTTGGCGTTGTAGGCATCGTTGATCACCACGACCCCGTCCGGGCGCACGGTGACCTCCATGCGCCATCGCGAGGTGGCCTCGGCACGCGACAGGCCATCGGCGACGTCGACCAGGGGCATCCCCAGGTGCAGCCCGACGGCCGCAGCAGCCAGGGCGTTGGCGACCTGGTGCTCACCGACCAGGCGCAGCTGCACCGGCGCGCTGCCGGAGCCGTCCTCGAGGACGAAGCGGGCGCGGCCGGCCGGGTCCAGGCGCACGTCGTCGGCCCGGACGGCGGCAGCCGGAGACTCCCCCACCAGGCAGACCGGCGCGCTCGTGCGTGCGGCCATGGCGGCCACGACGGGGTCGTCGGCGTTGAGGACGGCCAGGCCGTCCGGCGGGAGGGCCTGCACGATCTCTGCCTTGGCCGCCGCGATGGCCTCCCGGCTGCCGAACTCCCCGAGGTGCGCGCTGCCCACGTTGAGCACGACCGACACCGTCGGCGGGGTGATGCCGCACAGGTGAGCGATGTGGCCACGGCCCCGCGCACCCATCTCCGTGACCAGGACGCGGGTGTCGGGGTCGCAGCCCAACGCGGTCAGCGGCAGCCCCAGCTCGTTGTTGAACGAGCCCTGCGGTGCCACCACCGGACCGAGCCGGGACAGCAGGGAGGCCAGCAGGTCTTTGGTGGTGGTCTTGCCGCTGGAGCCGGTCACTGCGACGACCGTGGGCGCGACCCGATCGACCACGGCCCGCGCCAGGCGAGCCAGCGCCTGCTGGGGGTCCTCGACGAGCAGGCAGGGCACCGGCACCGTCCGGCCGACGACCGCGGCCACGGCTCCCGCGGCCACCGCGTGGGGGGCGTAGTCGTGACCGTCCACCCGCTCGCCGGGCAGCGCGACGAACAGGTCACCGGTCTCGACCTGCCGTGAGTCGATCACGACCGATCCGGTGACCATCGACGTGGGGTCGGCGCCGGAGGCCAGCCGGGCTCCGGTCGCCTCGGCGACCTCGGCCAGCGTCATGGGGATCATGTGCCCGTCCCTGCCCTGCTCGTGCCCTCGGCCAGCGCGGCACGCGCAGCCGCCCGGTCGTCGAAGGGGTGGATCGTTCCGGCAACCTCCTGGCCCTGCTCGTGGCCCTTCCCGGCAACGAGCACCGTGCCGGTGCCGGCCGCCTCGATGGCTGCCCGGATGGCGCTGCCCCGGTCGGCGACCTCGCGCACGCGGTCGGGGTCGACGCGGCGTGCACCGGCCAGCACCGCCGCCCTGATGGCCGCGGGGTCCTCGGAGCGAGGGTTGTCGTCGGTGACGATGACCAGGTCGGCGCCCCGCGCGGCCACCTCCCCCATGGGCCCGCGCTTGGAGGTGTCGCGGTCGCCCCCAGCGCCGACGACGACGACGAGCGGGGCAGTGGCGCCCGAGCGCAGGGCGTGCAGCGCACGCTCCAGCGCGTCCGGCGAGTGGGCGTAGTCAACGACGACGGCCGGTCGGGAGGACCCCGAGACGAGCTCCATGCGTCCGGGCACCATCGGGGCACGCGCCAGTGCCTCGACAGCCCCGTGGGCCTCGACCCCTGCCTCGACCGCCAGGGCGACAGTGAGCGCGGCGTTGGCCACGTTGACCAGACCGGGCAGCGGCACCCGCAGGTCCAGCCTTTCTCCGTCCGGGCCGGACAGGACGGCGCGGCCCCCCTCGGGGTGCGAGGTGATGTCGCTGAGCCTCCAGTCCGCAGCGCGGACGTGCCGGTGGCGGGGGTCGTCGGGGACCGCCGCCACCGTGACGACCGGGATGCCGGCCTCGTCGAGGAGTCGCCGGCCCCAGCGGTCGTCGACCATGACGACGCCACGGCGGGCGTGGCGGGGGGTGAACAGCGCCGCTTTCGCGGCGAAGTAGTCCTCCATGTCGGTGTGGAAGTCCAGATGGTCCTGACTGAGGTTGGTGAACCCGGCCACGTCGACGACCAGGCCACCGACCCGGCCCAGGGCCAGGGCGTGGCTGGACACCTCGATCGCGCAGGTGGTGACCCCGCGTTCGCGCATCGCTGCGAGCAGGCCGTGCAGGTCGCAGGCCTCCGGGGTGGTGCGCACGCTGGGCATGGCCAGCTCGCCGACCCGGGTCTCGATGGTGCCCACGAGCCCCGCCGGGCCGGAGGTCGCGCTGAGCACGGCGTGCAGCAGGGAGGTGACGGTGGTCTTGCCGTTGGTCCCGGTGACCCCGAGCAGGGTGAGGTCCGCGGCGGGGAAGCCGTAGACGTAGGCCGCGGCGTCACCGAGCAGCGCCCGCGGGTCGGCGGACACGAGCGTGGGGAGTCCGGCCTCCGCGCCGATGTGGGCTCCCTGGTCGTCGGTGAGCAGGGCGACGGCACCGCTGCGGCCGGCCGTCTGGGCGTACCGTGCGCCGTGCGTGCGCCGGCCAGGCAGGGCTGCGTAGACGTCGCCGGGGCGCACCTCGGCCGAGGCGTGGGTGATCCCGGTGATCATCACCCCCGCCGCGTCGGGCACCAGCGGTGTCCCCAGGAACGCCGCCAGCCCGTCCAGCCGGCGGGCGGCCACCTGCTCGGGGCGGGTGGGGGCCGGGGCGG
>CAYHHE010000093.1:0-10845 GCA_964356295.1 uncultured Actinomycetes bacterium | reverse complement strand
CTTGACGGGGCTCACACGCCTCGTCAGCCTCGGATGAGCCTCGCCAAGTGGTGGTGTCAACGCGCGTCGGGGCGGAGTCGACCTCTTCGTCCTCGGTGGCGAGTGAAGCGACGAGCGGCCCCCCGCGCGCATGGCACGGGGGGCCGCACACAGCGGCACGACGGCCGACGCTATATCGAGCCCAACAGGTTCTGCGAGATGCTGATGGCGGCCGGGCCGATGATGATGATGAACAGAGCCGGCAGTATGCAGAAGATCAGCGGGATCGTGATCTTCACCGGAACCTTCTGTGCGCGCTCCTCGGCTCGCTGCCGGCGACGGATGCGCATCTCGCGAGCCTGGGTACGCAGGACATCGGCGATCGGGACGCCGAAGCTGTCCGCCTGCACCATCGCTGTGACGAACAGCTTGAGGTCGTCGACGTTCGTGCGCTCGCCGAGGCCACGCAGGGCGTCCATCCGGCTCTTGCCGATCTGCATCTCCGAGAGCACTCGGAAGAACTCGTCGGCGAGCGGGCCGTCGGTGTTGCGCGCGACCTGCGCGACCGCAGCGTCGAAGGCCAACCCCGCCTCGACGGAGATCGTCATGAGGTCGAGGGCGTCCGGGAGTTCGCGCTGGATGCGCGCGGAGCGCTTGTCGGACAGTTGTTTGAGGACCAGGTTCGGCAGGAAGTACCCCAAAGCGGTCCCACCGACGCCGATCAAGATGACCATCCCGAACGACGCACCGAGCAGCCACGGTAGAGCGAACCCAAGCAGCGCTCCGGCCGCGATGCCCAGCACCTTGAACGCCAACACCCGGTCGACGTCCCAGCCGGAGGGGTTGCCCGCCAGATCGAGGCGCCGCTGGAGGCGCTCAGCCTGGTCCGCCGGCGTGACGCGTCGACCAAGTGCGGACAGCCGCGCCGAGACCGGAATGACCACCCGCTCGCCGAAGGGCCGCTCCAGCTCCCTCGAGCGCAGGCCAGGGGTGGCCGACCCCAGCGCCTGGATGGCGGCCAGCGATCGTCCCACGCCACTGCGCTCGGTCACGCCGACGCCCAGGCCGGCGAAGACGAGGACGAGACCGGCGAAGATTCCGGCGAGTCCGAGGATCAGCATCAGTGTCATGTCCACGGTCAGACCTCCACGTCGACGATCTTGCGCATCCAGAACGCGCCGCTGATCATCAGGACCGCACCCACGACCAGCATCATCAGGCCGAGGGGCTCAGTCACCAGCGGCGACAGGTAGGTGGGGTTGGTGATGAGCAGGTACAGGGCGAAGCCCAGGGGCAGCAACCCGAGGATCCACGCCGAGAGGCGCCCCTCGGCGGAGAGCACCTGCACCTGCCGCCTCACCATCGCGCGCTCACGGAGCGTGTCGGAGACGGTCATGAGGAGCTCGGAGAGGTTCCCGCCGACCTCGCGCTGCACGCGGATCGCCATGACCACCCAGAGGAAGTCCTGGCTGTCCATGCGCTCGGCGACGGTCTCGAGGGCGTCCTCGATCGGCACGCCGAGGCGGGACTCGACCAGCGCCCGGTTGAACTCCGTCGCGATGGGGTTCGAACCCTCCCGCACCACCGTGTCCACGGCCTGCGGGAGCGAGTAGCCGGCCGAGAGGCTGCCGGCCATCAGCTGCAGGGTGTCGGCGAGCTGGCCGTTGAACGTCGATCGGCGCTTGTTCGCCTTGTAGGTCAGGAACAGGAACGGCACCACGACGCCGGCGACCACGCCGACAAGCGCGGGCAGCAGACGGAAGCTGCTGAGCAGCATGAGCACCAGGCCCAGCCCGATGGCCGATCCCAGGTGGATGAGCACCCACTCGGCCGGCCGAAGGGGCAGGCCCGCAGCGTCGATCTTGAGCGCCAGCCCCTCGTCGAAGTTGCGGCGGCGCATCACCCGGTCGGCGAGGTCCACCGCAGACGTGGCCACGGCGCTGCGGCCGCTCCCGCCCGACTCCGCGGCCGTCTTGTCCGACCGCTTGCCGCGGACGGTGTACATCGACAGGCGACCCGACAGGCCTTCGCGGCGCTCGCGGTGGCCGCCGAAGGCGACCCACAGCACGGCCGCGAGGCCGAGCCCGATGGCGACAACCGCGAGGATGAGCGCCCACCGAGGAAGGAAGAGCGCGTCGGGGCTCACCGCCACCGGCCCGTAGTCCCGGGTCGTCTCCGCGGCGGCAGCCGCCAGCGGCGCGCAGGCCGGCAGGCTCGCCAGCCCCGCGATCGCGGCGATCGTGCTCGGACGGAACCTCATCGTGCACTCCGTTCGAAGGCGAAGATCTCCGGGTTGACATGGATGCCGGCGGCGGCGAGCTTGTCCAGGAACTTCGGACGCAGCCCGGTGCTGATCAGCCGGCCGCGCGGGTGGCCCTCGTCGTCGTAGCCGGCCGCCCAGTCGAACAGGAAGATGTCCTGGAGGGTGATCGTCTCGCCCTCCATGCCCACCACCTCGGTGATGTGGGTGATGCGGCGGGAGCCGTCCTTGAACCGGCTCTGGTGGACGATCAGGTCGATCGCGCTGGACACCTGCTCGCGGATGGCGCGTACCGGCAGGTCCACGCCGGCCATCAGCACCATCGTCTCGACGCGGGACAGGGTGTCGCGCGGGCTGTTCGAGTGGACGGTGCAGATCGAGCCGTCGTGGCCGGTGTTCATCGCCTGGAGCATGTCCAGGGCCGCGGCGTCCCGGATCTCACCGACGACGATGCGGTCCGGACGCATGCGCAGGGAGTTGCGCACGAGGTCGCGGATGGAGACCTCGCCCTTGCCCTCGATGTTGGCCGGACGGGCCTCCAGACGCAGCCAGTGCTCCTGGCGCAGCTGGAGCTCGGCGGCGTCCTCGATGGTGACGATGCGCTCGCCGATCGGGATGAACGACGACAGCACGTTCAGCGTCGTCGTCTTGCCGGTGCCGGTCCCGCCGGAGACCAAGATGTTGAGGTCGCCGTCGACGCACTGGTCGAGGAACCCCGCGACCGTCTTGGTCAGCGTGCCGAAGCCGATCAGGTCGTCCACCGAGTACGGGTCGGAGGCGAACTTGCGGATCGTCAGGTAGGCGCCGTCCACCGCCAGCGGCGGGATGATGGCGTTGACGCGGCTGCCGTCGGGCAGACGGGCGTCCACCATCGGGCTGGACTCGTCCACGCGGCGTCCGACCCGGGCCACGATCTTGTCGATGATCCGGCGCAGGTGCTGCTCGTCTGTGAACTGTGCGTCGCTCTTGTACAGCAGGCCGTCGCGCTCGATCCAGATCGAGTCGTAGGTGTTGACCATGACCTCGGTGACGTCGGAGTCGCGCAGGAACGGCTCCAGCGGCCCGTAACCGAGGATGTCGTCGGCGATCTCCTGGGTCACCCGGGCCCGGTCGGCGGTGGTCAGCGGGGTGTTCTCCAGCGAGAGCACCTCGGTCAGCGACTGCCGCACGCGCTGCTCGAGCTCGGCCTGGGTCATCCGGGCGTCGTAGAGGGTGGGCCCGATGGTGTCGACCAGCTGCTGGTGCACCTTGCGCTTGAGGTCGGCGAACGGGTCCAGACGCGTCGACACCGTGCGGATGGTGCTCCGTGAGTGGTCGCCGTTGCCGTTGCCGTTGGGGGCCGGCACGTTCAGGTCACGGCGGGCCTGGGCGAGGCGGTCGGTCAGGTTCATCGGTTGTCCCTTCTGCTGCGGAACCAGCCACGGCGGGCGTGGGACGGGCGCAGCGCCGATCCGGTGCGCTCCGTCTCGTCGTTGGCGGTGGAGGCGGGGGCGATGGCGTCATCCATCGCGATGCCGCGGATGGCGAGCGACACCGGGTGGGCGGGCTGGTCGACGCTCAGGGCGACTCCACGGTTGGTGGCTGCCGGGACGTCGCGGGAGGACGGGATCCGGGCGGAGATGTGGTGCTTGACCGCCTTCTCCACGTCGTCCACGCCGAGCCCGACCTTGGCGTCGGCCCGGTTGACCACAACGCGCACTCGCTGCGGTGGGAACCCGATCAGGCGCAGCGTCTCCATGGAGAGCTTGAGGTTCTTGATCGCCGGCACGTCCAGCGTGGTCAGCATGACCAGCAGGTCGGTGCGGTCGAAGGCGGCCAGCGTGGTGTCGTCGAAGGCCGGCGGGGTGTCCACGACCACGTAGTCGAACTCGTCGGCGAGCAGGTCGATGATGTGGATGACGAGCTCGGGCTTGATCGAGTCCTTCGACTCCGGCCCGACCGGCGCGGTCAGCGTCTGGACACCGGTGGGGTGGGGGGTGAGCAGCCCTCGCAGGCCGTCGGCGTCCAGAGACTCGCCCATGGCCACCGCGTCGGCGATGCTGTGCTTCGGTTCGAGCTGGAGCGAGATCCCGACGTCCCCGAAGGCCAGGTCGAGGTCCACCAGGCAGACCCGGCGATGGTCCAGGGTGGCCATCAGTGCCGCGAGGTTGGTCGACACCGTGGTCTTGCCACAGCCGCCCTTGGCGGAGAAGACCGTCACGACCTTGCCCCGGCCCCGGTCGCTGTCGCTGCCCTCGGCCTCGCTGGCGCGCCGCAGGTCGGCGGCGAAGACCCGGGCCCGTCGCACGGCCTTGTCCAGGCCGGGCAGGTCCCTGGCCTCGACCACGTCCCGTACGCCGTTGCGCAGCGCGTCGGCCAGCAGCGAGGTCTCGATCCGCCGGCGGACGAGGACGACACCGAGGGCCGGGCGGGGGATCCGGAACTCCGAGGCCAGCCGGAACGCACCGGCGGAGTCGATGCTGGGGCCCAGCACCACCACGTCGAGGTCGTGCGCGTCGGCCAGCACTGCCCGGGCGGCTTCGAGATGGGGAACGACCTGGCTGTCCTGGCCCAGAGCGGCCCCCAGCTCGGCGGCCCAGCTGGCGTCGGGTTCTACGAGGAGAGTCATGGTGAGTCCGTTCGGGGTGAGGGGAGGGATCCGTCAGGGGGCGAGCAGGTCGCCGAAGGTGGTGACCGAGCCGGCCACGACCTGCGAGGTGTCATCGAGCAGGCCGAAGTACAGCTCGCCCTGGCTCTGGCCCTGGACGATCTTCTGGGCCTCGTTCTGGTCCACCGCGAGGGTCAGGATGGCCAGCGGGATCTCCTCGGTCGTCTCCGCGCCGTTCTCGGTCGTGGTGCGGCTGATGACCGTGGTCTGACCCGCGGCGATCACCGGCACGCGTGGCAGCAGCACCGTGGTGAGTGGCTCAGGGGCCGCCCCGTCCTCGGGAGCGGTCGGCGGCGTGGCGGTGACGAACACCGACACGTCCGAGCCCGGCCCGACGAAGCCGGCGACCCGAGCGGGGTCGGACAGCTGCACGCTGACGGCGATCTTGCCGTCCGGGATGGGCAGCGGGGCGGCCGAACCGAGCTCGCCGAACTTCTGCTCGAGCACCTGCTCGCCCGGGTAGATGGTGGCCAGCGCGTTCAGCTCCGCCACCGGCTCGACGGTGGACAGCGCGCCTGGCGCGGCTGACTCGGCGGAGATCGACGTCAGCTCGAAGGCGCCGGCAGCCTCGGCCTGTGCGGCGCTCTGGCCGACGGGGACGGTGCTGGTGGCCACCAGCACCTCGACCTGCTCCTGGCCGGCGGCGGCCTGGTCCTCCACGTTCTGCACGTAGAAGAACACCGCGCCTGCTCCGAGGGCGGCGATCACGGTCGCGACGATGAGCAACACGACTCGACGGCTCATGGGTCCTGTTCCTTCTGGTTCGTTGCCCCGGCATCCGGTGGCGGGTGCGGAGCGTTCCGGCAAGGGGACGTGGGGCACCGATACCTGCTCCACGCTGCCTAGAACGCTACGTATATTCCCGAAAGAGCGTCATCGGGTGTTCGGCCGGTTTGTCCGTTTCGAGGGCGGGACGGGCAGGCAGCCGCGCGTGCGCGCATCGTCCGACGTTCGGAGGGCTATGCCCCTCGCGCGTTCGGACGATGCGGCTCGGTGCGGCCTCGCCTCGCGCGCGTCCCGGCTGGGCCTCAGGCGTAGAGCTGCTCGATCTCGAGCGAGTGGTCCTTGATGACGCTGGCCCGCTTGAGCTTCATGGACGGGGTGAGGTGGCCGGACTCCTCGGTCCAGTCCGTCCCGATGATCATGAACTTGCGGATGGACTCGGCGCGGGAGACGGCCTTGTTCGCCTCGTCCACGGCGGCCTGGATCTCGGCCCGCAGCACGGCGTCCTCGGCGAGCTCGTCGGCGCTGACGTTCATCTTGCCGTGCTGCTCGGCCCATCCGGGCAGCGCCTCCGGGTCGAGGGTGATCAGCGCGCAGATGTAGGGGCGAGCGTCGCCGACGATCATGCACTGGCTGATCAGGTAGTGGGCCCGGATCCGGTCCTCGAGCACCGCCGGGGCGACGTTCTTGCCACCGGCGGTGATGATGATGTCCTTCTTGCGGCCGGTGATGCGCAGGAACCCGTCCTCGTCGAGCTCACCGAGGTCACCGGAGTGGAACCAGCCGTCCTCGTCGATCACGTCGGCGGTGGCGTCGGGGTTGTTGCGGTAGCCACGGAAGATGTGCGGGCCACCGAGCAGCACCTCGCCGTCGTCGGCGATGCGTACCGCGGTGCCCTGGATCGGGCGGCCGACCGAGCCGATCCTCACCGCGTCGGGGGTGTTGACGGTGGACGGGGCGGAGGTCTCGGTCAGGCCGTACCCCTCGAGCACGATCAGTCCGAGGCCGCGGTAGAAGTGGCCCAGACGCTCGCCGAGGGCGGCGCCGCCGGAGCAGGCGTACTTGACCCTGCCGCCCAGCGCCGCACGCAGCTTGCCGTACACCAGGCGGTCGAACACCGCGTGCTGCACCTTCAGCGCCAGGCTCGGTCCCTCCTCGTCCAGGGCTCGGCTGTAGTCGATCGCCACCGAGACAGCCCGGTCGAAGATCGGTCCTCGTCCGCCGGCCCGCGCCTTCTGGCTGGCCGAGTTGTAGACCTTCTCGAACACCCGCGGCACGGAGAACAGGAAGGTCGGCTTGAACGCTGCGAGGTCCTCGGTCAGGGTCTTGGCGTCCGGGACGTGGCCCAGGCGCAGCCGCGACGCGGCCGCGGCCAGCTCGACGATGCGCCCGAACACGTGCGCGAGCGGCAGGAACAGCAGTGTGGACGCATCCTCCTCGAACAGCTCCGACAGTGTCTCGACCGAGGTCAGCGCCACGAACAGGAAGTTGCCGTGGGTGAGCTCGCACCCCTTGGGGCGTCCGGTCGTGCCCGAGGTGTAGATGACCGAGGCAAGGCTGTCGGGCGTGATGGCGCTGCGGCGCTCCTCGACGTCGCCGTCGCTGACCTCGCTGCCGCTGCGGCCGAGGTCGTCGACCACTCCGTCGTCGATGACCCACACGCGCCGGCACGCCGGGGCGCTGGGGAGCACCTGCTGGACGGCGACGTCGTGCGCCGGTGTCTCGACGAAGATGCCGACGGCCTCGGAGTCCTGGAGTATCCACTGGATCTGCTCCGCCGATGACGTCTCGTAGACCGGTACGACGACAGCGCCGGCCGTCCACAGGGCGAAGTCGAGGAGCGTCCACTCGTAGCGGGTCCGCGACATCAGCGCAACCCGGTCGCCTGGGGCCACTCCAGCGGCGATGATGCCCTTGGCGACCGCGAAGACCTCGGACCAGAACTGCGCCGCCGACACGTCCCGCCACCGACCGGTGGAGGCTTCCCGGCGCGAGTAGACGATGGCCTCAGGCGCCTCGACCGCGTTGCGCATAGGGATGTCGGCCAGACTCCCTTCGACGGGCAGATCGATGGTGGCCGGGACCTCGAGCTCTCGCATGGGGAAAACGTACAGTCACGCGATGGTGCCCGACCATGGCCGGGACGCCAACCCGCACGAGCAGAGGCCGTCCCGCGCGAGCAGACCGAGAGTGGTGCCGGTGGAGATCAACATCGCGGACGAGACCTACGTCGCCCGCCCAGCGGCCGAGCTGGCACCCCTTCTCGTCGACCAGGCGTTGCTGGCCGACTGGTTCCCCGACCTGCAGGTCGAGGTCTTCATGGACCGAGGCGACAATGGAACGCGGTGGAGCGTCACCGGCGCGGTGGTCGGGTCGCTGGAGGTGTGGCTCGAACCGATGGGTCCGGGCACCCTGGTGCACTGGTACCTCCGCGGAGCCCCCTCCAGGGGACGTCGCGACCCGTCCGCACGCTGGGTCGCGCTGCTCAAGGCACGGATGTTCGGCTTCAAGGACGCCGCGGAAGGCGCAGCGTCCGGCAAGTAGGCTGCTCGTGTGGCAGAGAGCACCACGTCGAGCATCGTGATCGCCGGCACCCCCACCAAGATCATGGACGTGATCGCCGACGTCGAGCTGTATCCGGACTGGACGCCGGGGGTCAGCCAGGTCGAGGTGCTCAGCGTCTTCGACGACCCGTGGGCGCGAGTGGCCGAGGCCCGCTTCGTCATGGACCAGGCGGGCATCGCCGACGAGCACGTCTACGTCTACGAGTGGGACGCCGACCAGGAGGTGCGCTGGCACCTACGGGAGCCGGCCCGCATGGTGCGGTCGCTGAACGGGGTCTACGCGACACGCTCGCTGGACGAGGCAAGCACCGAGGTCTCGTACTCCCTGTCGGTGCACGTGTCGATCCCCATGCTGGGGATGATGCGGCGCAAGGCCGAGAAGGTCATCACCGACACCGCACTGAAAGGGCTCAAGCGCCGCGTGGAGTCCGCCGGCGGCTAGACGACGGCGCCGTCGTCCGGGTCGTAGGGGTCGCGCTGGCTGCGCATCCGCGTGATGAGCACCGCGAACCCGCCCAGGAAGGCAGCCGCCGAGAACCCGACGAGCACCGAGGACGAGCGGCCCAGGGCCGTGAGGGCGAGCAGCAGCAAGGGGCCGCCGATCACCCCGATCCACGCCGCCCAGGTGATGGCGTCGGCGCGGGGGAGCGGAGGTGGCTCGGGTGGGACGAAGTGCTCGTCGGGGATGGCCCGGTCCAGCTCGGCGTCGATGTCCTCCTCGCTGCCGCGCCAGATGATCACCGGACGCGGGGAGGACGGGTCGGGCCGGGAATCGAGCGCTGGGCTCGGCTCGTCGTCCCCGGTGTCCTGCGGCGTCGTGTCGAGGCCCTCGGCGTCGGGCCAGGGGGCCCCGCTGGTGGCCTCGTCCCGCCTGAGCCGGGCGACGATCTGCTCCCACGCTGCGTCCTGCGAGCGCGCCGGCCCTGCTTGGCTGTCGGGCCCGTGCTCGTCGCCGTGCTCGTCGGTGGCCATGACCCGGTGCTCAGCCGGCCGCGGGCGCAGTGCTGTCGAGGTTCGTCGACACCCTGTCGATGAACGCCTCGCTCCGCTCGAAGATGATCGGCGCGTCGTGGTCCAGCGTCGCGACATGCTGCGAGAGCGGTAACTCGACGTAGGAGAAGTCGTTGGACCCGATCAAGGCGCGAACCGCCTCGACGGATGCCCCGTCGAGGAGGTTGTCGCGGGGGGCGTGGAACACGATCGTCGGCTGGTGCACTCGGTGCAGGTCGTTGACCAGCATCGGCCACTTGGTGGTGAACGACCACAGCGCATGGATCGGGGTCTTGTCGTAGGCGACCTCGTCCATGCCCTCCTTGGCGATGTCGTTGGAGATGGCCGGGTATTCCCGTACCTGCAGGGCCCGCATCACCGGGAGCAGGAACCGGGGCTTCCAGTCACGGCTGGCCAGCGCGGGGTTGACCAGCATCAGCCCGGCGACCTCGTCCGGGTGCTTCTGCGCCAGATGCAGCGCCAGCGCGCCACCCATGGACAGCCCGCCGACGAACACGTGCGTGCACCGCTCGTTGAGCCCCAGCAGCGCGCGACGGACCTCGGCGAACCAGTCCTCCCAGCGCGTGAGGTTGCACTCGCCCACCGTGGTGCCATGGCCCGGCAGTCGCGGCACGTCCACCGTGTAGCCGTGCTCGGCCAGGTACTGCCCCCAGGGACGCAGGGACGCGGGTGACCCGGATAGGCCGTGGCAGAGCAGCACCCCCGTGCTTCCCCCCTCGGCGAAGAACGGCTCTGCTCCCTGCATCAACGGCACCTGACCAGTCTCGCACCCGACACCCACCACGTCGAGGAGGGGGACACGTCCAGGAGGGGTTACTCCGGGCCGCCGACTGGGTAGGGTGCAGGCGTGCTCTACTGGGTTCTCAAGAGGGGCGTGCTCGGCCCCGTGCTGACCACGATGTACGACCCTTGGGTGGAGGGCGTCGAGCACGTCCCCCCGACAGGGGGCGCCATCTTTGCCAGCAACCATCTTTCCTTCTCCGACTCGATCTTCCTGCCGCTGGTGGTGCCGCGGCGCATCACCTTTCTCGCCAAGGCCGACTACTTCACCGGCTCGGGCCTCAAGGGCCGGGCAACGGCGTCCTTCTTCAAGGGCGTCGGGCAGGTGCCGGTCGACCGGACCGGCGGTCGCGCGTCCGAGGCTGCGCTGAAGACCGGCATCCGGATCCTGCGCAGCGGCGAGCTGCTGGGCCTCTACCCGGAGGGAACGCGCTCGCCCGACGGCCGGCTCTACCGCGGCAAGACCGGAGTCGCCCGGATGGCGTTGGAGGCCGAGGTGCCGGTGCTGCCCACGGCGATGATCGGCACCGACATCATCCAGCCGACGGGGCAGAAGATCCCCAACCGCGGCAAGGGCATCATCGGTATCCGCATCGGGGCGCCGCTGGACTTCAGCCGCTACCAGGGCATGGAGTCCGACCGATTCGTGCTGCGCTCCATCACCGACGAGATCATGTACGAGCTCATGGAGCTCTCAGGCCAGGAGTACGTCGACATGTACGCCCAGAAGGCCAAGGCCGAGATCGAGGCGACGAAGAAGTCGTCTGGCGTGCTGCACGGACCCGGCTCGATGACGGTCGGCGGCCCAGCGGAGTCGGCTCGCGCCGCCGCCAGCTGAGTCGGCGGAGCGACACTTGGGGCGCGCTGATCAAGGTTGGGCG
>CAYHHE010000092.1:0-11050 GCA_964356295.1 uncultured Actinomycetes bacterium | reverse complement strand
GGGACGAAACCGCAGGTCACGTGGGCCCCGTGGGACTCGAACCCACAACCCGCGGAGCAGATCCCATGTCCGCTGCTCAGACCCTGATAGTGCCCGTGAGCAGCAGAAACGCCTCTCAGCCACTCTCGTCCATCCTGGTCCGACTCGAACCTCTTGCGGACTCCCTGCGGACACCCAAACGGGTGCTCGCCGTGTCAACGACACGGCATGGCGCAGCAGAGCGACAGCAGACGCGATCCTCGCTCATACCCTCGGAGCTGGCCGCGTGACCCGACTCCGCCCCTGAGTAGGTCCGCGGCGACCTCCTACGTGCAGCTGAACGTACCGGGCAGTGCCCGACCCGCGCAGGCCATGTGAGAGCCACACCCCAAAGAGCGGGCAGCCGCGATGAGGGCGATTCTCAGCTGGCGGCGACGTACCGGCTGAGCGCATCTCGAGCGACGTCGCTGACAGCGCGGTCCTGACTCCTGGCGAGTTGCTGTAGCGCGTTCAGGGTGTCGTCGCCGGCACGAATCCACTCATCGATCTGCCCCACAGTGGGCGTCGTAACGGTGTCCCACAGTGGGCGGAGTCGACGCTGGGTCGTGGTGCGTCCACAGGCGGCGCAGTGACGCACCTCGTCCTCGTCGTCGCTGTCTCGCAGCAACACTCCGCATAATGCCGATGAGCGGGCGGTCATGGACCCCCGGCGGACGTGCTTGAGTGATGGCTAACCTGATGAGCGCCGCGGTCGGTTCCTCCTGGGGCCGTCGGCTGTGCGGGATCGGAGGCGGGCTGTGCTGGCGGCGGTGTGTCCGAGGTACGGCCCGCCGGACGTGCTGGCGGTGGCCGAGGTGCCGATGCCGGCGTTGGGTCGGGACGACGTCCGGGTCAGGATTGATGCGACCGCGGTGACCTCCAGCGACTGCTTCGTGCGCGGCTTCACGCTCAAGCCGTCGATGTGGATCGCGGGACGCGTCGTGCTCGGGGTCACCCGGCCCCGCAAACCGATCCTGGGATGGTGCTGGCCGGGGACGTCGACGCGGTTGGCGGGAACGTGACTTCGTTCGAGGTGGGGCAGCCGGTGTTCGGGTTCGACCGCTTCGGCTTCGGCACCTACGCCGAGTACAAGAACATGCCCGCCAGCGGGGTGATCGCCCCGAAGCCGACCGCCCTGACCTACGAGCAGGCCGCCGCCCTGCCCTACGGCGGGCTGCTGGCCCGGTACTTCCTGAAGGACAAGGTCCGCGCGGGCCATCGGGTGCTGATCTACGGCGCCTCAGGGGCGGTGGGCACGGCTGCGGTGCAGCTCGCCACGCACGCCGGGGCGCATGTCACCGGGGTCTGCGGCCCGACCAAGCTCGACCTGGTCACCTCGCTGGGGGCCGACGCGGTGATCGACTACACGCGCGAGCACATCGGCAGCCGCGGTGGACGCTACGACGTGGTGTTCGTCGCGGTCGGGAACCGGGTCCGGCCCCCGTCCCGGCGGGACTGCCGTGACGTGCTGGTCGACGGCGGGGTGTACCTGGCCGTCGACCGCGGACGACCGGTCGTCACCGCGGCCGACCTGACGTTCCTGGCGGGGCTGGCCGAGTCCGGCCACCTCAGCCCGGTCATCGACCGGACCTACCCGCTGGCCCAGATCGCCGACGCCCACCGCTACGTCGAGGTCGGGCACAAGAAGGGCAACGTCATCATCACCGTGGCCGGGGCCCGGTAGGGGCGGTCATGGTCGGCGCCTGGCAAGGCCACCCTGTGGAGCTCGAGGCTCCGGTGTCGCGGCGCGGATGGCTCGTGCGCAACGGGTTGTGGTTGGTGCTGCCGGTGCTGGTGGCCAACATCGTGCTCGCGGGGGCTCTTCCGCCAAGCTACGGCAGGGACGAGGGCGTGCCGGGCTGGTTGCTGGCCGTCGAGTGGGTGCTGCGGGTCGTCGTGTTCGTCGCGCCCGCGCTGCTGACGGTGAGGCTGAGCGGGCGAGCGGGCAGGGTCGGGGCGGTCGTGTACGTGCTGGGTCTGGCGGTGTACGCGGCGTCCTGGCTGCTGGTGATCGCGGCGGGCGATGCCGGTGTCGGCCACCCCGTCGTTGCGAGCGCGCCGTACTGGACGCCCGCGGTGTTCCTCGGCGGGGTCGCTCTGCTGTGCCGGGCTCCGTGGTACCTGGTCCCGGTCGCCCTGTTCGTCGCCGTTCACACCGCCCACGGACTCCTGGCCCTCGGTCTGGCCTGACATGCCGCCCATCGTCAGGCAGAGCAGCGGTTTGGCCGTCTACACGGCCGGCGACGGTGCACCCGTGCTGGTGCTGCCCTACCCGCATGCGTCGACGCTGCGCCCGATGGGTGAGGACGTCCTCGCCCAGGTGCTGGCCGGGCTCGGCCGCTCGGTCGTCACCTTCGACCCGCCCGGCGCCTACCGGTCGACGCGCCCGATGCGCTGCGACATGGCAGAGATGGTCGACTGCGCTGTCGAGGCGCTCCGGGTTGCGGGTGTCTGGCCGCCGGTCGACGTGGTCGGGCACAGCATGGGCGCCCTGTGCGCGCTCGCCCTCGCCGTCGAGCGGCCGGGCACGGTGCGCCGGCTGGTGCTGGTGGGCGGATGCTCCGGCTTCGCCGCCGTGCGGCGGTGGAGTGTCCCGCACAACTGGAACCCGTGGCGCCACCGCGAGTGGTGGGCCTGCACCTGGATGGGGGCCCGGCTGATGCTCGGGCGCGGGTCGCTGGCCACCTACCGGCGGCTGGACAACCTCATCGAGGGGGCGTCCTACCACGACCCGCGGCACGCGCAACTGGTCCCGATCACCGACGAGGACGCCAGCCGCCCCCCACCCCCGCGGGCCTGCTGGCTGCGCTCGGTGCGTGGCGTGGAGTACCGCCACCGACTCGGTGAGGTACGGGTCCCGTGCCTGGTCGTCGTCGGACGGCAGGACCCTCAGACGCCTCTGCCGTGCAGCCAGGAGCTCGTCGACGGCATGCCCGACGCCTGCATGGCTGTGTTCGAGCACAGCGGGCACAGCCCCTTCGTCGAGGAGGAAGAACGATTCCGCGACGTCGTCGGCCCCTTCCTGGACGACGGCGGCCACGCGACAGGCTCACGGCGCCGTGCGCTGTGATCGTGGTGACGTCACGGGTCCTCGGCTCAGGTGCGACCGGCGAGGCTGATCACCTGTTTGCCGGTCACCTCGTGGCGGGCGAGCGCTGCCAACGCCTCGGTACCTGCTCGAGCTCGACGACGCTGGACACCGTCGGGGTGATCTCGCCACGGGCCAGGAGGGTGAGCAGCATCGCCAGGTCGTCTTGGTAGCGCTCGGGGTGGCGGCGGGCGGTCGTCTGGATGCTGTAGAGGGACGCCCGACGCGACCCATATGCGAGCAGCGGCAACGCCGCCGCCAGTGTCCGGACGGTGCCGGCCGGGTCGGCCCGACCGCCGGCGAGGAAGGACGCCATCCCGAACCAGACCAGCCGGCCTTCGGGAGCCAGCGCCTGCCAGGACTGCCGCACGGTCGCCCCGATGCCGTCGAAGGCCGCGTCGACGCCGCGCCCTGCGGTGAGCTCGCGGCACCGGGCCGGGACGTCCTCCCGGTCGATGTCGACCAGGGTGCCGCCCAGCGATTCGACGTGGGCGCGGCGCTCGCCGTGGTCCGTGCCGATGACGCGGACGCCCTGGCGGGCGGCCAGCTGCAGCAGCGCCGTCCCGACCCCGCCGCCGACCCCCTGTACGAGGATCGTCGACCCAGCGGCGGCCCGGCCGCTCATGGTGAGCATCTGGTGGGCCACGACGTAGTCCATGACCAGGCACGGCGTCGGTAGAGGCGACGCCCGCTGGGACCGGGACCGCCCACGAGGCACGCAGCGGCTCGTGCTGCGCCCAGGCTCCGACGATGGTGAGCCCGGCCACTCGCTGGCCGACCTCGACGGACCGCACCCCTGGGCCGACCCGCTCCACCACACCCACCACGTCCCAGCCGGGCACGAACGGTGCCCGCCGCCGCTCCGGGTGCAGGCCCTGGCAGACCAGCAGGTCGGCGTGGCTGACGCCGGCGGCCTCCACCCGCACGACAACGTGATCCGGCCACGGCGGCGGCACCGACCAGGGGCGAACCGCCAGCACCTCCGGGCCACCGCGCCGGGAGGCCACCACCGCGGTCGTGGGCACCGGCCGACCCGGCTCGCTGCCCCGCACCGGCGCCCGCAGGCGGGCATCCACCAGGCTGAACGCCCCACCCATGACCGGCGCGACCCGCTCGGCCGTCAGGCCGGCCGCCGCCAGGGTGGCCGGGGTGCTGGGTCGCTGACCATCGGCGAACCAGCCGAGAACCCGCCCCGGGTAGAGGCCTGGCCGCTGCTCGAGCGGCTCGAGGAGCAGCACGCGACCCCGGCTCACCCGGGCCATCTCGGCCAACGCGCGGCGTTGGGCCGCTCGGTCGAGCAGGCCGATCGCCCCGGTGCAGACCACCGCGTCGAAGGAGTCGTCCGGGTGGTCGATGCGCGTCACGTCCCCGCTGCGCACCCGGTGGGGGTCGTGGCCGGCCGCCAGCAGTGCCGCCTGGGCATGGGCGACCATGGCCGGGGAGAGGTCCTCCCCGAAGGCGTCGTGGCCGGCCCCCAGCAGGTCGACGACGAGCTGCCCGCCCCCGCAGCACACCTCGAGCACTCGACCCGGTGGCAGGTCAGCGACCAGGGCGCGGCGGTGCCGAAGCCAGAAGCCGGCCCGGGCCGAGGTCGCTGTAGCGGCCGCCCAGCGGTCCCAGTACGTGCGCGCGGGCTCGGCCATGTCAATGGCCGCCGCTCGCGCGCACGGGGACATGAGCGGCTCGCCCGCGGCCGGCCACCCTGACCTGTCGCGCACTCGGCACAGCGCTCACCCCGCCGCGACGCTACCGACGTCGGCGGCTGGCGGGACGGGCCGTCCGGCCCGCCAGGATCAGGCCCGAGCCCGCCAGGATCGGGCATCCTCGGGTGAGAGCGGGGTGAGTGCGCTGAACCGTACGGTGCTCGTCCTCGGTGGGACGGGCCAGACCGGCCGGTGCCTGGTTCGCCAGGCCCTCGACCGGGGCATGGGGGTGCACGCCGTGGTGCGCGACGCCCGGCGGCTGCCGATCGTCTCCGACCGGCTGACGGTGGTCACCGGGACCCCGGTGGACGACGCGGCCGTGCGGGCCGCCATGACCGGCTGCCACGCCGTGCTCAGCGCCTTGGGGGTCTCCCGCACCTCCGCGTGGCCGTGGGCTGCGACGACCAGCCCGCCGGACTTCATGGCATCCAGCATCGCCACCACCGTGGGCGTCATGAAGGATCTCGGGCTGACCCGGATCGTCGTGGTCAGCGCCGGCGGGGTCGGGGACTCCGCCGGCGACATGCCGCCCATGTTCCGGTGGCTGGTCGACCACAGCCGCATCGGCGATGCCTACCGAGGGCACGAGGCCAGGAACGCCTCCTGCGCGAGTCCGGCCTGGACTGGACGGCCCTGCGCCCATCAATGCTGTCCAACCAGCCCCGTTCCGGGGAGGTCGTGCTCAGCTACGGCGGGCGGCCCCGGCCGAGACACTCGATCAGCCGAGACGCCCTGGCAGTGACGATGCTCGATGCCCTCGACGACGCCACCCTCGTCGGCAAGGCGCCGACGATCTCCCAGGCCTGAGCCCGGCTCAGCGCAGCGGCTGCCCGCTGACGTCCGCCCCGACCTTGTGCAGCAGCACCGCCTCGGTCACGCCGAACGTGCGGATGGAACGCGCGTCGGGGAAGTGGTGCGCGACGCTGCCGAACGGCACGACCTCGGGCCGGCCGACGAGGTGAGAGACGCCCTGGTGGACGATGGTCGCCGACCCACTGGCGAGCACGTTCTTCAGCCAGTCCGACCTCGGCCCGTACACCAGGGCGACGACGAACCCGTCGTCGGTGGGCTCGGCCCCCACCGGGGTCTGGTAGCTGCGACCGGACGTCCGACCGGTGTGGCGGATGACCGCAATCTCCGAGCCCGGGGTGCCCGCCGTGCGCAGCTGCCGCGGGTTGATCACGGCCCGGTTGAAGCGGCGCTGCGCCGCGACCACCACCGACCCCTTGTTCCGCATCCCCAGCAGCCAGGCAACGATCAGCGCCGCCCCGCCCAGCACCAGCACACCGACGACGGTCACGAACCGGCCCACGTCGACCTCCTTTCGTCCAGTCTCGACCGGGTGCGGCCGAGCGTCCAGGGACGACGGTGGGCTGGGCTACGCCGGGCTCGGGATCAGGACGACCTTGCCGGCGTGGCCACCCCGCTCGAGGATCTCGTGGGCCCGCGCCGCCTCGATCCTCGGGACCCGGTCGGCTACCAGAGGCTTGACCTGGCCGGTGGCCAGCAGGTCGAGCAGGTGCGCGAGGGTGGTGCGGTACCACTGGTCGCCGAGCTTGCCGATGTCGGGTGTCGGCGGTGCCTTCTTGCCGTCCGGGATGAGAGCCAGCACCGCGCGCATCGCCAGCGTGGACGGGATGATCGCCAGCCCGTGCTCACGGGTCGCGGCCATCCCGAACCACACGAGCCGCCCACCGGAGCGCAGCGTCCGGTAGGAGCGCCACAGCCCTCGGGCGCCCCCGACCGGGTCGAACACCACGTCCACCCCGCCGCCGGTGAGCTGGCGCACCCGCGCCACGACGTCGGCGCTGCGGTAGTCCAGCGGGATGGCGCCGAGACCGGCGACCACGTCCTGGTTGGCGGCCGACGCCGTTCCGAGCATCTCCAGCCCCGCCAGGGCACCGAGCTGCACCAGCCCCGACCCCACCCCGCCGGCGGCGCCCTGGACGAGGGCCCGTTCGCCGGAGCGCACCTTCGCCACCTGGTGCAGCATCGCGTGCGCAGTAAGGAAGTTGACGACCATGCACACCGCCTCCGCCGGGTCCACGCCATCCGGGACGGGCACGAGGTCGACCTGCGGCAGGCAGAGGTACCGTGCGTAGCCGCCCCTGCCGCCACTGCGGATCGTCCAGCCCGCAACCATCTGGCCGGGTTCGAGGTCGCAGCGCTCGCCGACGGCGTCCACCACCCCGACGACGTCGACGCCGGGCGTGAACGGCACCTTCGGGGTGCCGGGCAGCCGACCCGAGCGGCGGAACATCAGGTCGTACGCCGACACCCCGGCAGCCCGCACCGCCACCCGCGCCTCCAGCGAACCCGGCTCGGGCATCGGGTCCTCGACCATCACCAGCACCTGTGGCCCCCCGTGCCGGGTCACGACGACTCGATGGTTGGTGTCCATGCAGTGCTCCCGGGTGTCGGGCCTGGCGATGCCGGGCGTCCCCTCGACTACCCCGCGACCCGGCGTCCCTCGCCAGAGTCCAAGGTCCGTGTGCCACGCTGGGGCTGCGAGTGCTGGCGCGGGCAGCCGTGGCCGTCCTGGCCGCGAAGGCGCTCTACCTGCTCCTCCTGCGACGACGGCTGCTCACCTGGGGCGCCACGGCGAGCGAGGCCTCCAGCCTTCTGCCGGGTGACGACCTCCTCCCGGACGCTGACCTGGTGACGACCCGCGCGATCAGCATCGACGCCCCCGTGGATGACGTGTGGCCGTGGCTGGCCCAGATGGGGCAAGGCCGCGGAGGCCTGTACTCCTACGACTGGCTGGAGAACCTCGTCGGGTGCCAGATCGTCAGCGCCTCCCAGCTGGTCCAGGAGTGGCAGCACCCGGCGGTCGGGGACGACTTCCGGCTGCATCCCGACGTCGCCCTCCAGGTCGCCGTCGTCGACCCGCCACGGGCGCTCGTCGCGCGAGGCGCGGTCTCGGCCACCGGGCAAGACGCCTCCGACGAGCCTGCCATGCCCTACGACTTCACCTGGGCCTTCGTCCTTCTCCCCGAACGCAGCGAGCGAGCCCGGCTGGTGGTCAGGGAGCGCTACCGCTACCTGAGCCGCTGGGCGCGGCCCCTGGTGGAGACCGTGTCGGTGGCCAGCTTCATCATGACCGAGCGGATGCTGCGGGGAGTCCGTGACCGCGTCGAGCGCGCACGAGCAGTGCGGAGGCCGGCATGAACCTCAACGGGGTGATCCAGGCTGCCAAGGACCACATCACCGTCTCCCGGGTGTTCGGCGAGCCGTACGAGAGGGACGGCGTCACCGTCGTCCCGGTCGCCCGCATCTACGGGGGCGGTGGCGGCGGCACCGGGCATGACGGCGCCCAGCATGGCGAGGGCGGCGGCATCGGGTTCGTGGCCCGGCCCGCCGGTGTCTACGTCATCCGCGGCGGCGACGTCTCGTGGCGGCCCGCCGTCGATGCCAACCGGGTGGTGACCGCCGTGGCGGTCGTGCTCGTTGTCGGGGCGTTGGCTCGGGCCGTGTCGGGGCGAGGCTCCCCGGGCTGATCAAGTCACCGCGGGGGCTGGGTGGTCATCCACTCACGCATGCGGACCCAGTTGCGGCGCTCCCACCGTCCGGCCGCCAGCGCGAACAGCGGCGTCAGCAGCCTGCTGGCCCCGCGCAGGTGGTACTCCCAATCCCAGCGCAGCAACGTCCCGGCGCCGTCCGGAACGAACGTCACAGCACCGTCGGTGGTCATCATCGCGCTGGAGGTGTGGGAGGCGATGCGGTGCGGCCGGTCGACCTCGGTGAGCACGACCAGCATCGCCAGCCGGCCACCCATCGTGGCCCGGAACCTCGTCCCCGGGCCGACCGGTGGTGGGGTGAGCCATTCCACCGAGGTCATCGCCGGGTTCCACGTCGGCTCGTCCAGCGCGGCGTCGAAGACCTCCGCCGGAGGCTGCCGGAACGCCAGACAGCCACGCATGGACCCCACGGGCCCACGCTAGCCATCGGCTCTCAGGTCGGTCCGGTGAGGTGATGGGTGAAGAACGCGGCGATGCGGGTGCGGGCGTCGGCTGCGCTGGGCTCGTGGTAGCGGGTGTGCACGGTGGCACCGAGGAGCTGGAAGATCACGGGGACCTCGCCGAGGGCGTGGTGGTTCATGAACCCGTGCCCGGCATCGGGGTACTCCGTGACCTCGTACTCGACCCCGGCGGCCTCGAGCGCGTCGTGCAGCCTTCTTGCGGCATGGCGAAGCGAGCGGTCCCGCCGGCCGTAGCTGCCGATGACGGGGCAGGCGCCGACGAAGTACCGCTCGGCGTCGCGGGGCAGCGCCCCATAGTTCGCGCTGGCTGCGGCGAACCCATGGCCGGGGGCGAGCGCGAGGGCGAACCCGCCGCCCATGCAGAACCCGATGACCCCCACCCGTCCGGTGCAGTCTGCCCGCTCGGCGAGGTACCCGCGCACGGCCTCGATCCGCTCGAACGTGGCGCCCTGCCAGGTGGCGTAGTCCCGCACCATCTCACGCAGGCACCGCGCGATCGTGCCACCGCCGAGCAGGTCCGGTGCTGCGGCCAGGAACCCCGCGTCGGCCAGCCAACGGGTCTGCGCGACCAGGTCGCTGGTCATCCCGGCGGCGTCGTGGAGCACCACGACGCCCGGCCACGGCCCTGACCCGTCCGGCACCGACACGTGAACCGGCAGCGGGCCGCCGGGCGCGGGGACGCTCAGCACCGGGACCGGCCGGGTGGACATCAGCAGGAGGTCAGGTGGTGCCGCTGCCGCCGGGCGAGCGAGTGGGCCGGGCGCACCTCGCCGTCGTCCTGGTCGGCGACCCAGCACCGCCCGCACAGCCCGTCAAGGACCGCGGGATGGGTGCAGCAGGTGTGGCAGGTGTCCTCAGCAGAGGAGGTCGGTGCGCTGATCGGAGCCCTGGGGGTGGGCAGCCGACCGGCCACGGGTGCTCGCGACACGGCGTCATCGTCGCAGCCGGGCACCGGGTGTTGGCAAGGGGGCGGGGTGCCCCTGCCGACCCGATGGGGGGTGTCCTGCATCACGCTGCCGGCGGTTCGTCCAGGTGCCGGAGTGCGGCCTGACGTTCCAGGACGGCGGGGGCTTCCCAAGCACGCCGAAGGAGGCTGAATGCGCTGGCGGCGCATCAAGGTGCACCCGGAGCGGCGCGGACCAGCACCCTCCGCGCCCGCCCAGCTCGTCCGGCTAGTCGACCTCGACGCCCAACCTGTCGGCGTACAAGCGCCGCGCCGGCTGCTCCTACCCACGGTGCATGCAACCCCGCAAGCGGTGCAGCCGCACTGCGATCTGCCTCTTCCGGCGGTCGTCCCGAGGGCAGGTCAGGCGCGGAGCACGTCGTCCAGGCGCTCGTACCCCTCCCGTATGCCAGTCTCCATGCCGCTGGCGAGAAAGGCGTCGCGGCCCTCGAACGAGTCGAGCAACGAGGTGGCGATCAGGCGGGTGCGACCGTCCCCGAGGTCGGTCAGCGTGAGCCGCTCGAGTGACACGCTGTCCGGGAAGCCGTCGAAACTGAACGTCTGGACGATGACCTCGTCCGGCCGCACTTCATGGAAGCAACCGTGGAAGCGGTACTCCTGGTCGCCTCGGCGGTGGACGTAGCGGTACGAGCCTCCGGTGCGGCAGTCCCAGTGCTCGACGCTGGCCTCGAGGTCGCGTGGGCCTTGCCACTGCACGACGAGGTCTGGGTCGACATGGGCGCGGAAGACCTTCGCGGGCGGGGCGTCGAACTCGCGGGTGATGCGCACGAGCGGCACGCGTGGGTCGGCCTCGACGGTGGTCTCGTGGCGGTTGCCGGTAACGGTCACAGTGTCTGTTCCTTTCGAGTGGGGGGTGATGGGGGGTTGTCGGGCATCGACGCGAGCACCGCGTCAAGGCGCTGGTACCGCTCCTCGGCCTTCCGCCGGTAACGCTCGAGCCAGCCCGTCGCGAGATCGAGCACGGTCGCCTCGAGGTGCACCGGACGTCGCTGTGCGTCGCGGGTACGGCTGACCAGGCCGGCGTCCTCGAGCACCCGCAGGTGCTTGGACACCGCCTGGAGGCTCACCGGGTACGCCGTGGCGAGCTCGGTGAGTGTGGCGTCCCCGACCGCGAGGCGCGCGACGAGATCGCGGCGGGTGGGATCCGCGAGAGCCCCGAACACCCGGGACAACGAGTCGGGCGCCATCAGGTCAGAGCTCCTTCCTCAACTGAGGAGTTGATAATGACGACACTAGCCATGCGTCAGCCACTCGTCAACCGTGTGGTTGAACACTCTTATGCCCCAAGCGGTCAGCAC
>CAYHHE010000091.1:0-11082 GCA_964356295.1 uncultured Actinomycetes bacterium | reverse complement strand
CGGGCCACCCGCGTCACACCGCCGCGATGCGGACAGCCGCAGGTGCCTGCGCGGTTACTTGGCGGCATGGATCCTGCGGTGAAGAAGACACCGGGGCGATGAGTCGGGGTTCCGAGCGTGGAACGGGTCACGCCAACGCCCAAGAGCTGGCGGCGCGGTTCGCGATCGGCGGAGTTGTCGTGTGGTCCATCGCTCTGCTGGGCGGTCCGGCGCTTAGGCGTGTGCCTGCCTGTCGAGGTGGGGTCGCCACGTCCTCGGGGGCGTGGGGCCGCCGTCTGACGTGCATGCCCGCCCGCCCGGACCGGGACTTCTTGCCCTGTGACCGAGGGAACACCCCGTTAGCGTGGCCCGTGACCTACATCACCGACTGCTGGCAGCAGCACCTCGTCTTCCGCTCCCCACCGGGGCGGTCCAGTCCTCCGTCACCGCTCTGGAGGTGGGCATGACGTCGCGGGCGTACTCCCACTCGTTGAACGGCAGCCCGCTGGCGGCAGGGGAGCCACAGCTCGAAGTGACCGGGGTGAGCCTGCGCTTCGGTGGCGTCAAGGCTCTCGACGACGTGTCCCTGCTCGTGCGGCAGGGGGAGGTGCACGCCGTCGTGGGCCCCAACGGTGCCGGCAAGACGAGCCTGCTCAACTGCGTCAGCGGGCTCTACCGGCCGCAGCAGGGCTCGATCCGGATCAACAACGGAGGGTGGCACGAGCTCACTCGTGCCGCACCCCACCGCGCTGCCCGCTGGGGCATCGCGCGGACCTTCCAGAACATCGAGCTGTTCAAGCACATGACCGTGCTGGAGAACCTCATGCTCGGGCGGCACGTGCACATGCGCCACCGGCTGGCGCCGTCGCTGGTGTGGCTCGGGCCCGCGCGCCGGCAGGAGATCGCTCAGCGTGACGTGGTCGAGGAGGTCATCGACCTCCTCGAGATACAGGCGGTGCGCCGCCAGCAGGTGGGCGCCCTTCCCTACGGCTTCCAGAAGCGCGTCGAGCTCGGGCGGGCCCTGTGCATGCAGCCGGCCCTCCTGCTGCTCGACGAGCCCATGGCCGGCATGAACGTCGAGGAGAAGGAGGACATGGCGCGCTTCATCCTCGACGTCGCCGAGCTCAACGGCGTGACGACCGTTCTGATCGAGCACGACATGGGTGTGGTCATGGACGTTTCCCACCAGGTCACCGTCCTGGACTTCGGGCGGGTCATCGGGGACGGCACCCCGGCGCAGGTGCAGGCCCACCCGGCCGTCGTCGAGGCGTACCTCGGCAAGCGGGCCCCGGCATGATCCGCGCGGCAGGAGCCGACCTCGACGAGCTGGTGCCGCCGGCGGAGGCGACGTTCCCGCGCCTGCTCGCCCGCCTGGCCGAGGAGCACGGCGAGCGCGTCGCGCTGCAGGAGAAGCGTTACGGCATCTGGCAGCCGATGACGTGGCGCGATTACCACCAGCGGGTCCGGGACTTCGCCGGAGGACTCGCCGCCCTGGGGGTGGCGGCCGGCGACGTGGTGGCGGTGATCGGGGACAACCGGCCTGAGTGGCTCATCACCGAGCTGGCCGCGCAGTACCTGGGCGCCTGCGTCGTCGGCGTCTACCCCACCAGCGTGGGCGAGGAGGTCGTCCACATCCTCAACACGGGCAAGGTCCGGGTGGTCGTCGCCGAGGACCAGGAGCAGGTCGACAAGGTGGTGGACCTGTGGGAGCAGCTGAGGCACGCCGAGACCGTCGTCTACTTCGACCCCCGCGGACTGGAGCAATACGACCAGCGCTACCTGCGGGAGTTCACCGGCGTCGAGGCGCAGGGGCACGAGTACCAGGCTGAGCGGCCGGGGTGGCTCGACGGGCAACGCGAGTCCGGGGTCGGCAGCGACGTGGCGATCGTGTGCACCACCTCGGGGACGACGGGGATGCCGAAGCTCGCGATGCTGAGCCACCGCAACATGCTCTTCATGGGTCGAAGCCTCATGGCCATCGACCCACTGGACGTGACCGACCGACACGTCAGCGTCCTGCCGCTCGCGTGGATCGGCGAGCAGATGGTGGCGATTGCCTGCGCCCTGCAGGCGGGGTTCACGACGAGCTTCGCCGAGGAGGCCGCTACGGCCCGGTCCGACCTGCGTGAGATCGGGCCCAGCGTGATGTTCGGCCCGCCGCGCATCTGGGAGGACATGGTCTCCTCGGTCCAGGTGCGGCTCGGGGACGCTGGATGGGCCAAGCGCACGTCGTTCGACCGGGCCTACCGGCTCGGCGAGCAGGTCGCCGAGCGCGAGATGCGCGGGCAGCCCGTCGGAGCGGGGCTGCGTGCCGCCCGCGCCACCGCCGACGCACTGGTGCTGCGTCGGGTGCGCGAGCAGTTGGGACTCAGCCGCCTCAAGCGCTGCTACACCGGCGGTGCCCCGCTCGGACCCGACGTCTTCCGCTTCTTCCACGCCATCGGCATCAACCTCAAGCAGATCTACGGGCAGACGGAGATCGGCGGGATCGCCGTCGCCCACCGCGACGGCGACGTGCGACCCAACACCGTCGGGCTGCCGACCCCCGGCACCGAGCTGCGCATCTCCCCGGCCGGCCAGATCCTGCTCCGCTCGCCCGCCGTCTTCCTCGGCTACTACAGCGACCCGTACGCCACCCAGATGGCGATCGACGACGACGGGTGGCTACAGACTGGGGACGCCGGGTACGTGGACGACGATGGGCACCTCGTCGTCATCGACCGCGCCAAGGAAGTCATCCAGTCCCCCGACGGGCGGCACTTCAGCCCGGCGTTCATCGAGACGAAGCTGAAGTTCAGCCAGTTCATCGAGGAGGCGGTCGTCTTTGGTGGCGCCGAGTCCTCCCAGGTCACCGCGCTGCTGGTGATCGACCCAGAGGCCGTCGGTGCGTGGGCCGAGCGACACCGGATCGGCTACACGACCTATACCGACCTGGCGCAGAAGCCCGAGGTGTACGACCTGGTCGCCGCCCAGGTGGCCGACGCCAACGACCAGCTCCCCGACGAGCTGTGCGTGCGCCGCTTCGTCATCCTGCACAAGCAGCTGGACCCCGACGACAACGAGATCACGCGCACGCGCAAGGTGCGACGCATGGTCATCGTCCGGCACTACCAGCCGATCATCGAGGCACTGCAGGGAGAGGCGGACGCCGTGACGATCCGCACCCGGGTCACCTACCAGGACGGCTCGAGCGTCGAGCGCGACGTGGGTCTGGACATTCGCGCGGTCGGGTACGACGAGTCTGCGGTGCAGCCGGCCCGGACGAGGACGAGGACGGGCTGGGGCCTGGTGGGGAGGCGTCGATGAGCACCTTCCTCCAGCTGACGGTGACCGGGCTCGCGAACGGCGCGGTGCTGGCGCTCGCGGCGCTGGGCTTCGTGCTCATCTTCAAGTCGACCGGCGTGCTGAACTTCGCCCAAGGCGAGTTTCTGCTCATCGGCGCCTACAGCATCTTCGCGGCGGTCTCGTTCGGGCTGCCGTGGCCGCTGGCCGTGGTCGTCGCGCTCGTCATCGCCGTGCTGCTGGGCTTCCTGGTGGAGCGCGCGGTGCTGCGCCCGCTGGTGGGCGAGAGCGCCATCGCCGTCATCATGGTGACGATCGGCCTCGCCGCCGTGCTGCGCGCTATGGTGCAGATGATCTGGGGGACGACGCCGCGGTCGTTCCCGGCGTTCATCCCAGAGACCTCCCTGCGGGTCGGCGACGTCCTCGTCCCGGTGAACCGGCTGTGGGCGATCGCTCTCGCCGTCCTGGTGCTGCTGGTCTTCACCCTGGTCTTCCAGCGCTCCCGGCAGGGCATCGCGATGCGGGCCGTTTCCGACGACCAGCAGGCGGCCCTGGTCGTGGGTATCAGCGTTCGCCGTGTGTTCGCGCTCGCGTGGGCACTGGCGGCCGCCAGTGCTGTGCTCGGCGGGCTGCTTCTCGCGAACCTCGTCGGGGTGTCAGGCGAGCTCGCGGCGTTCGGCCTCGTGGTCTTCCCCGTCGTGATCCTCGGTGGGCTGGACTCGATCGCAGGGACGCTGGTCGCTGGCGCCGTCATCGGACTGCTCGCCGAGTACACCTCCGCGTACGTCAACCCGAACCTGCAGGAGGTGGTGCCGTTCCTCGTGCTCGTGCTGATCCTGCTCGTCCGCCCCTACGGGCTGTTCGGCCAGGCCCGGATCGAGCGGGTGTGAGGGCCTCATGTCCGTCACCACCGGCGTCTACCACACGACCTACCGCAGCGAGCTCGCCCTGCGCAGCACGAAGGCCGAGTACCTGCGGCTGGTGCTCGCCCTGGCCGCGATCGTCATCGCCCCGTTCCTCGTCAACGCCTACTGGATGTCGGTGCTCGACCGCATCGCCATCGCGGTGATCGGTGCGGTCGGCCTCAACATCCTGGTCGGCTACACCGGGCTGATCAGCCTGGGGCAGGGCGGCTTCCTGGCGGTCGGTGCCTACACCACCGGCGTCCTGGTGCAGCAGCTGGGCATGCCGGTCGTCGCGTCAATGCTCGTGGCCGTCGCGATGACGGCGGCGGTAGGGACGTTCGTCGGCCTTCCGGCGCTTCGGCTCAAGGGGCTCTACCTGGCCATCGCCACCCTGGCGTCGCAGGTGATCATCCTCTGGGTGGTGCGCAACTGGGAGTTCGTCACCGGGGGCACGGGCTCGATCGTCGTGCCTCCGCTGCAGATCGCCGGCTTCACCTTCGACACCGACCGCCGCTGGTACTGGCTGCTGGTGGCGCTGGCCGCGCTGTCAGTGCTGTCGGCGACCAACCTCGCGCGAACGGGGATGGGCCGGGCACTGGTCGCGATCCGGGACCAGGACATCGCCGCCGAGGTGATCGGGGTGCCCGTCGGCCGGTACAAGCTGCTCGCGTTCGCCGTCTCCTCGGCGTACGTGGGGCTGGCCGGCGCGCTCACCGCGTCCTACCGCGGCATCGTGACGTGGGAGAGGTTCACCCTCGACGTGTCGATCCTGTACCTCGCGATGATCATCATCGGTGGTCTCGGCAGCATCGCCGGATCCGTCTACGGGGCGATGTTCATGATCGCCGTGCCCGCGTACATCGACCAGGTCGGCCCGCGGCTGCAGTCGACGTTCCCGACGATCGTCCAACAGCTGCCCGCCATCCAGCTCGGCGTGTTCGGCCTGCTCATCGTGCTGTTCCTGATCTTCGAGCCACGTGGCCTCGCGCGCCTGTGGCAACGCATGAAGGACTACTTCCGGCTCTGGCCGTTCCGCTACTGAGCGGGCGGCTCCACTCCGACACCTTGGGAGGGCACAGACATGACCAGAGCCTCCAGGCTTCTCGTGCCGACAGCGGTCGCCGCGATGCTGCTAGCCGCCTGCGGCGGTGGCGGCGGCGATGCCACCGGCGCCGCCGAGGCGACCGACACCGCCGCCAGCGGCGCGCCGGTCGTCGTCGGCGCGATCTTCGACCTCAGCGGGGCGACCGCGGACGTCGGGACCCCGTACGCCGAGGGGGTGCGCGGGTACGTCGAGTGGCGCAACGAGAACGGCGGCATCGAGGGACGCCCCATCGAGCTGAAGTGGCAGGACTACGCCTACGACGTGGCGAAGGCCGAGCAGCTCTACTCGCAGTTCGTCTCCGAGGGCGCCGTCGCGTTCCTGGGCTGGGGCACCGGCGACAGCGAGGCGCTGCGCGGGCGCGTCAGCGCCGACGCGATCCCGTTCATGTCGGGGTCGTACTCGGAGAACCTCGCCGACCCGGAGGAGGCGCCGTACAACTTCGTCGTCGCCCCCACGTACTCAAACCAGATGGAGACGGCGATGGACCAGGTCGAGGCGGACGGCGGCACCGGCGTGGCTGTCTTCCACAACGACAGCCCCTTCGGCGAGTCCCCGCTCGCAGCGGGCCAGGCCAAGGCCGAGGAGCTCGGCGTCACCTTCGCCTCCTTCCCGATGCCCCGGGGTGCGACCAGTTACGAGGCGCAGCTGAGCCAGGCGCAGACGGCGAGCGACATCATCGTCCAGAACGTGTCGAGCCCTGCTGCGCTGCTGGCCAAGAACGTGCGGGCGCAGGGGCTGGAGACCCGCATCACCTGCCTGAACTGGTGCACCGACGAGCTGTACGTCTCCCTCGCCGGACCCGCGTCGAAGGGCACTCGGGGCGTCGCCCCGTTCGCACCGCCGAGCGTGGACGTCCCGGGCATGGACGAGCCCCGCGAGTTCCTCGAGTCGAAGGGCCAGAGCCTCGACGAGAAGGGCGTGCACTTCGTGCAGGGCTGGTACACGATCGCGCTCATGGCCGCGGGCATCGAGAAGGCGATCCAGGACGGCGGCGAGCCCACGGGCGAGCAGATCAAGCAGGCCCTGGAGGAGATGGAGCCCTTCGACACCGGCGAGGTGACCCCGCCGATCCAGTTCGCCCCCGACGACCACGAGGGCATGGACGCGGCACCGCTCTACGAGGTCGTGGACGGGCAGTGGGCCCTCCTCGGGTCGTGAGTGAGTCGTGAGCACCGCGAGTGGGGACGGGAGCGCGCCGGTAGCGGCGCCCGTCCCCACGAGCGGTGGCGTCGAGCTGGTGACGCCACTGCTCTCGCTGAACAACCTCGAGGTCATCTACGAGCGGGTCATCCTGGTGCTGCGCGGGCTCTCGCTGCAGGTGGCCGAGGGACGGATCGTCGCGCTGCTCGGGTCCAACGGCGCAGGCAAGTCGACCAGCCTCAAGGCGGTCACCGGGCTGCTCACGTCCGAGCACGGCGAGGTCACCGGCGGGGAGGTGACGTTCCGCGGGCAGGACATCACCCGGCTGGACCCGGCAGAGATCGTGCGTCGCGGCGTCTCGCTGGTCATGGAGGGGCGTCGGGTCTTCGAGCACCTCACCGCCCGGCAGAACCTGCTCGTGGGCGCCCACACCGTCAAGGGCAGCCCGACCGAGGACCTGGAGCTGGTGTACGCCCTGTTCCCGCGGCTGGCCGACCTCCGCGAGCGGCAGGCGGGCTACCTGTCGGGCGGGGAGCAGCAGATGCTGGCGATAGGCCGGGCCCTGATGGCGCGGCCGAGGCTGATCCTGCTCGACGAGCCCTCGCTCGGGCTGGCCCCTCGGGTCGTCGAGGAGATCTTCGTAGCTGTACGGCAGCTGAACGCGGAGCAGGGCACCACGGTGCTCCTCGTGGAGCAGAATGCCCGGGTGGCGCTCGAGGTCGCCCACCACGCCTACGTCATGGAGCGCGGGCGGATCGTGCTCGACGGACCCGCCGCTGAGCTCGCGGAGAACCTCGACGTCCGCGAGTTCTACCTGGGCATCGGGGAGGGCGGTGCCAGACGGGGATACCGAGACGTCAAGCACTACAAGCGGAGGAAGCGGTGGCTATGACCGGGCAGCCCGAGACCGTTCCGGGTGCCGACGCCTACGTCGCCAGCTTAGAGGAGCGGGTCGGCGCGTTGCTCGCCCAGGCGCACCGGGTCCCGGCCTTCGCCGCCCGGCTTCGCGCCGCGGGAGTCGCCGACACCCCGAGCGGGGCTGGACCGGCCGGCACGGCGGGTACGGCGGTGGGTGCGTTGGACCGGGTCCCGGTGCTCCCCAAGGACGACCTGGGGGCCCTGCAGGCCGCAGACCCGCCGTTCGGCGGCCTGCTCGCCCCGCAGGCACCGCTGCGCCGGGTGTTCCAGTCGCCGGGTCCCCTGTACGAGCCCGAGCTCGCGCACCCGGACCCGTGGGGCTGGGCACCGGCGTTGGCGGCCGCGGGTTTCGAGGCCGGCGAGGTCGTCCTCAACACCTTCGCCTACCACCTCTCGCCCGCCGGTGCGATGTTCGATGCCGGGGCCGGCGCTCTCGGCTGCGCCGTTCTTCCTGCCGGCGTCGGCAATCTCAACCTGCAGGTGCAGGCAGCGGTCGACGTCGGCGCCACCGCCTTCATCGGCCTGCCGAGCTACCTCAAGGCTCTGCTCGAGCGGGCGGAGGAGCAGGGCGCCACCCTGCCCCTGCGCCGCGCCTTCGTGACCGCCGAGCCGCTGCCGCCGTCGCTGCGCGAGTGGCTCCAGGCTAGGGTGCCGGTGGTGCGCCAGGGTTACGGGACGGCCGAGGGCGGCAACCTCGGGTACGAGTGCGAGCGGACCCACGGGTTGCACGTGCCGGAGGACCGCTACGTCCAGGTCTGCGCCCTGCAGGACGGAGGGCCGCGATGGAACGGAGAGGAGGGACAGGTGGTGGTCTCCCTCCTCACCGCGGATTACCCCCTCGTGCGCCTCGGCACCGGCGATCTGTCGGCCTTCCTAAGCGGCGAGTGCGGGTGCGGCCGCTGGACGCCACGGCTGGCGGGATGGCTGGGGCGGGTCGGCGAGGCGGTCAAGGTGCGGGGGATGTTCCTGCACCCACGCCAGGCGCGGACGGTCATGGCCGGTGCGCCCGGCGTTGCGGCCTACCGCTTCGTCGTCGAGCGGGTGGACCACAAGGACACGCTGCGCTGCGAGGTCGTCCAGGAGTCGTCCGACGACCATCTCCTGGAGCGTCTCCGGTCACGGCTGCGAGAAGGGCTGCGCTTTGACGTCGCCGTGCAACTCGTGCAGAGTCTCGAGCCGGACGGCCCCACCATCGTGGACGCCCGCACCTGGGAGTGAACGGTGCGGGCGAGAAGGGGTCGACGCCGAACCAGTGACCTCCGCGGGCGATCGGCCCCCACCCGCTGCGGATCGTCGTGGTCCCCCGCCTGACGCCTGCCTTGCGGGGGGGCCGAGCGTGCGCGGCCGCGGACGGCTCGGGCAAGCTGGCGCTGCCGTCCTAAGCCCGGAGCCACCGTACAGCCTGTGGTTCAGCTACTCGAGGGCCGTGGTGGTTGGTGGCTGCCCAGCGGTGACGACGTGGGGGGACTGCCGGTCTGCACCGGCCTTCCGGGGTCCTCGGGGTCGTGGTGGGCGGGGGCCGACGGTCAGGTAGGAGCGGGGATAGCGAAGACGCGGCTCATCGCGGTCTGGAACTCCACTGGGCGCTGCACTGGCAGAGGCTCTGGACCGCCGTCATGACCTCCTGACCAGCCGACCAGCCGACCCGCCCCCGCCCCCACGACCCGAGGAACCTGTGGAGAAGCCGGACCCGACCGGCAGAGCCGACACGCCCCGAGAGCCGGTCCCCACCAGACGACCGCCCAGTCGGCAGACGACTCAGCGGTTCAGGCCGGTGGATCGAGGCCTGCACAGGAGGTCCCTCGAGCCGGCCGGCGTCGCTGTCCGTCGGTATGGCTCTGAAGTCCGCTGCCGGGCAGCCGGACGGCAACGCTCGCAGCAGCGAGGGGCCAAGGACACGCCGCGCCAGCGTCAGCGGCCAGGCGGGGATGACGGCCTCGGCCGCCGCCTGTGGGCTGCGGATCGGCGAGGCGCTGTCCCTGCGGACCCGCAAACCCATAGCCACGATCGCGCCCGGCGCCGTCGAACTTCGCGTCCTGCGCTGAGGGCCCGGTGACCTCAGCAGAACCGCTGAGAGACCCAGTGCCCGACGAGGCCGACCAACGGACCACGAGCGCAAGGCCGCTCATCGGCTGTGCGAGAGTTGTTCGCAAGGCGAGCGACGCCGAGGACGACCAGCGTCACATCGCCGCGTAGCGTGCGCCCGCGGCCGTGTCACTCCGCCGCAAGTCGACCGCCCTGCGCGGCAGAACCCATGAGATGGGGACGTCTTCGCCGAGGTGTGGTGGCCGGGGTCGTCGGGCGGGAGGCGGTTTGCTGGCCATGGGCTTCAGGATGTGGTCGAGACCGGGGATGCGGTGCTGGCTGGCCACCTGAGGGCGTCGGAGGCAGTCACGCCGCCGACGGCGACGCTGGGCGCCTTGGCCTCGGCGGGACGGCCGACGGGCCGCAGGGCAGGGGCCGGGGCGGCACCGTGCGGCAGGGGCCGGGCCAGCCGTCGTTGGGCGACCGACAGCAGCCACTCCGGGCCGAACTGGCACAGCACTGAGTGTCGCCGGCCCCCACGACCAGCGCATGATGGGAGCCCGGGCCGTTGGTCAGGTCGGGCCCGGGTCGTCGTGGTGTCAGGCTGTGGAGGCGCGCTCGACGGTGGCCGAGACGCGTTCGGCCACGCGTGCTGCCATGTGGGCGCAGTCGGCCGTCGCGTCGCGATCGATGTAGTCGACCACGTCCGTGGTCGAGGCGAAGTCGCATCGGGTCAACGCCCGACACTGGGTGCTGCCGAACTCCGCGTCGAACCACTCGCTGAGCTCGTGGCCGAGGTTCATGACTCGATTGAACGCGTTGACCCCGTCCGCCATGGCGTCCCCGCCCACCGCCATTGTTGCGATCATCCGTGCCACCCGGGCGTGGCTGTGCTCGATCTCGCCCAGGGCCAGGCCCAGTGCCATCACCCCGGCGGTCAATGCGCTGCACGTCATGCCGGTGAAGACGGTGCCTCCCATGAAGGCCGTGACGGCATCCGTGAGGTCCTGATCCGGCGCCGGCGCCGTCTCACACTCGTCCAACACGGCGTCGGCGCAGTGGAACCCGCGCTGAGTCCAGTGCTCGTACAGCCTGCGGTAGGCCTCCCGGGCCGGCGGCGCCACGGCTGCTGCCGCCGGTGCGTCCAGACACGCTGCGCACGTCGCCGGTGCCTGACGCACCACGCCGATGCAGTGCCACGGCACCCGGCTGGTGCCCCTGATCTGTCGGCACTGGGTGGTGCCCTCTGTTTCGGCGAACCGAGCGAGCAGATCGTGGCCCGCGTCCACGACAACGGGCAGCCCGTCGACGGTGTCTCCTCGGCCGTGTTCGAGGCCGAGCAGCACCAGGGGCGCGGTCAGCCCGCCGCATTCACCGCCGGTGTTGCCGATGCCACCGGGCAGCCCCGCGGTCAGCAGGACCGGCCATCGGGCGGTCGAACCCGAGGACTCCAGCAGGGTCGTCATCACCGTCGGCGCACAGTGACCCATCCGCAGCAGGTTCCCCACGCTGCGCCGTCGCAGTGTCGCCGTGGGGGTGGGCGCACGCTTCTCGCTGGGCATCGCGCACCATCTCTCTGTTGTGCCGGCTCTCGCGGCGTTCGATGGCAGGCACGCTCGTCCGAGCGGGGCAAGGCTTGCCAGGGGCAGAAGTCACAGACGCCCGCATCGGCAGTGCGACCACCACGACAACTCCCGTCGGGAGAACCTCAACCAGCGTCCCGAGCCG
>CAYHHE010000090.1:0-11240 GCA_964356295.1 uncultured Actinomycetes bacterium | reverse complement strand
CGAGGCGAATCGCCGGGCCACGCTCGCGCATCGGGCGCACGACGCAGTCGATTCAGTTCTCGGAGTCAGGCGGCGAACCCCGTCCCCGGTCACCACGAAGTGGGCGATACGCCGAGCCTTGACTGCGTCTCGACAGCCCTCAGGCCCCTGGGGCCATGTCGACGAACCGGCTGTAGTGACCCTGGAACGCCACCGTCACCGTGCCGGTCGGGCCATTGCGATGCTTGGCGACGATGAAGTCGGCCTCGCCGGCGCGCGGGGACTCCTTCTCGTAGGCGTCCTCCCGGTGGAGCAGGATGACGACGTCGGCGTCCTGCTCGAGGCTGCCGCTCTCGCGCAGGTCGGCCAGCAGCGGCTTCTTGTCGGTGCGCTGCTCCGGACCCCGGTTGAGCTGGGAGAGCGCCACCACCGGCACACCCAGCTCCTTGGCCAGCAGCTTCAGCGAACGGGAGAACTCGCTGACCTCCACCTGACGGCTCTCCACCCGCTTGCCGCTGGACATCAGCTGCAAGTAGTCCAGGACGACCAGCCTCAGGTCGTGGCGCTGCTTGAGCCGACGGCACTTGGCACGGATCTCCATCATGGTCATGTTCGGCGAGTCGTCGATGAACAGCGGCGCCGCCGCGACCGAGCCGGTGGTGCGGGCGATGCGGTCCCAGTCCTGGTCGGTCATGGTGCCCGAGCGCATGTGGTGCAGGAGCACCTTCGCCTCCGCCGACAGCATCCGCATGGTGATCTCGTTGCGGGCCATCTCCAGCGAGAACACCACAGAGGTCTGGCCGTGGTGGATCGAGGCGGAACGGGCGATGTCCAGCGCCAGGGTGGACTTGCCGATCGCCGGACGGGCCGCCACGATCACGAGCTGTCCCGGATGCAGCCCGTTGGTCAACGCGTCGAGGTCGGCGAACCCGGTCGGCACGCCCACGAGTGTGCCGTCGTGGGCGCTGATCGCCTCGATCTCGTCCAGAGTCCCTTGCAGCAGGTCCGCGACCGGTGCGTAGTCCTCGGAGGTGCGCCGCTCGCTGACCCCGAAGACCTCGGCCTGCGCCCGGTCCACGACGGCGTCGATGTCTCCCTCACCGGAGTACCCCATCTGGACGATGCGGGTGCCCGCCTCGACCAGCCGGCGAAGGACCGCCCGCTCCCGGACGATCTCGGCGTAGTAGCCGGCGTTCGCCGCGGTCGGTACCCCGGCGACGAGGGTGTGGACGTACGGTGCGCCACCGACGCGGGTGAGCTCGCCCCGCTTCTGCAGCTCGGCCGAGAGGGTGACGGCGTCGGCCGGCTCACCGCGGCCGTAGAGCTCGAGGACCGTCTCGTAGATCGTCTCGTGGGCCGGCCGGTAGAAGTCCGACCCGCGCAGCACCTCGACGACGTCGGCGATCGCGTCCTTGCTCAGCAGCATGGCGCCCAGCACGGACTGCTCCGCGGCGATGTCCTGGGGAGGCGTCCTGTCGAACGCCGGTACCGCCGACGGGACCGGCAGCTCCGTGACGCTCACAGTGCCCTCCCGTCGCGCGACCGATCGTGGTTCCCCACCCCGTCAGCCTGCCCAGGGGGTCGGACACAAACCGGGTCGCGACCGCACGACCGGCATGTCGAGTACCAGGTGAGGCGAGGGGTGGCTCGACCGTAGGAGAGGTTGCGCCGACCGTGAAGTCCGCTATCCACAAGGCCTGTGGACAGCATGGGGACAAAGTCCCGTCGTCCCAGGTCAGGTGTCCCCAGGAGACCCTTCGGCCTGGGGATGAACGGGCGGGCGGGATGGCCGCCGACGCCCCGCTAGGCCGTGACCTGCGTCTGCTCCATCCCCGGGGCTGTGGACGAATCCCGCTGCTCGGGTGTCTCACATGCTGGACACCGCAGCGGAGTGGTCAGCCGGCCTGGACGTCCAGGACGACGTCGGCGACGACGTCGGCGTGCAGCCGGACGCGGACCGCGTGCTTGCCCAGAGTCTTGATCGGTGTGCTGACCTCGACGCGGCGGCGGTCCACGTCCACGCCGGTCGCGCCGGTGATCGCCTCGGCGACGTCGGCCGGGGTGACCGCCCCGAACAGCCGCCCGCCCTCACCAGCGCGTGCGGTGAGCACGATCGGGGTCTGGGCCAGCCGCGCCGCCACGTCGGTGGCGGTGTCGTGGTCACGGATGGCGCGCGACTGGCGGGCTGTGCGCAGCGACTCGACCTGCGACTGCGAGCCACGCGTCCAGCGCATCGCGTAGCCGCGGGGGATGAGGTAGTTGCGGGCGTAGCCGTCCTTGACCTCGGCCACGTCGCCGGCCGAGCCGACGCCGGCAACCTCCTGGGTGAGGATGATCTTCACCGGAGCCTCCGTCAGCGGGTGGTGGACGTGTAGGGGAGCAGTGCCATCTCGCGGGCGTTCTTCACCGCGCGAGCGATCTGCTTCTGCTGCCGGACGGTCACGCCCGTCACGCGGCGCGCGCGGATCTTGCCGCGGTCGGAGATGAACTTGCGCAGCAGTGCAGTGTCCTTGTAGTCGACGTACTGAACCCCGGCGGCCTTGAGTGGGTTCTGCTTCTTCTTCGGCTTGCGGGGGGGTGGCTTCGCCATCGTGGTGCTCCAGATCTCTGGGCCCGGCACTGGCCGGGATGGACTCGTCTCTCGTCGCCCGGGCGGGCGCGAGGGTCGGCTCGGGTGGCCGGTTCGGGGCTAGAAGGGGGGCTCGTCGGAGGGGGCGTCACCGGACCAGGGGTCGGCGGCCGGCGTGGAGGACGCCCACGGGTCGGCGGTCGGGGCGGTACCTGACGGCGCGGAAGGCCCGGATGGGCCCGGTCCCGCCGCTTCGGCTCCGAAGCCGCCGCCACCGGAGCGCTGGGTCCGCTGCACCTTGGCGGTGGCGTAGCGCAGGCTGGGGCCGATCTCGTCGACCTCCAGCTCGACGACGGTGCGCTTCTCGCCTTCGCGGGTCTCGTAGGAGCGCTGCTTGAGCCGGCCGGTGACCACCACGCGGGTGCCCCGAACCAGGGACTCCGCGACGTTCTCGGCGGCCTGACGCCAGATCGAGCAGCGCATGTACAGGGTGTCGCCGTCCTCCCAGCTGTTCGACTCGCGCCGGAAGATGCGCGGGGTGGACGCCACGGTGAAGTTGGCCACCGCGGCCCCGCTGGGGGTGAAGCGCAGCTCGGGGTCGTCGGTCAGGTTGCCGACAACGGTGAGGATGGTGTCTCCGGCCACTGCGGGCTCCTTCGTCGAATCGAGATGTGGGTCAGTGAAGGTCGGGACGCAGGACCTTCGTGCGCAGGACCGACTCGTTGAGGGTGAGCTGCCGGTCCAGCTCCTTGACCGCCGCCGGCTCGCACTGGAGGTCGAGCACGGCGTAGATGCCTTCGGAGCGCTTGTTGATCTCGTAAGCCAGGCGACGGCGACCCCACACGTCCACCTTGTCGACCGTGCCGCCCGACTGCCGGACGACGTTGAGGTAGGTGTCGATGCTGGGTCCGATGGTGCGCTCCTCGAGATCGGGGTCGAGGATCACCATCACTTCGTAGCGACGCACTGCCGAACCACCTCCTGTGGGCTGCAGCGGCCACGGTCGTTCCGTGGCAGGAGGGCATATGCGATGCCGTCCTGCCTGCACACGGGGTGGACGGCGGGGACGACGAGGAAAGGGTATCAGCGCAGGACAGGTCCTTCCGTCCTCGTCCACAGCCAGGACGGGTCGGACGTTGCCCTCAGGTGCCCGCGACCGCCCCGGGCCGGACGACGTCGCGGACGACGCGCAGCGCGCGGGTGAGCGCCTCGAGGTCCGCTGCGGACAGCAGACCCGTGAAGTTCTCCGCCAGGAGAGCGACGTGGCCCTGAAGCGTCTCGGTGATCCGCGTCTCCCCCTCGGGGGTCAAGGCCGCCCAGAAGCCCCGTCGGTCGGAGGTGCAGGTCTCCCGGCACACCAGCCCGTCGCGTTCGAGCCGGTCCACCACGCGGGTGATGCCGCTGGTCGACAGCGCCGTCTGGGCGGCGAGGTCGGACATGCGCAGGCGCTGGCGCTCGCTGCGCAGCAGGCGCAGCAGCACCTCGAACTCGGTCTCATTGAGTCCGTGCACGGCGATCTGCGGGCCCAGGACAGTCCACAGGCCCTTGTACGTCTCCGCCAGCAACCCCATCGCGGTCAGGCGGGGGTCGTCGAGCCGGACCGTGTCCGCGCGTGTCATGTGATCACGCTACCAGAAGTAGTTGACCACGCCGTTAGTTGTTGTTACACATATCCTTGACCAATCACTCGAGGAGGACACATGACCACCACCGACGAGAGCCGCCAGCAGGGCGTTCGCGACTGGCGCGGGACGTCCGTGCCCACTCCCGGCGAGTTCACGATCGACCCGACGCACTCCCGGGTCGGCTTCATGGCCAAGCACCTGATGGTCACCAAGGTCCGCGGGCACTTCGCGGACGTCACGGGGTCCATCACGGTGACCGAGGACCCGATGCAGTCCGCTGCGCAGGCCACCATGCAGGCCGAGTCGATCAGCACGGGCTCGCCCGACCGTGACGCCCACCTGCGCTCGGGCGACTTCCTGCGCATCGAGCAGCACCCGACGGTGACCTTCCGCAGCACCGCCATCACCGGCTACTCCGCCGGTGCGTTCACCGTGCAGGGCGAGCTCACCATCAAGGGCGTGACCCGCGAGGTCACCCTCGAGGTCGAGATCGACGGGGTCGCCACCGACCCCTGGGGCGGCGAGCGCCTGTCGCTGACCGCCCGGGGCGAGATCGACCGCGAGGACTTCGGCCTGACCTGGAACGTCGCCCTGGAGAGCGGCGGGGTACTGGTGAGCAAGAAGGTCGTCCTCGAAATCGAGGCCCAGCTAGTGCGGCAGAACTGACCAGATATCGCTAGTCTCTGGTGACCGGGCCCCCGGCGCTGACCTCCCCCCGACAGCGCCGGGGGCCCGCCCTGGTCGCAGAGCACCGCTCGTAGGGAAGAACGGCCCGGTCGCGGGCGGGTTCGGCTGCGTACCGTGAGCGCCGTGGAGCGGACGAGAACGCGTCGGGCGCACGACGGTCGCCAGCGCGGTGCCACCTCGGCCGGGGCGATCGTGGCCGCGGTGATCGCCGCCGCGCTCGTCGCGCTCGGGGTATTCCTGTTCGTCGGACGCGACGACGGTGCAGGCGAGCAGGCCGCCGACTCTGGCGCCGACCCCGGGTCGAGCGCACCCCCGGCGGACCGGGAGGACTGCACGCAGCTGGTCGTCGCCGCCTCGCCGGAGAAGGCCGGGGTGCTCGGCGCGATCGTCGAGGACTACAACGCCAGCGGGGCGCAGGTCGACGGCACGTGCGTCTTCGCCCAGGTGCTGCGAAAGGGCTCCGGTTCGGCCGCCGCCGCGCTCGCTCGGGGGTGGGACGAGGCCGTCGACGGTCCGGCCCCGCACGTCTGGAGCCCGGCCGCGTCCGGCTGGGGGGAGATCGCGGCGGTCCAGGCCCAGGAGCTGGACCAGCCGGACATCTTCCCCAGCGAAGGACCCTCGATCGCCACCTCTCCCCTGGTGATCGCCATGCCCGAGCCGATGGCGAGCGCGTTGGGCTGGCCGGACACCCAGATCCGCTGGTCCGACGTGATCACGCTCAGCCAGGACCCGACCGGCTGGGGCTCGAAGGGCCACCCCGAGTGGGGACCCTTCCGGCTGGGCAAGACCAACCCGAACTTCTCCACCAGTGGCCTCAACGCCACGGTGGGGACGCACTTCGCCGCCACGGGCACCGCGTCGGACCTGACGGTCGCCGACGTCGAGGACCCGGCCACCGCCGAGTTCGTCAGCAGTGTGGAGAGCGCAGTCGTGCACTACGGGGACACGACGCTGACGTTCCTGTCCAACCTGCTGCGGGCCGACCAGGAGGGCCGGGCGCTGAGCTACGTGTCTGCGATCACCGTCGAGGAGAAGAGCGTCCTGGACTACAACAAGGGCAACCCAGCCGCCGACCCGTCCCTCACCGACACCGAGCCCCCCTCGGTTCCCCTAGTGGCGTTCTACCCGGCCGAGGGCACCCTGGTCTCGGACAACCCGTGGTTCGTCCTGGACGCACCGTGGGTGGATCAGACCACCCGCGCGGCCGCCGAGGACCTGCTGGCCTTCGTCCTCTCCGACGACGCGCAGGCGCGGTTCACCGACGACGGGTTCCGCACCGCGGACGGTACGCCGGGCGAGCTCGTGACGCCGGAGCAAGGACTGCTGCCCGACCAGCCCACCACCGTGCTGACCCCACCGGGCGGGGACGTCCTGTACGCGATCCTGCGTTCGTGGGAGGAAAACCGCAAGCCTGCCCGGGTCCTCATGGTGCTCGACGTGTCGGGCTCGATGGCCGACACCGTGGCCGGGTCCGGGGCCTCCAGGCTCGAACTCGCGCAGGACGCCACGCTCGTCGCCCTGGACGGGTTCGCGCCGCAGGACGAGGTCGGGCTGTGGATCTTCTCCTCCGAGCGCGGCCAGAACAGCGACACGCCGTACACCTCGCTGGTCCCGGTGGGCCCGGCCCAGACCTCGCTGCCGCAGATCGAGGCCGTCGTGCCCAACCTGATCGCCAGCGGCGGGACCGCGCTGTACGCGACGACCAAGGCCGCGCACGCCGAGCTGGAGGCCGACGCCAGCGACGCGCGGATCGAGGCCGTCGTGCTGCTGACCGACGGGGTCAACGAGCATCCGGACAACGACCTCGACGCCGTGCTCGAGGCGCTGGAGACCGAGCCGGGCGAGCCGAGCGTCCGGGTGTTCACCATCGGGTACGGCGAGGACGCCGACCAGGAGACGCTGCAGGCGATCGCCGAGGCCTCCGACGCGCGCAGCTACAACGCCTCCGACCCGCTGGCCATCGAGCAGGTCATGATCGACGTCATCAGCAACTTCTGACCAGCGGCGCCTACCCTGGCCCCATGCGGTGGCAGGTGCTGGCGGCCCTGACCAACGGCTGGCTCTGGCTGCTGGCGGTGCTCGCCGCCGTCGTCCTGGTCATCGGCAGCGCCCCGATCTGGTTCGCGCTGACCTCCGGCGCCGCTGTGCTGCTCGGCGGTGCCACCGTCCAGGGTGCCGTGGAGTGGCGGGCGGCCAGACGGGCCCGGCTGCCGGGCTCTCAGCGTCCCGAGCTCGACACCGGCGCGCCCGTCCGCTCCGGCGAGGCTCGGGCGGTCATCGCCCGCGCCGAGGCAGCGGCCGCACGCGCGGCGCAGACACGCAGCGAGGACCGCGACGCCCCGGCCGACATCCTGGCCGGAGCCGAGGTGGCCACCACCGGCGCCGTCTCGACGCTGCACGACCTCGGCCGGCAGGTTGACCGCCTCGAAGCCGCGATCGGCGGCGTCCGCGTCCATGACGTCCAGGCCGAGCTGGCCTCGGTCGAGCACAACCTCGCCACCGACCGGGCCGCCTCGCCCGAGCTGGCCGAGCAGCGGCGCGCCATCGCCGACGGGCTGCGCGCCCAGCTCGAGGTCTATCGCCGGCTGGCCGAGCAGCGCCAGCTCGTGCTCGCGCGGATGCGATCGGCCGCCATCGGTCTGGAGGGTCTGGCGGTGCGTCTGGGCGAGATCGGGGCGCTGTACTCGGCCCAGGGGCAGGACACCACCGCCGACGACGACCTGCGTGCGGTCGCCACCGAGATGGACGACCTTCGGGTGGGCCTGCAGGAGGCCGAGCGGACGCTGCGTCAGACGCTGCGCAACCTGGGCTAGCCTCGGCAGGCGTGGCGGCTGCTCTGCGGGTCCGACCCATCACCGACCAGGAGCACCTGGCCTACATCCGCACCCGTCCCTCGGTCAGCTTCCTGCAGACACCGGCCTGGGGCCGGGTCAAGCGGGAGTGGCGCGCGGAGAGCCTGGGATGGGAGGACGCCGCCGGTGAGCTGTGCGGGGCCGGCCTGGTGCTGTACCGCCAGGTGCCGCGGCTGCGCCGCTACCTCGCCTACCTTCCCGAGGGCCCCGACCTGCCCTGGACGCAGGCGGTCGCCGACGGGCGGCTGGCCGACTGGCTCGACCCGCTGCGGTCCTACCTGTCCGCGCAGCGGGCATTCGCCATCCGCATGGGCCCGACGGTCGTGACCCGCACCTGGGACGCCCCCACCCTGAAGACCGCCCTGGCCGCCGGCGACGCGACCCGGCTGGACGACCTGGCGCCGACCTCCGCCGAGACCGAGGGGACCGCGCTCGCCGAGGCGCTGCTCGCCGCCGGATGGCTCCCCCCGGTGCGGGCCACCGGCTTCGCCACCGGACAGCCGCAGCACGTGTTCTGGCTCCCGCTGGCCGGACGCAGCGCCGAGGAGGTCTTCGCCGGGTTCAACCAGCTGTGGCGACGCAACGTGCGCCGCGCGTCCAAGCTCGGCGTGCAGGTCAGCGTCGGGGACCGTGCGGACCTGCCGGCCTTCCACACCCTCTACGTCGAGACGGCCCGGCGCGACGGGTTCACCCCCCGTCCGCTGGACTACTTCACCGGGATGTGGGACGCCATGACCGCCGAGGACCCACAGCGGCTGCGGCTCTACCTGGCCTGCCACTCCGGCGAGCTTGTCGCGGCGACGACGATGGTGCAGGTGGGCGTCCACGCCTGGTACTCCTACGGCGCGTCGTCGTCGGCCAAGCGAGACGTACGCGGGTCCAACGCCGTGCAGTGGCAGATGATCAATGACGCGATCGACGCCGGCGCTGCAGTGTACGACCTGCGGGGCATCACCGACACGCTCGACCCGCAGGACCCGCACGCCGGGCTGATCGCGTTCAAGCTGGGCACCGGGGGACAGGCTGTGGAGTACGTCGGCGAGTGGACCCTGCCGCTGAGCGGCCTGCTGTACCGGGCGTTCGAGCTCTACCTGGCGAGGCGATCCGCATGACGCTGCGGCTGCGGGTGGACGCCGCGCGGTGGCGCGCGCACCTACGCGCCGTGCGCGACGCCACCCCGGGGCTGGTGCCGGTGGCCAAGGGGAACGGCTACGGCTTCGGCATCCCGCTGCTGGCCGCGGAAACCCTGGCGCTGGGCCTGGACACCCTCGCCATCGGCACCTACACCGAGCTGGAGTCCGTCGCCGACGTCGATGCCTCGATCGTCGTGCTCTCCCCCTGGCGCCCGTTCAGCGCGGCCCCCGTGCAGGACCGCCGGGTGATCCACACCGTCAGCCGGTTGGAGGACCTGGCCGCGCTGGCCTCGACCCCGCACCGACCCCGGGTGCTGCTCGAGGTGCTCACCTCGATGCACCGCCACGGCATAGGTGTGGACCGGCTGCCGGCCGTGGTCGGTCTGCTGGCCGGTGTCGACATGGTGGGGTGGACGGTCCACCTGCCGCTGGTCGGGGACACCACCGGGCAGGCGCGCGACCTGGCCGACGCGGCACGATCGGTCGTGGATGCCCCGGTGTGGGTCAGCCACGTCCCCGCCGATCGTCTGGGCGAGATCGCGCCGCAGATGAGGGCCAGGGTCGGCACCGGTCTGTGGCTCGGGGACCGGAGGGCGCTGCGGGTGGAGGCCACCGTGCTGGACGTCCACCACCTCGACGGCGGTGCCCCCTTCGGCTACCGGCAGCGCGCCACCCGGCGGACCGGCGGCACCCTGCTGGTGGTCAGCGGCGGCACGGCCCACGGCATCGCCCTGAGCGCTCCCAGTCCGGCGACGACCGTCCGGCAGCGCGGGGTCGCCGTCGCGGACGGCAGCCTGCAGGCCCTGGGCCGGGCCCGCTCCCCGTTCGTCGTGGCCGGGCACCATGCGTGGTTCGCCGAGCCACCGCACATGCACTGCTCGATGATCTGGCTGCCGCGTGGCGCGCCCGTCCCTGCCGTGGGCAACACACTTCCCGTGCAGGTGCGTCACACCACCACGATGGTCGACGAGGTCGTCCTGCAGTAGCGGGCGCTACCCCGCCCAGCCGCCGCTGAGGTAGGTCACCGCCCAGGCGGCAGCCAACGCCCCCGACACACCCAGCCACACCGCCCGCAGCCACGGCCGATCCTTCACCAGGGTCGCGACCCCGATCCACAGCGGCCACCACAGCAGGGCTGCTCGCGGGACCGAGAAGAACCAGTAGGAGAACGAGAACGCAACCACGTTGAGCCCCACGAACGTCGCCTCCCCCCACCACCGACGCAGCAGGCACCAGATGGTCACCGCCACACCGGCCGCCACCGCGACGAGCTCGAGACGGAAGGGCCACACGAACAGCGCCTCGACCCGGCCGGGGGAGAACGCCGCCTCCCAGGTGTGCGCGGCCGCCTCCCAGGGCGGGGTCAGGTAGCGGTTCCACTCCTGCGAGGACTGGGCGTCCCACCACGCTGTCCACGACCCGGTCGCAGCGTGCTGAGCCAGCAGGACGGCCGCCAGCGGCAGTGCGGGCAGCAGCAGCCAGGTCAGGTCGGCCCACCGGCGGTGCCGATCGGTGACCCACTGCACGAGCAGAGCGGCCACCAGGAACACCGCCGACACCCGGACGGTGATGGCCAGCGCGGCCAGCACCCCGGCGGCCCACCAGCGGCGGTCCTGGGCAGCGAGCCAGGCCGGTAGCGCGAGGGCGAGGAACAGGGCTTCGGTGTAGGGGGCTGCCAGGAAGACCGCAGTCGGCGCCAGCAGCCAGGCCGCCACCGTCCAGCCGCCCGTGCCAGGCACCGCCCGCTCGGCGAGCCGGCCCAACGCGACTGCCGCCACGGCGCTGGCCACCAGCGACACCGCGAGCCCCACGGCCACCTCGGACACTCCCAGCACGGAGCCGGCCCGCATGAGCAGCGGCAGACCCGGCAGGAACGCCTCGTTCGGCACGCCGGTCGGCTCGCCGACGTAGCCGTCCTGAGCGATGCCGACGAAGTGGACGACGTCCCATCGGTGCCAACGGTCGGGCCAATCCAGCCCGCTCTCGCCGGCACGCACGATCCCGGCGGTGGCAGCCGCGAGGACGGCCACCCCGACCCGCCAGCCGAGCCACAGTCGCAGTGCGTCGAGGTCGGCCGGCCCTACGCGCACCCGGTCAGCCTACGAAGGCGGACCGGCCGTCACGCCTGGTGTCGCCTCAGCCGGCCGGCGCCGGTGCCGGTGCCGGCGGGGCGCTACCAGCGCCCGTGCCGCCCGTTGTCCCGGGAGCCGTGCCGCCGGCCGGCGGCGCCTGCGGCGCGCCCGGCGCTGGGGGCGCTGGGGGGATCGGGGTGGGAGTCGGCGTCGGGGTCGGCGTGGGAGTCGGGGACGGGGTGGGAGTCGGGGACGGGGTGGGAGTCGGGGTGGGATTCGGAGACGCCTCCGGGGTGGGCGTGGGCGTGGGCGGGGGCGTGGGC
>CAYHHE010000089.1:0-11980 GCA_964356295.1 uncultured Actinomycetes bacterium | reverse complement strand
ACCCGCCCGTCGACAGAGATCATGTTGTACGTCACGCACCGAGGACGACCCACCCGACGATCGTCCCACCGACGCCGGTCCCGACCACCCCCGCGACGCCGTCCATGCCCACCAGGCACTCGTAGCGATCAGTTTCAGCCGCTGGGCAGGTGACGACGATCGCCCGATGTCTGCCGCGCACCGGGCACAGCGTCGACCGGTCACAGCCGCAGTGAGGGCGGTCGACTTGCGGCGCTGCGACGCGGGTCGTGCCAGCAGTCGCGGACACGCTCCTACCCTCTCAGCCCAAGTCGACGGCGCCAGCGACGTGACTGATCGGCGACCTGCCCGACGGCATCCGACCATCGGCGTGTATCGCATCGCCAACACCGCTGGATCTCCCCATGGCCCTTCACCAGAGCCGTCGGCCCGCGCATTGACCACCACCTGCGGGTCGATCGAGACTGGCGCTATGCCTCATCCGACCATGGTCGACCCCAGCGACGCGTCCCTAGCGGACCTCCGCCGGATCTGCCTTCGGCTGCCCGGCGCGGCCGAGAAGGTGTCGCACGGTCGGCCGTGCTTCTTCACGAAGAAGGTCTTCGCCATCTACGGCGCCGTCAGCAAGGGAGACCATCACTCAGGGCGCTACGACGAATCCGTTCTGATCCTTGCCCACCCGGACGAAGCGGCAGCGCTTGCGGCCACCCCCCGCTTCTTCGTGCCCGCCTACTGGGGGCCGTACGGGTGGATTGGCCTGGACCTCACCGCGGCCGAGGTCGACTGGGACGAAGTCGGCGAGCTCGTCACCGAATCGTTCCGGCTGACGGCCCCCCGAGCATTGGTCGCCCAACTAGCCCAGACGGCCTGATCCCTATGCAGGAGCCCGTGCGGGCAGCGGGCGCCGCTGGCCATCTGCGCCGGTCGACTCGCGGCGAAAGGACGCACCGTCTTATGCGTGGTCGCTTGGGTTGCGAGGCATCGCTCGCTCATGGCTCGCCAGCCGATGAGCGAGCGATCCCGACGCCCCTCATGGCCGCCAAGCGAGCGCGTCCAGAGCCGTGGTACGGAGGTTGGCCGCGATCTGCCTCAGCATCCCGGTCAGGGTGTCGCGCTGGGAGTGGCGGGGTGTGTAGTCGGGGTCGAAATCCTGACGAGTGCAGCGACCGTCCGCGGCTAGGGTGCGCGGGTGGGCAAGGGGACCATGCTGCACCGCAGCGTGCGACCGGTCGGTGAGCACGACCGCGTCACCACGCTGGAGCTGTTCTTCGACCTGGTGTTCGTCTTCGCGCTGACCCAGATCAGCGCCCTGGTGGCGGGGAACCTCACCGCCGAGGGAGCCGCCCGCGGGCTGGTCGTGCTCGGGCTGCTGTGGTGGGCGTGGACGGCCTTCACCTGGCTGGGGAACGTGGCGGTCGCCGATGTCGGGGTGGTGCGCGCCGGGCTTGTCGTCGCGATGGGGCTGGTGTTCGCAATGGCCCTGGCGATCCCCACCGCGTGGGACGAGGCGGGGAAGGGGCTGCCCTCAGCGCTGGTGTTCGCCGTCGCCTACGTGCTCACCCGGCTCGTGCACGTCGCCGTGTACTTGGTGGCCGCGGGGGACGACGCGGGGCTGCGCCAGCAGATCGGCCGGCTGGCGCTGGCCGGGATCCTGCCGACGGTGCTGCTGGTGGTCGGAGGGCTGCAGGGCGGCGCCACCCAGACGCTGCTGTGGGCGGCCGCGCTGGTCGCCGACTACGTCGGGGTGTACCTGGCGGGATCGCGCGGGTGGGTGGTGCGCTCACCCGGGCACTTCGCCGAGCGCCACGGGCTCATCATCATCATCGCCCTCGGCGAGTCGATCGTGGCCATCGGGGTCGGTGTGGCCGAGCTGCCCGTCACCGCCTCGATCCTTCTGGCGAGCGCCTTCGGGCTGGCGGTGGCGGTGTGCCTGTGGTGGATCTACTTCGACGTGACCGCGATCGCCGCCGAGAAGATGTTCGACCGCGCCGAGGGCGACGAGCGCACCCGCATCGCCCGGGACGCCTACACCTACCTGCACTTCCCGATGCTCGCCGGGATCGTCTGGGCGGCGGTCGGGATGAAGAAGGTGATGGCCTACACCGCCGACACCGCCGCGCACGGCCCGGGGTACCCGCTGCCCAGCTGGGCCAGGCTCGGGCTGTTCCTGGGCCCGGCGCTCTACCTGTTGGCGCACGCGCTGTTCCGCCGCCGGATCGCCCGCTCGTGGAGCGCGCCCCGGCTGACCACCGCCGCCGTGCTGACGGTGCTGGCGTTCGTGCTCGCTCCCCTGGGCGCGCTGGCCGACCTGGCTGTCCTCGCCCTGGTGCTCGGCGCGCTCGTCGTCTGGGAGGTGGTCCTGATGCGGGAGGTGCGCCACCAGGTCCGCGCCCTCCGGGACGCTCCGGTTACCGGCGGCGGCTGACGCGGGCCGCGGAAGGTCGAGGCGGGGCGGTTGTGACACCCTGATGATGTCCTGGCCTCCGACGCCGTCTGGACCGAGGACGCCGGGCTGCTCGGGTTCGTGCTCGAGACGATCGACCGTTTCGGCGAGGTCGGCGTCGTTGGCCCGACTCTCTTACTGAGATCTCTTCATGGATGGGTATACGCAGGTGCCGCGCACTGGGGCTTGCCTCCAGAACTGATACGCAATACCTTACGTATATGACCGATGAGGATCTCCTGACGACTCGGGCGGAGGCCTTCGGGTCGCTGTTCGTCCTCGTGCAGCACCTGTCGCGCCGGGCCGACCGGGAGCTCGCGGGCCTGGGGCTCACGACGCGCCAGTGGCTGCTGCTGGCGGTCCTGGCGAACGGGTTCCGCGAGTCCAGCCCGTCGCTGAGTGAGGCCGCCGAGAAGTACGGCAGCTCACGGCAGAACGTCAAGCAGGTCGCCCTCGGCCTCGAAGCCCGCGGCTTCGTGCGACTCGTGCCCGACCCGGCAGACGGCCGGACGACGCGGATCGAGCTCACCGACCGGGTCCGCGGGTTCGACGAGCCCCCGATGGTGCAGCGCACCAAGGACATGCTCGGCGACGCCTTCGCAGGCCTGACCCCCGACGAGACGCGCGACCTGCTCGACCTCCTGCGCCGCTGGCTCGCCGCCCTCACCACCCCCGGCCCCGGAGAGGACCACCGCTGGTGACCCGCTACGCGCTGGCAGCGGCGATCGCTGCCCATGGAGTGATCCACCTCATCGGATTCGTCGTCCCGTGGCAGCTGGCCGCCATCGCGGGGTTCCCCTACCGCACCACGGTCCTCGACGCTACGGCCGACCTCGGCACCGTCGGGGCACGCGTGGTCGGGATCGTCTGGCTCGCCTGCGCGATCGGGTTCATCGCCGCCGCGGTGGGCATCGCGCGCCGCTCGTCGTGGGCGCTGCCCCTCACCGCGACCCTCGCGGCCGTCTCCCTGGCGATCTGCATCATCGGTGGCCCTGAGACCGCCGCGGGGATCGTGGTCAACGCCGCGATCCTCAGCGTCGCAGCCTGGTTCGCCCGCTCCCGGACACACACACTGGAGGTGGCATCGTGACCACACAGATCGACGCAGGAAGCAACGCCGGGACCGGCCGCAACCTGCGTGCCCGCTACGACCGGGTCGTCGCGGCCGAGTTCGCCGCCCACCCGTTGACACCCGGGGCCGCGCCCCTCGTGGTCGGCGACCTCACCGGGCTGCCCGACCCCGTCCGTCGCTACGTCGAGCGGTCCGGGGCGCTCGGCCGGCCCCGCCCGCAGAACATGCGCGTGGTCATGGACGCGAACATGTACCGCAAGCCCGGCCAGGCACCGATGCGGGCCCGGTTCGTGCAGTACAGCTTCTTCGACCGGCCCACCCGGCTGTTCCTGATGGAGGCACGGATGTTCGGGCTGCCGGTCCGTGCCCTGCACGTCTACCGGCAGGAGCAGGCCACCTTCACCGTCCGGGTCGCCTCGACGCTGACCATGGTCGACCTCAGCGGCGAGCAGATCAGCGCAGCCGAGACCGTGACCGTCCTCAACGACCTGTGCCTCATGGCACCCGGCGCGCTGGTCGATCCCCGGCTGGCCTGGACCCCGGTGGATGACCGGACGGCGACGGTCACCCTCACCAACGGCCCCCACACGGTGACCGCGACCCTGGTGTTCAACGACCACGACGAACTCGTCGACTTCTCCTCCGACGACCGCCCCGACAGCAGCACCGGCACCTTCGTCCCGATGCGCTGGTCGACGCCGGTCACCGAGTACCGCGACCTCGACGGCCGGCACCTCCTGCACCGCGGCGCCACGGTCTACCACCGCCCCGACGGGCCCTTCACCTACGGCGACTTCACCATGCGCTCGATCCAGTACGACCTGTTGGGGCCTCATGCCGACTGACCGGCGCCTGCTGGTCTGGCCCCACGAGCTGAGGCCGCGCCAGGAGGAGGCGCTCAGGGACGCGGTGGTGTCGCTGCTCCTGACAGGGGCCCGCCACCCCGAGCCGGGCCCCGGCCCGGCCACGAGACGAACCGTCGATCCCAGGAGGACCTGATGAGCACTGACCTGGGCGTGCGCGGCCACGCGGACCGCAGCCACGACCGTGGCACCGCGGCGCCAGCGCTGGTGCCCAGCCCGGTGGCCCACGGCCTGTCCGCGGCGCTGGCCGTGACCGCCGTGTCCGCGGCCCTGCCCACCGTGCTGCTCGATGGGGTGCTGCACGGCCCGCCGGGGATGAACGGCTCAGCCCGCGGTACCGCGTTGGTGATGATCGTGCTGGGCGTGCCGATGCTCCTGGCGGGGCAGGCCGGCACGCGCCGGGGGTGGTCCCCGGCGCTGCCGGTGTGGCTGGGGGCGGTCAGCAACCTGCTCTACAACGGGTTCATGCTGCTGTTCGCCACACCGTTCAACCGCCTGTTCCTGCTGTATGTGGCGACGTTCTTGCTGGCGCTGTGGTCGCTGGTCGCGGTGCTGCGGGTGGTCGACATCCCGGCCCTGGGTGCGCGGGTCGCCCCGGGGGTCCCGCGTCGGGCGATCGCGGTCTTCGTGTGGGTCCTGGTCGCCCTGAACGCGGCGGCCTGGCTCAAGGGGATCGTCCCCGGGATGGGCCAGGGTGCTGACCCGGCGTTCCTGGTGGGCACCGGGCTGACCACTTTCCCGACCTACGTCCAGGACCTCGCGGTCTGGCTGCCCCTGCTGGCCGTGGCGGCGTACTGGCTGTGGCGCGGGCTGGCCCGGGGGCTACCTGGTGGTGGCCTCGGTGCTGGTCATGTGGGTGGTGGAGGCGGTCTGGCTCCACCACCGAGGCACCGAGCCCGGCCGCTTGTTCACCAGCCTGCGCTGCGGGTCGGCACCGGCGAACCGATCTCCGGGGAGGCGATCTCGATCGTGCTCCGCAAACGCGCCCGAGCCGCCGGCCTGGCCGCCGAGCGGATCACCGTCCACTCACCGCGAGCCGGGCACGCCACCAGCGCCGCCGTCGCCGGCGTCGCCCTGGACCGGATCGCCGTCCAGACTCGCCACAAACGGCTCTCCACCCTCATCGAGCGCTAGATCCGCCCGGCCCAGGCCATGGCGTACACGTCCAGCCGCGACCTCTGGACTTTGAGACGACGGAGCGGGCCGCATCTCGCGCGCAGGGAGCGCTCCTGCGTCCATCCACTTGACGCACTCCTCGACAAGGACCCGAAGGTGCACACCTCGAGGAGGGGCGGGACTCCCCGCACCGGTCCTCTCGACATAGGTGACGACGCAGGGCTGCTCAGTGCTAGGACTGGGCGACCCACCTCAGGGGGAGTGTCTGGGGCCGTTCTCGGAGGAGTTGTCTGGGCCGGCGCAGTCGACCGGTGATCGGTCAGTCGCAGGACCAGCTTGCGGAGCTCGACGTACCAGAGCACGACCGAGCCGAGGACGACGCAGGCGGTCCAGTGGGTCGGGTCCATGGATGCCGTGCCGAAGGCGACCTGCAGGAACGAGACCTCGACGACGGCCACCTGCAACACAACGCCGAGACCGATCGCACCCCACAGCCACTTGTTCGCGAAGAGACCGTGGAAGGCGCTGGTCGTCTCCGAGCGGGCGTTGAGGGAGTTGAACAGTTGGGCGAACACGAGGGTGGTGAAGCCGGCGGTGCGGGCGACCTCGAGGTTGTCGTTGCCGTCGACCAGGCCGCCCGGCAGGAACAGGTCGATCGCGAAGAGGGTCGCCAGGGCCATGACCAGCCCGATCGACACGATGCCTCTCCACATGCGTGGGTCGATCGCCCGGTCGGTCAGCTTGCGTGGTGCGCGTGCCATCACGTCGTCGATCTCGGGGTCGATCCCCATCGCCATTGCGGGGGTGGAGTCGGTGAGCAGGTTGATCCACAGGATCTGGGTCGCGAGCAGGGGCAGCACGACCGTGGACCCGTCGCTCGCCTCGTTGAGTCCGATGGCCCCGGCAAGGACGACGCCGAGGAAGACGGTGAGCACCTCTCCCATGTTCGACGACAGCAGGTATCGGAGAAACTTCTTGATGTTCTCGAAGATGACGCGACCTTGACGCACGGCGGTGACGATGGTGGCGAAGTTGTCGTCGGCCAGGATCATCCGTGAGGCCTCCTTGGTGACCTCGGTCCCGGTGATGCCCATCGCTACACCGATGTCGGCCGTCTTGAGCGCTGGGGCGTCGTTGACGCCGTCGCCGGTCATGGACACGATCTGGCCATCGGACTGGAGCGAGTCGATGAGCCTGAGCTTGTGCTGTGGCGCCACCCGGGCATAGACGGAGACCTCACGCGTGAGGGCAAGCAGCTCGTCGTCGTCGAGGGTGTCCAGCTCCACCCCGGTCACGGCGCGGTCTCCGGCCTCGATGATGCCGAGGTCCTCCGCGATGCGGCTCGCGGTGGTCGGATGGTCCCCGGTGATCATGATGACGCGAATGCCTGCGCGGTGCGCCTCGCCGATCGCCGCAGCCACCTCGGAGCGCGCGGGGTCGATGATGCCGACGACGCCCACGTAGACCAGGTCACGCTCCCAGGACTGGTCCATCTCGACACCACCGTCGGACCCCTCGGCGGTGGCGGGCTCCTCGGCCATGCTGCGATAGGCGACGCCGAGGGTCCGGAAGGCGTCCGCAGACAGGCTCTCGATCTCGGCAAGCCGCTCGGCCCTGGCCCCATCGGTGAGGGGCACCGTCTCGCGGCCCACCTGTTGCCTGGTGCAGCTGGCCAGGAGAACGTCTGGGGCACCCTTGCTCAGCATGAAACGGGTGTCGTCGCTCGACTCCTGGTGCAGGGTCGACATCATCTTGCGTTCGGAGGTGAACGGGATCTCCGCCCGTCGGTCGAACCGGCTCATGCCCTCGGTGGTGCCCTCCAGTTTGCGCGCCGCGACCAGGAACGCGGCCTCGGTCGGGTCACCCACGATCTCCCACTCGCCAGCACGCTCGGTCAGCTGTGCGTCGTTGGCGAGCGCACCTGCCCCCAGCACGAGCTGGGCTTCGTACAGGTGGGCGTCGAGGAGTGGGCGTCCGTCGCTTCGCACCTCACCCTCGGGGCGATATCCGACACCACTCACCTCGGCAGTGCCCGACGCCGTGACGATCCGCTGGATTGTCATCTCGTTTCGGGTCAGGGTGCCGGTCTTGTCGGTGCAGATGACCGAGGCGGACCCCAGCGCCTCCACCGAGCTGAGCTTCTTGACCACGGCGTTGCGCTTCGCCATCCGTTGTACGCCGATCGCGAGCACGACCGACAAGATGGCCGGAAGGCCCTCGGGCACCGCGGCGACCGCGAGCGAGACGCCCAGCAGCAGCACGACCACCAGGTCGCTCGGCTCGGTGACACCGTCAACCAGGATGATCGTGAGCATCACGATGATCGCGATGACGACGACGCCTGCCCCGAGCATCCTGCTGATGCTCGCCACCTCGTTCTGCAGGGGAGTGGGGCCCTCGACAGTGGCGTCCAGCATCACCGCGATGGCCCCGACCTCGGTGTCCATCCCGACGCCGGTGACGACCGCGCGTCCGATGCCTTGGGCTACGTCGGTGCCCTTGAACACCATGTTCAACCTGTCACCGAGGGGCACCTCCCGGTCGAGGGTCGTCGGGTCCTTCGTGACGGCCTCGCTCTCCCCGGTCAGCGACGCCTCCTGGATCCGGAGCGAGTTCGCAGTCAACAACCGTGCATCCGCTCCCACGGCGGCTCCCTCGTCCAGGACGAGCACGTCGCCTCTCACCAGCTCCGTCGAGGGAACCGTCCGGAGTTTCCCGCTCCTCAGGACCGTGGACGCGGCGGCCGTCATGTCGTCGAGGGCCGCCACCGCATCCGCGGCCCGGGCCTCCTGGACGTAGCCGAGCACGGCATTGAGCACGACGATGGCGGTGATGACGAGGACGTCGACGGGCGCACCTCGGGCACCGTCGAGGATCCAGGCGATGATCGAGATCGCCACCGCTGCGAGCAGCAGGTAGATCAGGGGGTCCTGGAACTGGGCGAGGATCTTGCGCCAGACCGGCACTGGTTTCTTGCCCCGCAGCTCGTTGGGGCCATCGGTGGCCAGGCGGCGGGCGGCCTCGTCGTCGGAGAGCCCGGTGAGCGCGTCCACGTCCAGCTCCCGGGCGACGGCCTCGACGTCCACAAGGGAGGGGTCACAAGAAAGCCCCGGAGTCAGTGGATCTCGATCCATGAACATCTCCTCCACGCATTCGCCGTGCCACTCGGCGTAGTTCTGGGGGGGATGGGGTCGACGCTAGCCCTCCAGATCCATGATCAAGCACACAGGTCGGCCAAGAGCTAACGGCTGCTGCTCACGCCTGCGCCCCACCGCCGTAGCGCTCGGTCCCATCGGCGAATGATGGGATCCAGGCGATGCGTTCTTCCACCGTTGGCTGGCCAGCAACAGTTCCATGGTCCCGCTGACGCCCAGCGCCCACTCAGACGCGATCTCAAACCTGGTAGGCGTCCTACGCCAGTGCGCCGGCAGGAAGAGCTTCCTTCATAGCCAGTCCTTGCGCTTGAAGACGAGGTACAGAGCACCGGAGATGGCCAGGATGAGAACGGATGACGTGACGAAGCCCGACTCGCCGGCGAACCCTGGATACGGCAGGTTCTGACCGTAGAAGCCGGTGATCGCGGTGGGCACCGCGATGATCGCAGCCCAGCTCGTGACCTTCTTGGTGATGATGTTGAGACGGTTGCCCTGGATCGTCAGGTTCGTCTCGAGGATGGTGTTCACGAGGTCACGCAGGCTCTCGGTCCATTCCGTCGCGCGCAGTACATGGTCATAGACGTCCTGGTAGTAGGGCATGAGCTCATCGGGGACCAACCCGACGTCGCGTCGCATCAGAGTGTTGACGACTTCGCGCATCGGAAGGACCACGCGACGGAGCTGCACCAGGCTCTTGCGCAGGGCGAAACTTCGGCGCTGGATGCTCTTGTCGTGCGAACGGTCGTCGAAGAGCAGGTCCTCCAGCTGTTCGATCTGGTCATCGAGTGACTCCACTGCTTCGAAGTGCCCATCGACCACGAAGTCCAACAGGCCGTGGAGCAGGGCACCGACACCGAACCTGGTGAGGTCGACCTCGTCATCCCACCGGCTCAGCAATGCATCGATCGAGAAGGCCTCGTCGCGCCGTACCGTGACGAGGACGGCCGAGGTGATGAACGCGTGGATCTCAGCACTGACCAGCTGGCCACTGTCCACGTCGAGCTGCACCGAATACGCGCTGAGGAAGTCATGACCCGGGTATCGGTCGAACTTGGGACGCTGACGACCCTGCGCAGCGTCCTGGACAGCCAGCCTGTGCAACCCCAGCTGCTCGGCGACCACTTGCAGATCCTCGAGATCCGGCGCACACAGATCCACCCACACCACCGCCGACGGGTCCGTCAGGTGCTCGGACAACTGGTCAATCGGAAAGTCCTCACCAGTGAGGACTCCCCCGCGGTAGCAGCGAGTACGTGGCATCCGCCGATCATCCGGCACGAGAGGGCAAGGCGTCGCCACCGTGCAGACTCGGCTGGGCGCCAGCGGGCTCGCCGTCTGTCGCCAGGGCTCGGCTTGCACGACACGGCCCGGGATCCGGGCGCCGATCCGGTGGATAATGCCGGCGACAGCGAGGCACGTTCCGTCCAAAGCACTGATGTGTTCGCCTGCGGTCCCTGCGCCACGACTGGAGGTGACCAGCTCCTGGAGAAGAGTGGTGCGATGTCTCTGTCCGATCTGCCCCATCCGATTGGGTATGTCCTGGGCGGCGGAAGCAACCTGGGCGCCATCCAGGTGGGCATGCTGCAGGCCCTCGCCGAGAAGGACGTCCTGCCCGACGTCGTGGCGGGGACGTCGGTGGGTGCGCTCAACGGCTCGGTCGTGGCGCTGGACCCGAGGTCGGCGGCGAATCGGCTCTCGCATGCCTGGGCGCGGATGACCCGCGAGCGGGTGTTCCCCGGCGGGCTCGCCGCTCAAGCGCGCACGCTGCAGCGCACCAAGACGCACTTGTTCCCCAACACCGGCCTCGCAACGGTGATCGGTGAGTTCCTCGGCAGCTCGCTCACGTTCGACGACCTGGCGCTGCCACTCTCAGTTGTCACCACAGACGTGGCCACCGCCCAAGCGCATGTCCTGGACTCGGGACCGCTGCTGCCCGCGTTGCTCGCCAGCGCCGCAGTTCCTGGCCTCTACCCGCCCGTCGAGCACGACGCACTGCTGCTGTATGACGGCGGGGTCGTCGCGAACGTGCCGATGCGCCAAGCGATCGCGATGGGGGCGCGCTCGCTCGTGGTGCTCGACTGCGCCTTTCCCGGCCGACTGCCCGCAGCCCCCCAATCGATTGCCGAGGTCCTCGCCTACACCACGCTCGTGACCATGCGCACCCAAGCAGTACTTGAGGCGCCGCTGGTCGCCGAAGACATGCCCGTCGTCTATGTCGGCGGCCCGGACGTCAAGATCATGTCCCCACTCGACTTCAGCCACACCCCGGCCCTGATCGAGGCTGCCTACGAGTCCGCACGGTCGTTCCTTGCCGATCTACAGATCACCGGACCTGGCTTGTACGGCGCCCCATCGATCTGAGGGGCGAGCGGTGGCTCGGCCAGAACGCCCCCACCCGGGTGCGAGCACACCACCGGTCTTGTGGGGCAGTGCCGTGCCGATCGCGAGGATTACGGGGTGCCGTTCCGGTTGTTCAAGCGCCGGGAGTGACTTTCGCCAGCGCGCCGAGCGGGCCGGGGTTACCAGGTGAATCGTAGCCTGACGGCCCTCCCGGAGCCCTGAAACACCTGGCAGCTCTTCGACGCAATCACGGGGCTGAGGTCAGATGCCGACCGTGGTGCCGAGGACCGCACCGATGGCGTAGGTGACGGCCATCGCCAGAGCGCCGCCGATCACGAGCCGGGCGACCGCACGTCCCCTCGGGGCGCCACCCAGGCGTGCGCTGATCGAGCCGGTGATGGCCAGGGCCACGATGACCAGCGCGAAGGTCAACGGGACCCGCATGGCCGGTGAGGCCAGAACGATCGCCAGCAGGGGGAGCATCGCCCCGAGCGTGAAGGCCAGGGCCGACGAGATCGCGGCTTGCCATGGGTTGGTCAGCTCGTCCGGGTTGATCCCGAGCTCGGCGTCCACGTGCGCGGAGTATGCGTCACGGGTGGTCAACTCCTCGGCGACGATCCGGGCGGTCGCAGGCTTCAGGCCCTTGGCCTGGTAGATCCCAACGAGTTCCTCCAGCTCGGAGTCGGGGTCCTCGGCCAGCTCGGTGCGCTCCATGGCCAGGGTCGCGCGCTCGCTGTCGCGCTGGCTGCTCACCGACACGTACTCGCCCAAGGCCATGGACACCGCGCCGGCCACGAGCCCGGCCACGCCGGCCGTGAGGACCGGCCCCCTGGCCGCCGTGGCCCCGGCGACGCCGATGACCAGCCCGGCGGTGGAGACGATGCCGTCATTGGCACCCAGGACCCCCGCACGCAGCCTGTTCATCCGGCTGGCCGATCCCTGGCCGTGCGCCTCCCCCTTAGAGATCGCGCGGATAGGTGCGGCGTGTCGTGACGTGAACAGGCACAAGCCC
>CAYHHE010000088.1:0-12076 GCA_964356295.1 uncultured Actinomycetes bacterium | reverse complement strand
CTAGCGTGAGCGGCGTGATGACCCGACCCAAGCCACTCGCCTGGCTGACCGACATGGACGGCGTCCTCATCCACGAGGGCGTGCCAGTTCCGGGCGCTCCGGAGTTCGTGGCCCGCATCCGCGAGCGCGGGCTGCCCTTCCTCGTGCTGACCAACAACTCGATGTTCACCCGTCGCGACCTCGCCGACCGGCTGGCCGGCATGGGGATCGTGGTCCCAGAGGAGAACCTGTGGACCTCCGCGGTGGCCACGGCCCGCTTCCTGGGGGACCAGATGCCAGGCGGACGCGCGTTCGTCATCGGCGAGGCCGGGCTGACCACGGCCATGCACGAGGTGGGCTTCGTCCTCACCGACGCCTCCCCGGACTACGTGGTGCTCGGCGAGACCCGTACGTACTCCTTCGAGGCCATCACCAAGGCGATCCGGCTGGTGGACGCGGGAGCGCGGTTCGTGGCGACCAACCCCGACCCCACCGGACCGTCCACCGAGGGCCCGCTGCCGGCGACAGGCTCGGTCGCGGCCCTCATCAGCCGGGCGACCGGACGGGAGGCCTACTTCGTCGGCAAGCCCAACCCCGTGATGATGCGTGCGGGGCTGAACCAGATCGGCGCCCACTCGGAGACCTCAGCCATGGTCGGGGACCGTATGGACACCGACGTCGTGTCCGCCCTCGAGGCCGGCATGGAGTCGATCCTCGTCCTGACCGGCTCGACGCGGGCCGAGGACGTGGAGCGGTTCCCGTACCGGCCCTCGCGGGTCCTGGACTCCGTCGCCGCCCTGGTGGAGGAGATCTGACCGGGGCCGCTCACCCAGCCCACTCGGCGTCCGGACGCTGCCCGTGGACGTGGCGCCGCACCCACGCGTGCATGGCGATTGCGGCGGCTGCGCCGGCGTTGATCGACCGGGTGGAGCCGAACTGCCCGATCGACAGGACCTGCGAGCACTCGCCCCGGGCAGCCTCGCTCAGACCGGGGCCCTCCTGACCGAACAGCAGGACGCAACGCTCGGGCAGGTCGGTCGTCTCGAGCGGGACGGCGCCGGGCAGGTTGTCCACACCCAGCACGGGAAGCCCCTCGGCGCTGGCCCACTGGGCGAGGGCGTGCGCGTCCTCGTGGTAGCGCAGGTGCTGGTAGCGATCGGTCACCATCGCGCCGCGCCTGTTCCAGCGCCGCCGCCCCACGATGTGCACCTCGGCCGCTGCGAACGCGTTGGCGGTCCGGACGACCGAGCCGATGTTCAGGTCGTGGGCGAAGTTCTCGATGGCCACGTGGAATCCGAACCGCCGGCTGTCGAGGTCGGCGACGATCGCCTCGCGCGTCCAGTAGCGGTAGCGATCGGCGACGTTGCGCCGGTCCCCGTCAGCGAGGAGTACAGGGTCGTAGCGGGCATCGTCCGGCCACGGCCCCGTCCACGGCCCGACACCGAGCTGCGGTGCGGATTGCGCGGCGTCCACGCGCTGCACCGTAGCGACGGCTGGGCGATGCGACTGCGCGCCCTCGGCGCCTTGGCCCTGGCCCCTGGCCCCCTGGCCCCCTGGCGCCCCCTCCCCATGATCCACAGCGGGCCTGTCCCGGCCCGGCCGGGTGGGGTCCGACAACGGGCGCGGTGGACGGCCGACCCGCCTAGCTCCACCCGTAGCCTGTGCGTGTGCTCGCTGCCCTGGTCAACGTCGTGCGCGGAGCGATGATCGGCGTCGCCGAGGTGGTGCCGGGGTCAGCGGCGGCACGATCGCACTGATCATCGGGCTGGACGAGACGCTCATCGGCTCCGCGGCAGCGCTGGTCAGGGCGCTGGTGGCGGGTCTGCGAGGACGGGGCGCCGAGGCGCGCGAGCACCTGTCCGAGGTGCGCTGGCCGGTGATCATCCCGGTGGGTCGGGATGGTCACGGCGGTCATCGTGGGGGCTGCGGTCATCGAGCCGCTCATCGAGGAGTACCCGGTGGAGTCCCGCGCGGTGTTCTTCGGGCTCGTCGTCGTGGGGATCTCGGTGCCGGCGCGCATGTTCGGCCGCTGGGACACCCGCGCCCTGCTTGCCGCGGGCGTGGCTGCCGCGCTCGCATTCGTGCTCACCGGGCTTCCCCCGGCGACGGTGGCCGACCCCAGCCTCGTGCTGGTCACCGTGTCCGCGGCGCTGGCGGTGTGCGCGTTGGCCCTGCCGGGGGTCTCCGGATCCTTCCTGCTGCTGAGTATGGGCATGTATGCGCCGACCATCGCCGCGGTCAACGATCGTGACCTGGTCTACCTGGCCGCGTTCGCGGCCGGCGCCGCGGTGGGCCTGGGCACGTTCGTGCTGCTCCTGCAGTGGCTGCTCAGCCACCGCCCGCGGATCACCTTGGTGGTCATCACCGGGTTGATGGCCGGATCGCTGCGCGCGCTGTGGCCGTGGCAGGACGAGGACCGGACGCTGCTGCCCCCGAGCGGTGACGTCCTCATGGTGGTGCTGCTGGCCCTCGTCGCGGCGGGAGTGATCCTGCTGCTCATCTGGCTCGAGCGGCGGCTGGCGGTGCTGCTGCCCGACGCCGGGATCGAGCCGGTTCAGTCCAGCCCGAGGTCGGCAGCGGAGTAGGCCGAGCGGTACTCCAGCCCCGCCGACCGCACCGCCTCGCCGGCCCCGCGGTCGACGATGACGGCCACGCCGACCACCTCGGCTCCAGCCTCGCGCAAGGCCGAGACCGCGGTGAGGACGCTCCCGCCGGTGGTGGAGGTGTCCTCCACGGCGAGCACCCGCCTGCCGGTGACGTCCGGGCCCTCGATCCGGCGCTGCAGGCCGTGCGCCTTGCCCTCCTTGCGCACGACGAACGCGTCCAGGCGCCGTCCCCGGGCGGCGGCGGCGTGCAGCATCGCGGTAGCCACCGGGTCCGCGCCGAGCGTCAGCCCGCCTGCAGCGTCCATCTCGAGCCCGGCGACCAGGTCGAGCATGACTGCCCCGACCAGTGGTGCCGCCTCGCTGTCCAGCGTCACCCGGCGCAGGTCGACGTAGTAGTCGGCCTCACGACCGGACGAGAGCACGACGCGTCCGTGAACGACCGCCTTGGTGACGATCTGCTCGCGCAGCCGGTGCCAGGCGTCCAGCCGCTCCTGCTGGCTCACCGGTGCCTCCGCCGGCGCATCCGGTGCATCGTCTCGAACGGGACGTGCCGCAGCGCGGCCGCAGCCACCCGGTACCCCAGGCCGGGCACGTGTACGGACTCTCCGGCCTCCCACGCCCGCAACGCCTCGTCGGCGACATCGTCCGGGTCCTGCCACGCCACCTGGGGAACCGACCCGGTCTTGATCCCGGCCCGGTCGTGGAACTCGGTGCGCAAGTACCCCGGGGCCAACGCCATGACCCGCACCCCCCGGGAGGCGACCTGGCCCGCGATCGCCTGGCTGAACGTCGTGACCCAGGCCTTGTGGGCGCTGTAGGAGCCGCGCGGCAGCCAGCCCGCCACCGACGACACGTTGACCACCCCGCCCGACCCGCGCTCGACCATGGCGGTCACCGCGGCGTGGGTCAGCACCAGCGTGGCCCGCACATGCAGGTCGAGCAGCGCTTCCTCGACCTGGACGGGGTTGGCGAGGAAGGGCTTGCGGATCCCGTGGCCGGCACTGTTGACCAGCAGGTCCACGGGCCGCTCAGGATCGGCCACCCGGTCGGCCACCCGTTGGCACTGGGCGCGGTCGACGAGGTCGGCCGCGAGCACCTCGACCTGGCACCCGAAACGGTGCCGCAGGTCCGCGGCCACCTCGTCCAGCCGGTGGACGTCGCGGCTGACCAGCACGAGGTCGTACCCCAGCCCGGCCAGCCGGGACGCGAACGCACGGCCCAGCCCCGCGGTGGCGCCGGTGACGAGGGCAGTGGCCACGATGCGCCACTGTAGGCGGCGACTACCGTGGCACGTCGTGAGCCCCGCGCGCCCGCTCGAGCCGGCCGGCCGCATCGCCGGGCTGGGTGAGACGATCTTCGCCGAGATGTCGGCGCTGGCGGTCGCCACGTCCTCGATCAACCTCGGTCAGGGCTTCCCCGACTCCGACGGGCCACCGGCCCTGCTCGAGGGCGCGATCGCCGCGATCCGGTCCGGCCACAACCAGTACCCACCCGGGCTGGGCATCCCGCAGCTGCGGCAGGCGATCGCGGACCACCAGCACCGCCACTACGGCCTGACGCTCGACCCGGACCGCGAGGTGCTGGTCACCACCGGCGCGACCGAGGCGATCACCTCGGCGCTGCTGGCATTCGTCGAGCCGGGGGACGAGGTGGTTGCCCTCGAGCCGTTCTTCGACTCCTACCCCGCCGCAGTGGCGCTGGCCGGCGGGACGCTGCGCGGCGTGCTGCTCGAGCCCCCGGACTTCCGCATGCGGCAGGACGTGCTGGAGGCGGCGGTCACCGGACGCACCCGCGTCCTGGTGCTCAACAGCCCGCACAACCCGACCGGTGCCGTGCTCACCCGCGAGGAGGTTCAGGCGGTGGCCGAGGTGGCCATCCGCCACGACCTGCTCGTCATCGCCGACGAGGTCTACGAGCACCTCACCTTCGACGGCGTGCGGCACGTCCCGATCAGCACCCTGCCGGGGATGTCGCAGCGCACCCTCACGGCGGGGTCGGCGGGCAAGACCTTCTCGGTCACCGGCTGGAAGATCGGCTGGCTCAGCGGGCCGGGACGGCTGGTCCAGGCGGCCCGGGCGGTCAAGCAGTACCTCAGCTATGTCTCCGGCGCGCCGTTCCAGCCTGCGGTCGCCGCGGCGCTGACCACGCAGGACGCCTGGGTGGCAGACCTGCGGGCCTCGCTGCAGCACCGCCGCGACCTGCTTGTGGAGGGCCTGCTCGGCTGCGGGCTCGAGACGTTCCGTCCGGCAGGGACGTTCTTCACCGTCTCCGACGTCCGGTCCGTCGGGTACGCCGACGGAGCCGAGTTCGCTCGCGAGCTGCCGCGAAAGGCAGGGGTCGTTGCCATACCGTGCTCGGTGTTCTACCACCGTGACTGGTCCGCAGAGGCGAACCCGGGGAGGAGCCTGGTCCGATGGACGTTCAGCAAGGGGGAGCCGACGCTGGTGGAGGCGCTGGAGCGACTGCGCGCGACGGTGGGCCGGACAGCGGGAGCCGCGTCGGGCTGATCGTCGGGGTGGCCTTGGCCGTCCTCGCCGCACTGGTCGTCGTGGTCGTGCTGCTCACCCGGGACTCCGACGACAGCGCGCAGCCGAGCGCCACACCGACCGTCACGGCCGAGCCGTCACCGACCACCACGACGCCCCCCAGCCCGACGCCGACCGACGCGCCGTCTCCCAGCCCGAGCCCGACCGGCAGCCCGAGCCCGAGCCCGCAGCCAGGGCAGTACCCCGACCTGATGGCCGACGCCATCGGCCCGCTGCGGCTGCGCATGACGGCGCAGGAGGCCGTGGCGACCGGCGCGGTGACCCTGCAGGACTCGGCCGGCCTGATCGAGCTCATCCCCGACCCCACCACCTACCCGGGCCTGTTCGTCGGGTACGACCCGCAGGCGGACTCGATCGGCTCGTTCACCATCAAGGACGACTCGCCGATCCGCACACCGGACGGCATCGGTGTCGACAGCGACGTCGAGGACCTGCGCGAGGCCTACGGCCCGCTGCTGCAGGAACGGACCGAGGACGGCCAGACCTGGTACCTGGTGGCGGTGGACGACGTCGGCTACGCGTTCTTCCCCACCGAGGTCGAGCTGGTCATGGTCTCGGCTACCGACATCGTGCTGAGCGACGTCAGACCTGGGACGGGCCTGTGAGAAGCCTGTAGCGCACCGGACGATCGCTTCTGGACGTCCTGCTGGGCCGGTCGTAGCGTCACAACGAGGTGAGTGCCATGTCCCAGCAGCCGAGCACTCCACGCAGGCCCACCCTGTGGCTCATCGGACTCCTCGCCGTCGCGGTCGTCGCCGTAGTCGCCCTTGCGGTGTGGATCCTGCAGGGGCAGGACGAGGACGACACGGCGTCCCCGACGGCCACGCCCACGACGAGCCCCGCGCAGACGGCCTCACCCACCCCGTCGCCGAGCGCCTCACCGACGTCCGGACCGACGGCTCAGCCGACACCGACACCCTCCCCGGCGCCGGCTCCGACCACCCCGGCGGTACCGGGGGCGTCGCTGGGCCCGTTCAGCGGCGGCGGCACCCAGCCGGCACCGAACGGCACGTGGATCGCCGACGTTCGCAGCGCGGCCCAGCCCGGCTACGACCGGGTCGTCTTCGAGTTCACCGACGTGGTGCCGACCTACCGGGTCGAGTACGCCGACCCGCCGTTCATCGGCATCCCTGGGGACCCGGTGCCGGTCGAGGGGCAGGCCTTCCTGCGCGTGCGGATGGACGGGACGTCCGCGTTCAACCTCATCGAGGCGGTCCCGGTCTACACCGGTCCGCAGCGCATCACCAGCGACACCGAGGTGGTCACCGAGGTCGTGAACGTGGAGGACTTCGAGGCCGTCGTCGTCTGGGTGATCGGCCTGGAGCAGCAGCGGCCGTTCCGGGCGTGGACCCTCGACGGGCCCAGCCGGCTCGTCATCGACGTCGAGCAGTAGCCCGCCGGACGGGCCAGCGAACGACGGCTCGGCTCAGTCGACCAGCTCGGCGTCGATGATCTCGGCGTCCTCGCTGCCTGCCGGTTGGCCGACGGCGATCTCGCCCGGGCCGACGGTGAGCCGGTCGCCGGTGGGGTCGCGGTCGACGACAACGGTGTCGCCGTCGTGGACCTGCCCGGACAGGATCTCCCGCGCCAGCTGGTCCCCGATGGCGGTCTGCACGAGCCGCTTCAGCGGGCGGGCGCCGTAGACGGGGTCGTACCCGGTCAGCGACAGCCACTCCCGGGCGGCGTCGGTGACCGTGAGCGCCAGCCGCCGGTCGGCGAGTCGGGCGGCGAGCTGGTCGACCTGCAGGTCGACGATGCGGGCGAGGTCCTGGGTGGACAGCGGGTCGAACATGACGATGTCGTCGAGGCGGTTGAGGAACTCCGGCTTGAACGAGGAGCGGACCACGCTCATCACTGCGTTGGTCTTGGCCTCGTCGGACAGGGTCGGGTCGGCCAGGTAGGTGGAACCGAGGTTGGATGTCATGACCAGGATCGTGTTTCGCAGGTCGACGGTGCGGCCCTGCCCGTCGGTGAGGCGGCCGTCGTCGAAGACCTGCAGCAGCACGTCGAACACCTCCGGGTGGGCTTTCTCCACCTCGTCCAGCAGGATGACGCTGTAGGGGCGGCGGCGCACCGCCTCGGTGAGCTGGCCGCCCTCCTCGTAGCCGACGTACCCGGGTGGGGCTCCGACCAGGCGGGCCACCGAGTGCTTCTCGGAGTACTCGCTCATGTCGATGCGCACCATGGCGCGCTCGTCGTCGAACAGGAAGTCGGCCAAGGCCTTGACCAGCTCGGTCTTGCCGACCCCGGTCGGGCCGAGGAACAGGAACGAGCCGGTGGGTCGGTTCGGGTCGGAGATGCCCGCCCGCGCCCGGCGGACAGCGTCCGACACCGCGGCGACCGCGGTCCGCTGACCGATCACCCGCCTGCCGAGCTCGTCCTCCATCCGCAGCAGCTTCGCGGTCTCGCCCTCCAGCAGCCGCCCGGCCGGGATGCCTGTCCACGCCGACACCACGTCTGCGATGTCGTCGGCGGTCACCTCGTCGGACACCATCGGGGCCTGCTCGGAGGCCGCAGTGGCCTGCGCGGCCGCGGCCGCCTGCGCGAGATCCTTCTCCACGGCGGGGATCTCCCCGTACAGCAGCCGCGACGCGGTCTCGTAGTCCCCGTCGCGCTGGGCGACCTCAGCCATCATCTGCAGCTCGTCCAGGCGTCCCTTGAGCTGACCGACCCGGTTCAACCCGGACTTCTCCTGCTCCCACCGGGCCACCAGCGCCGTCAGTCGCTCCTGCTCGTCGGCCAGCCGGGCGCGGAGCGTGGCCAGCCGCTCCTTGGACGCCTCGTCCACCTCGGTGGCCAGCGCGAGCTCCTCCATCCGCAGCCGGTCCACCGCCCGGCGGAGCTCGTCGATCTCCACCGGGGAGGAGTCGATCTCCATCCGCAGTCGGGACGCGGCCTCGTCGACGAGGTCGATGGCCTTGTCCGGCAGCTGACGGCCGGAGATGAAGCGGTGCGACAGAGCCGCCGCCGCGACCAGAGCCGCGTCGGCGATCGCGACCTGGTGGTGGGCCTCGTAGCGTCCCTTGAGCCCGCGGAGGATCGCGATCGTGTCCTCCACGCTCGGCTCCCCCACGTACACCTGCTGGAAGCGGCGCTCCAGCGCCGGGTCCTTCTCGATGCGCTCCCGGTACTCGTCCAGCGTGGTGGCGCCGATCATGCGCAGCTCGCCGCGGGCCAGCATCGGCTTGAGCATGTTCCCGGCGTCCATCGCACCTTCGGCGGCCCCGGCGCCGACGACGGTGTGCAGCTCATCGATGAAGGTGACGACCTGACCCTCAGCAGCCTTGATCTCGTTCAGCACCGCCTTCAGGCGCTCCTCGAACTCGCCCCGGTACTTCGCCCCGGCCACCATCGCTGCGAGGTCGAGCGCGATCAGGGACTTGTTGCGCAGCGACTCCGGGACGTCCCCGGCGACGATCCGCTGGGCCAGCCCCTCCACCACGGCGGTCTTGCCGACCCCGGGCTCCCCGATGAGCACCGGGTTGTTCTTCATGCGCCGGCTCAGCACCTGCACCACGCGGCGGATCTCGGCGTCCCGGCCGATGACCGGGTCGACCTTGCCCTCCCGGGCACGCGCGGTCAGGTCGAGGCCGTACTTCTCCAGCGCCTTGTACTGGCCCTCAGGATCGGGCGAGGTCACCCGCGCCGACCCCCGTACCTGCGAGAACGCCTCCCGCAGCCGGTCCGGAGTCGCCCCGGCCCGGGTCAGCAGGTCCCGGGCCGAGGACGCGACGGTGGCCAGCGCCACCAGCAGGTCCTCGGTCGAGACGTACTCGTCGCCCATCTGGGAGGCGATCTCGCCTGCCTGGGTCAGCACGCGGTAGAACGACCCGGACGCCGCCGGCGCGCCGACGCTCGCGCCGGACGCCGACGGCAGCCGCGCAGCGACCGCGTCGGCCTCGCGCATCAGCTGGTCCGCGTCCACCCCCACCGCGGCCAGCAGCGGACGGGTCGTGCCGTCGGTCTGGGCCAGCAGCGCCCGTAGCAGGTGGATGGGCTCGACGTTCGGGTTGCCGGCCCCGCCGGCGGTGCGCACCGCGGCGGACACGGCCTCCTGAGACTTGGTTGTGAGCTGATCGGTCACCGGGGGACTCTCCTTGTTGCCCTACTTGCGTGTGGTGTCAGCGGCGCCGCGCCGGGTACACCACGACCGCGGTGGACGGGGTCGTCGCACCGAGCCGGTGATGGTCACCGGCTCGGGCCGGAAGGTAGGTGCGCCGGTAGCCGCCGGCAGCCAGCGCAGAGCCGAGCTCGCTCAGCTCGCTCATCGCCTCGACGAGCCGGCGGTGCAGGGCCCCGACCTGATCCTCCAGCTCGAGGATGCGCTTGATCCCGGCGAGGTTCACGCCCTCGTCCTGCGACAGCCGCTGCACCTCGCGCAGCGTCACGATGTCGCGCAGCGAGTAGCGACGGCCGCCGCCGGCGGTCCGGGTGGGCGTCACCAGGCCGAGCCGGTCGTACTGGCGCAGGGTCTGTGGGTGCATCCCGGCCATCTCGGCGGCCACCGAGATGACATACACGGGGGCGTCGGCAGGGATCTCGAACCGGTCGGTCATCGCGCGGCCGCCTCACTCGCCTGGCGGATCAGCTCCGCCCGCACGTCGGCGTCGGCGGTGGCGTCCGCAAAGGCCTGCAGGGCCTCCTTCGCCTTGCCGTCCACCCGCTGCGGAACCTGCACGTCGATGGTGACGAGCAAGTCGCCGCGGGTGCCGTCCTGGCGTGATGCGCCCTTGCCGCGTACCCGCATGGTCCGCCCGTTCGGGGTGCCCGGCGGAAGCTTGAGCGTCACCGTCGACCCGTCGATGGTCGGCACGCCGACCTCGGCACCCAGGGCCGCCTCGGTGAACGTGACCGGGACGGTGATCGTGAGGTTGTCTGCGCTGCGTCCGAAGACCCTGTCCGGCGTGACGTGCACCGTCACGTACAGGTCGCCGGCCGGGCCGCCTCGTTCGCCGGGAGCGCCCTTGCCCTTGAGCTTGATCCGCTGGGAGTCCCGGACCCCGGCCGGGATACGCACCCGCATGGTGCGCGTCTTCTGCCCGCGGCCCGACCCCAGGCACACCGGGCACGGGTCGTCCACCACCAGGCCTCGGCCACGGCACTCCCGGCACGGCTCGGCGATGCCGAACCGCCCCGCCGACCGCGACACCTGGCCGGTGCCCTCGCACGAGGGGCAGACCCGCGGAACCGTGCCGGCCTTCGCACCGGTGCCGCGGCAGGTCTCGCAGGGCGCTCCGCTGGTCAGCCGAAGCGGGACGGTGACGCCGTCGACGGCCTCCCGGAACCCCAGCGTCACCTCCGACTCCACATCGGCACCACGCCGAGGCCCGGTGCCGGGCGTGCGGGCCCCCCGGCCGGAGAAGATCGTCCCGAACAGGTCGCCGACTCCGCCGGCCCCGCCGGCCTGCCCGAGCAGGTCGGACAGGTCGAACGGAACGCCCTGGCCACCGGCGCCGGGGCGTCCTCCGCCGAACGTGAACGGCCCACCGCCGGCCCGTCCGGAGGTGAACAGGGTGCGGGTCTCGTCGTACTCGGCACGCTTCTTCGGGTCGGACAGGACGTCGTAGGCCTCGGAGACGTCCTTGAACCGCTCCTCGGCGCCCTTGTTGTCCTTGTTCCGGTCCGGGTGCAGCTCACGTGCCAGCTTGCGGTAGGCCTTCTTGATCTCCTCCGCACTGGCGGACTTGTCGACACCGAGAACCTTGTAGAAGTCCTTCTCCACCCAGTCCTGGACGCTCACGTGGTCTGCACCTCCCTCCGAACTCGCCTCGTCAGCTGGGCTCCGCGACCGCCACTCGCGCGGCGCGCAGGATGCGCTCGCCGATCCGGTAGCCGGGGAACAGCACCTGGACGCAGGTCGCGGTGCTCACCTCGTCGTCATGGGCGTGCATCAGCGCCTCGTGCACGGCGGGGTCGAACGGCTCCCCTGCCTCGCCGTAGCGCACCAGGCCCAGCCTGGTCACGACCGACTCCAGGTTCTCCGCGACGGTCTTGAACGCCCCGTCCAGGTCACCATGGTCACGGGCCCGTCCGATGTCGTCGAGCACCGGAAGCAGCTGCTCGAGCACCCCGGCGATAGCGGTGTCCCGCGCGACGTCTCGGTCCCGTTCCACCCGCCGCCGGTAGTTGACGTACTCGGCCTGCAGCCGCTTCAGGTCGTCCAGCAGCGCGGCCTCCTTGGCCCGCACCTCGTCCAGCTCGGCGGCCAGCGCCTCGGCCTCCCGGATCTCGGCATCGATGTCACGTACCACCGACTCCGCCTCCGCCGCCGCTGTGTCCGGCACCGACGGGCGGGGGGCCCCGGGCAACGACCCGGGGTCCCGCACCGCACCGGTCACGGGGTCGATGCGGCGCCGGTCCCGGATCACCGGGCCGGTGTCGGGCTCCTCCGGGCCCGACCCGCCGCGTGGGCGGTCGGTCACCGCTGGTCCTCCTCGACGATCTCGGCGTCCACCACGTCCTCGTCCGCGCCGGTGTCGGCACCGGGCTCACCCGGTCCGGCGGAGAACCCGCCCTCCCCGGCCCCCGGCCCGCTCTCTGACCCGCTGGCCGGGCCGGCGGCCGCATACATCGCGGTGCCCATCGCTGAGCTTGCCGTCGCGAGCCGTTCGGCGCCGGCCTTGATCGCGGAGTAGTCCGCGCCCTCCAGCGACTTCTTCAGCTCGGCAAGGGCCGACTCGGTCTCGGCCTTGGTCTCGGCCGGTATCTTGCTGATCGCCTCGGCGTTGTCGGCGAGGAACTTCTCGGTCTGGTACACCAGCGCCTCGGCCTGGTTGCGGGTCTCGGCCTCCTCCCGGCGACGGCGGTCCTCCTCGGCGTGCGCCTCGGCGTCGCGCATCATGCGGTCGATGTCGTCCTTGGGCAGCGCCGAGCCGCCGGTGATCGTCATCGACTGCTCCTTGCCGGTGCCCCGGTCCTTGGCCGAGACGTGCACGATGCCGTTGG
>CAYHHE010000087.1:0-12213 GCA_964356295.1 uncultured Actinomycetes bacterium | reverse complement strand
CTCGCCCCCGCCGCCCCGGCCCCCCACTGATCACGTTAAGCAGGTGTGCGTGGGGTTTGCACGGTGTCGGCACCGTGCAAACCCCACGCACACCGTGCGAAGGGCGGACGCCTGCCGCGCAGGGGCGGACGCCTGCCGCGCGAAGGTCGGACGCCTGCCGTGCAGAGGTCGGACGCCTGCCGCGCGAAGGTCGGACGCCTGCCGTGCAGAGGTCGGACGCAAGCCGCGAAAGACGAGGGACGGAGTGGTCGGTCCTGCGACCCGCGTCAGCGGTGGCGGGTGGACTCCGTCGGGTTGTGCGCCCCCGACGGCAGGGCCTCGTGCTCGAGGTGCTCGAGCGTCTCGTGCTCGGCCTCCTCCACCTCGTGGTGGAGCTCGTCCACGGTCGGCTTGTCCACGGTGTTGTCCCAGTAGAAACGGTTGAGACGCGCCTGCCGCTTGCCCTTGCGGTAGCTCGGGTTCTTGACGCCGTTCTCGTCGAACTCGGGCCCCGGCTCGATGATCTTCGGACGGGCGTGGGCGGTGAGCGCGTACGCCTCGTACCTGTCGATCGGCGCATGCTCCTCGTAGAACTCGCCCTCGGTCGTCATCCGGATGATGCCGGTCTCCCGGCCGTGCTCCACCCGTTCCATGTCCCGACGCTGCAACGCGATGGCGATTCGCCGCGTGACGATGAACGCCAGCGGTGGCAGCACGAACAGCGCCACGCGCATGAACGTGGTGATGTAGTTGACCGGGACCTGGAAGATGGTCGCGACGAAGTCGTTGCCGCCGGAGAGCCACAGCAACCCGTAGAACACGATGGCCATGACACCGATACCGGTGCGCGTCGGGTTGTTGCGCGGACGGTCCAGCAGGTGGTGCTCGCGGTCGTCACCGGTCGCGAATCGCTCGATGGCCGGGTAGGCGAGGAGCAGCACTGTCAGGACCCCAGGCATGATCAACGACGGGATCATCACGTTCAGGCTCAACGTGTAGCCGCCGATGACGAACTCCCAGGCCGGCATCACCCGCAACATGCCGTCCAGCCAGCCGATGTACCAGTCGGGCTGGGTGCCGGCCGAAACCTGGGACGGGTCGTACGGGCCCCAGAACCACACCGGGTTGACCTGGATGAGCGCCGACATCAGCACGATCACGCCGGACACGACGAAGAAGAACCCGCCGGCCTTCGCGGTGTAGATGGGGAACAGCGGGTAGCCGACGACGTTCTGCTCGGTGCGCCCAGGTCCCTGCCACTGAGTGTGCTTCTGGTACCAGACAATGAGCAGGTGGGCGGTTATGAGGGCAAGGATCAGACCTGGGACGAGCAGGACGTGAGCGATGTAGAGCCGGGAGATGATGTCCTCGCCAGGGTAGTTCCCGCCGAAGATCAGGAACGACAGGTACGTCCCGACGATCGGGATCGACAGGATGATGCCCTCGATGATCCGCAGGCCCGTGCCTGAGAGCAGGTCGTCGGGCAGCGAGTAGCCGGTGAACCCGGCGGCCAGCCCCATGAGCAGCAGGACGCCGCCGATGGACCAGTTGATCTCCCGCGGACGGCGGAAGGCTCCGGTGAAGAACACCCGGAACATGTGGACGGTCATCGCCGCCACGAAGATCAGCGCCGACCAGTGGTGCACCTGGCGCATGAGCAGGCCGCCGCGCACGTCGAAGGAGATGTCCAGCGTCGAGGCGTAGGCCTCCGACATCGGGACGCCGCGCAGCGGGAGGTACGAGCCCTGGTACACGACCTCGACCATCGACGGCTTGAAGAACAGGGTGAGGAAGACGCCCGAGAGCAGCAGGACGATGAAGCTGTACAGGGCGATCTCGCCGAGCAGGAACGACCAGTGGTCGGGGAAGACCTTCCGGAGGTTGTCCTTCGCCAGCTTGCCGATGGTCAGGCGATCGTCGAGCGCCTTGACCGGCTTGCTCGCGAGTCTCACGGTGGCGCTCATATGCGCTCCCCATTCTCGAACTTGGCCCGCTCCCAGTAGCTCGGTCCGACCGGCTGCGGGAAGTCACCCTGCGCGGCCAAGTATCCCTCCGCGTCCACCTCGAGCGCCAGTTGCGGCAACGGTCTGCGCGCTGGGCCGAACACGACCTTGCCGTTGTCGGCCAGGGCGAAGGTCGACTGGTGGCAGGGGCACAGCATGTTGTGCGTCTGCTGCTCGTACAGGCTGATGGGGCATCCGACGTGGGTGCAGATCTTGGAGTAGCAGAGGATCCCGTCGATGTGCCAGTCCTCTCGGCCGGGTTCGATGACGAACTCGTCCAGCTCCATGCGGATGAGGATGACCGAGGCGAAGGCCCGTGCCGTCAGCCGTTCGGCACCTTGCTCCTCCGGGATCTCCTCGTACGTCGCGGGGAGCGCGTTGACCAGCTGTCCGACCTGCATGTCTTCGGGCCTGATGGGCTCGAAGGTCACGTCGTTGACGACCCGGGTGCCCTTGGCCCAGATGGTGCTCGCGCGAACCTTCGCGGGGTTGGGGTTGAGGGGACCCATGTCGCCGAGGATGAAGACGATCGGCAGCGGGAGCAGGGCGAGTGCCCCAAGCAGCGAGTTGCGGATGAGGGTGCGCCGCCCGAAACCGGACTCTTCCGTCCCGGCCTCGAACGCGGCGATCGCGGCCTGCGCGTCCTCCTTCGACGACTCCAGCGGGTGCCGCTCCTGGACCATCTCCACGTCCGGCATGAGCTTCTTGGCCCACTGGATGGCGCCCAGGCCGATGAGGAACAACGACGCGCCGAGCGTGAGCCCGAGCAGCAGGTTCGACAGCTGCAGCCGGTCGAGGTCTCCCTCGATCAGCGGGAATGCCAGGTAAGCCGCGACGAACCCGATGCTGCCCAGCGTGGCGATGCCGAACATCACCGAGACCTGACGCTCGGCTCGCTTGGCCGCCTTGGGGTCGCTGTCGGTCAGCCGAGGAGTGTGCGGCGGCATCCCCGGGTCGGGCAGCGGGTCACCGCCCTGACCGACCGGCTCGACTTCGGAAGAGTGCGTGGTCATGCGGTGGCCTCTCCTGTCAGGACGGTCCGGCTCACGACGGTCCGGCTCACGACGACCGGGCGCCGAGCCAGGCTGCGGCACCGATCAGCACTCCAAGGCCGATGAGCCAGACCCACAGCCCTTCGCTCACCGGACCGATGCGGCCCACGCCCAGTCCGCCGGGGTTCGGCTCGCTCTCGACGTTCTTGAGGTAGGAGATGATGTCGCGCCTGTCCTCCGAGGTCAGCACCCCGTCGCCGAACACCGGCATGCTCTGCGGGCCGGTGAGCATCGCAGCGTAGATGTGCTCGGGGGCGACCCCGGTGAGCTTGGGCGCGTACTTGCCCAGGGTCAGCGCACCACCCTGCCCGGTCGTGTTGTGGCACTGGGCGCAGTTGGTCCGGTACAGCACGCCACCCCTGGAGATGTCGCCGAGCGCGGGGTCGTACTGCTCAGCCTCCGGGATGGCCGGCCCGGGTGCCAGCGAGGCGACGAAGGCCGCCAGGGCAGCGGTCTGCTCCTCGGTGTAGGCGACGGTCTTGCGCGGCGCCTGGACGTCGTTGCGTGCCATCGGCATCCGGCCGGTGGCCACCTGGAAGTCGACCGCGGCCGCCCCCACCCCTATCAGCGTCGGGCCGAGCACCGTGCCGTCCTCGCGCACCACCCCCTCGGCGTTGACCCCATGGCAGGACGAGCACCCGACGAGGAAGAGCTCCTTGCCCTCCTCGATCTGGGTGCTCGTGGCGGTGGTGGTGGACGCCTGGCTCGACGGGGAGACGAGTGCGTACAGCCCGGCGAGCCCGGCCAGCGCCACTGCCATCACCATCAGGGCGGCCATCGGGTGGCGGCGCTTGGCCAGCAGTGCAGTCACAGCCTCAACCTCATCACTTGATGACGTAGATGGTGAAGAACAGACCGATCCAGACGACGTCGACGAAGTGCCAGTAGTACGACACCACGATGGCGCTGGTCGCCTGCTCGTGGGTGAACCGACGCGCCATGAACGTCCGTCCGAGGACGAACAGGAACGCGATGAGCCCGCCGGTCACGTGCATGGCGTGGATGCCGGTGGCCATGTAGAAGATGGAGCCGTACGGGTCGGACTGCAGGGTCAAGCCCTCGTGGTACAGCTCGGCGTACTCGAACACTTGTCCGGCGACGAAGACCGCACCCATGACGTAGGTCAGCACGAACCACTCGCGCAGCCCCCAGCGGCCCACGTTGAACACGCTGCCCAGCCGGCCGACCTGACCCCGCTCGGCCCGCAGCACCCCCAGCTGGCAGGTCACCGACGACAGCACCAGGATCGTCGTGTTCACCGAGGCGAACGGGACGTTGAGCATCTCGCTGCGTTCGGCCCACAGCTCGGGCGAGGTCGCCCGCAGCGTGTAGTAGATCGCGAACAGAGCCGCGAAGAACATCAGCTCGCTGGACAGCCAGACGATCGTCCCGACCGCGGTCTTGTTCGGACGCTCGAACGATGCCTGGGCTGTCGGCTCACTCATCACCGCTGCGGAAGCCACGGGCGCATTATGGTCATGCCCGGGTGTGTAGGACGACCCCACCCCGTGTTCTCGTCGGATTTGTGACGCGAAACGCTCCCCCGCTGCGATCAACGGTCGCCCTCGAAGCCGGGGAGGAGGGGCCGGGCTGACTACCATGAGGGCCGTCGGACGAGGCGCGAGGAGGCGAGAGGACCGGTGAGCAGCGCGCAGGGCGCCCCTGGTGCGCAGGGGTCCGAGCCGCGGCTGCGCGTGCTGGTGTACAGCGACGACCGATCCGTTCGTGACCAGGTGAGGTTCGCGCTCGGGACGCGTCCGGACCCCGACCTCCCCGCGATCGAGATCGTCGAGGTGGCCACCGCCCCGCACGTGTTCCGGGAGCTCGACAGCGGCAGCGTCGACGTTGCCATCCTGGACGGCGAGGCCACCCCCGCGGGCGGGATGGGGGTCTGCCGGCAGCTCAAGGACGAGATCTTCCACGCCCCACCGGTCCTGGTGCTCATCGGGCGGCCCCAGGACGGGTGGCTGGCCACCTGGTCGCGTGCGGACGCCGTGGTGGCCCATCCGCTGGACCCCGTCGCGTTGGCTCGGGCGACCGCCGGGCTGATGGCGCAGCGGATGGGCCTCCAGCGTCCAGCCGGCTGATGGCGGGGTCCGCCGCGGCGGCCCTGTCGTGGCCGGACGTCCTGGCTCCGCTGATGTCCCGGCGCGACCTCGACGCCGCGGGCGCGGCGTGGGCCATGGAGCAGATCCTCGGCGGGGAGGCCACCCCCGCGCAGATCGGAGCCTTCGCGGTGGCGCTGAGGTCCAAGGGCGAGACGGTCGACGAGGTCGAGGCGCTCGTGGAGACCATGTACCGGCACGCCACGCCGTTTGCGTTGCCCGAGGGCGTCGGCCCCGTCGTCGACGTGGTGGGGACCGGGGGAGACCGGGCGAACACGGTGAACATCTCGACCATGGCAGCGATCGTCGTGGCGGCGGCCGGGATTCCGGTGGTCAAGCACGGCAACCGGGCCGCGTCCTCGGCCACCGGGTCGGCCGACCTGCTCGAGGCGCTCGGGGTGCGACTCGACCTGCCGGTCACCCGGGTCGCCGAGGTGCTGGGCGAGGTCGGCATCACGTTCGCGTTCGCGCCGGTCTTCCACCCCGCGATGCGGTTCGCCGGGCCCCCGCGGCGGGAGATCGGCGTGCCGACCACGTTCAACATCCTCGGGCCGCTGGCCAACCCGGCCCGCCCGTCCGCGATGGCGGTGGGCTGCTCGGACGCCCGGCTGGCCCCCGTCATGGCCGGCGTGCTGGCCCGACGCGGGGTCACCGCGCTGGTGTTCCGAGGCGACGACGGGCTGGACGAGCTGACCACGACGACCACGTCACGGGTCTGGGCCGTGGTCGAGGGTGAGGTCGGCGAGCACTCGCTCGATGCCGCGGACCTCGGGATTCCTCGTGCCCGCCCGGAGGACCTGCGGGGCGGGACCCCCGAGGAGAACGCGGTCGCGGCGCGGGCAGTGCTGGGCGGGGAATCCGGTCCGGTGCTCGACGCGGTGCTGCTCAACGCCGCGGCTGCGGTCTGCGCGTTCGACGGGTGTGTGGAGCTGCGGGGGGACGGCCTGGCGTCCGGCTTGGCCTCCGGGTTGGCCCGCTGCCGCGCTGCCACCGAGGGCGGTGCGGCGCGCGCGGTGCTCGAACGCTGGGTGGCTGCGGCCCGCTGATGCCGCTGCCGGCCGCGGCTGCGCCCGGCTGGTCAGGACCCGATGGAGAAGGCGGCCTCGAGGTCGTGCCTGGAGTAGGTGCGGAACGCGACATGCGTCTGGGTGCTCAGGACGCCCGGGACACGGTCGACACGCTCGGTGACCACGGTCGCCACCTCCTCGAGGTCGCGGACCCGCACCATGACGACCAGGTCGATCTCGCCGGTGACCGAGTAGACCTCGGTCACGCCGTCGATGTCGGCGATCGCGGCGGCGGCCTCGGGGATCCTGGCCACGTCCGCGCTGACGAAGACGATCGCGGTGACCATCACGAATCCCCCTGCTCGACGTGGCCTGCCCAGCGTAGCGGCCGCGCACCCCTACGCTGGTCGATCGCACGACCGGCACCGGGGAAGGGACGCGACGTGACCGTCAGCTGGCCGAACGCCCAGACACGATGGCGCTGCAGCCAGTGCGGCAACCTCACCCGCTTCGACGTCGTCCGCTCGTCCCGGGTCAAGGAGTACGTCCACCTCGACCTCGCCGGGGAGCCGGCGGTCGAGGACACGCAGGTGCTGTCCGAGACGCTGGAGGAGGTGCGGTGCCGGTGGTGCGGGGCCACCGGGACGATCGAGCTCGTGCCGCGCCCGACGGTCGCGGAGCCGCAGCCGGGCGCCGACGAGGAGCGGTAGGGCGCCTTTGTGTCGGGACGAGGTCCTAGCGTCCCTGACATGCGAGTCGACTGCGATGACTGCCGGGTCCGTGGGCCCGAGGCGTGCTCGGACTGCGTGGTGACCGTGCTGCTCGGAGCACCGCCCGAGGGTGTGCGGCTCGACCCCGAGGAGCAACGCGCGATCGAGGCGTTGGCAGAGGTCGGGCTCGTCCCACCGCTGCGTCTGGTGGGCGGTGCCTGACCCCGGATTCGGCGGGCCAGGTCACGGTACGGTAACGTTGAGGTCACGACCTGACCACGCGGGGGCCGCTGAGCCCACCCATTCCGAGCTCAAAGGACCTCTCGCCGGTGATGAGTCTCTTCCGTTCCACTGCCCCTCGTATGGCTGCGGTGCGCCTGGCGACAGTCGCCGTGGCCACAGTCGGCGTCGTAGTTGTGGGGGGTGTGGCGGCGGCCGACCCCGAGGAACTGGACGAGGTCCGCGCTCGGGTCACCGAGGTCAGCGAGCAGGTCGACGCGCTGTACCTGCAGGCCGGGGCCGCGAACGACCGTTACCTGAGCGCCCAGGGACGGCTCGAGGAGACCACCAAGTCCCTGGAGAGTGCCAAGGCCTCCGTCGAGCGCCAGGCGGCTCTGGTGGCGCAGCTGACCACCGAGATGGGCGGGTTCGCCGCGGCCGCCTACCGGGAGGGCATCGTCGACCCGACGCTGCACCTGGTCCTCAGCGAGGACCCGTCCGATGCCCTGACCGAGTCGGCCATGGTCGACGCCTTCGCCGACCAGCAGTCGTCCGCGCTCGCGTCGGTCGCGGCTCAGCGCGACACGCTGGCCCAGAAGAAGGCCGACGTCGACGAGGAGGCCGCCGCGCTGAAGGCCATCGAGGAGGAGCTGGCCGAGGAGAAGTCCACTCTCGACTCCAGCGTCGCCGAGGCCGAGGCACTGCTGGCTTCCCTGAAGGAGGACGAGCGGTCGATCCTCGCGGAGATCGAGCGTGAGCGGGCCGCCGCGGCAGCGCGCGCGGCCGAGCAGGCGCGGCAGGCCGCGGTGGCGGCAGCGTCCCGGGACGAGCAGCGCGCGGCCCCGGCGCAGCAGACGACCGGACAGACAGGCCAGACGGCGACCAGCCAGGCGACCCCGGCTCCCGCGAAGCCTGCCCCCGCGCCGCCTTCCCCCTCTGGGTCAGGTGGCGCCGGTGCCGCGGTGGCGTTCGCTCTGGCCCAGCTGGGCGACTCCTACGCGCACGGCGGTCGTGGCCCGAACGCCTGGGACTGCTCGGGCCTCACCAGCGGAGCCTGGGCAGCCGCCGGGGTGTCGATCCCCCGGACCTCCCAGGGCCAGCTCTACGGTCTGAAGCGGGTCTCGATGAGCGACCTGCAGCCCGGCGACATCGTGGCGTACTACGGCGGCGCCAGCCACGTCGGCATCTACATCGGCAACGGCCAGATCGTGCACTCCTCACGCCCCGGCCGGCCCGTCTCGGTCGTCGGTGTGAACTCCATGCCCGTCGCCGGCGCCGCCCGCCCCTGATCAGCGCCCCTCACGCTCCGCTGCGAGAGCGGGACCGGCAGAGCGCATCGCGCCCAACGGGCACGCTGACGACGGGTCAGCCGCCCGCGCTGGTGATCATCGCGCCAGCGCACCGATTCCGCCGTGGATCATCGGCCGGAGCCACCGGAGAGCGCCGCGTTGTACCGGCGCATCGATGACCGGGGAACAGACCCCGCAACAACGAGGAAGGGCCCCGGCGGATCCGCCGGGGCCCTTGCACGCGCCGTAGCGACTAGAGCGCGTCGCTGACCGTGGTGAAGGCTGTGTCGATCTGGCCACCGAGGGTGGCGACGATGGCGACGATGACGGCAGCGATGAGGGCGACGATGAGGCCGTACTCGACCGCGGTGGCGCCGTCCTCACGGCGCAGGTACTGCATGAGACGCTCGAACATGTTCTTCTCCTTTGGGGATCGAGCGGGCTGACTGGACATGACAATGGTGGACCCGCCGATACCCGAACGTGATCCGCTATTCGGATGATTATTCCTGCTCGTCCCGCTATGTCCGATTCAGGGTGAGTGTCAGTCCTCTGCGCGACCGGAGACCAGGCCCTTGCGGATGGCCGTCATGAGCGCCTGTGCCCGGTTGGATGCCCCGAGCTTGGCGTAGATCTTGGCGACGTGCGTCTTGGTCGTCGACTCGCTGATGTAGAGGCGCTTGGAGATCCCTGAGACGCCGAGGCCGTCGGCGAGCAGCGCTAGGACCTCCTGCTCGCGGGGGGTGAGCGTCGTCGCCTGGCCCTTGGACTGCTGGGCCAGCGCCTCGGCCAGCCCGTTGGCCATGAAGTCGTCCGGACGCTCAGCGGCCTTGCGGATGGCGGCTATGACATCGCCGGCCGGCGCGTCCTTGGAGACGAAGGCCGAAGCGCCGGCGTCCTTGGAGCGAAGGAGGTGCTCGCTGTCCCCGTACATCGTGAGGACGACGACGCCGCGCGCGGGGTCCCGGTCGCGCAGATCGCGGCACAGGTCGATCCCACTGCCGTCCGGGAGCCGGATGTCGACGACGGCCACGTCCGGCTTGGCATGGTCGGCAACAGCCATCGCCTCACGGACCGACTGCGCCTCACCGACCACGGTCATGTCGCCGGCGCGGTCGACGGCTCGCCGCAGACCCTCGCGGATCAAGGCATGGTCGTCGACGAGCATCACGCTGATCACGACGCGATGCTAGCGGCCCTGACACCTGTCTCGAGTTCGATCCGGACCGCGGTCCCGTGCGGGGGGCGCGTCTGGATGCTCAGCACCGCTCCCACGCGGGCGGCTCGCTCGGCCATGATGGCCAGCCCGATGCTGTCCGCACTCTCGCCGCGCAGGCCCACCCCGTCGTCCTCGACGGCGATGACGACACCGCCAGGTCCGACGACGCAGGACACCCACAGGTTGGACCCCCCGGAGTGCTGCCGGGCGTTGCTGATCGCTTCCTGGGCGATGCGGACCAGCTCGTGCTCGACGTCGGGACCCAGGGTGTTGTGCGTCTCCTGCAGCCGAAGGTGCACGGCCATGTCACCGCAGCGGGCCTCGCGTCGGGCGATCTCCCCGATGGCCCCGGCGAGACCGCCGGTGCGCAGACCGTCGGAACGCAGGTCGTGGATGGACAGCCGCAGCTGCGTGACGACTGAGGAGATCTGGTGCCGCAGCGACTCCAAGCCGGGCCGTGCCTCGTGCGCGTCGGCGGCCAGCAGGTCGTCGACCAGGTAGCCCAGCGACGCGAGGTCCTGGGCCACGCCGTCGTGCATCTCCCGGGCGATGCGGGAGCGCTCGGCTCGCGCAGCCAGGTCCTGGACCTCGGCGAACAGAGCGGCCGCTTCGAGTTCGACAGCCCAGTCGTGGGCGGCCCGCTGTGCCCGAGTGCGAGCGCGGGTAGCCGCGGACGCGGTGCACAGCACCAGGACGGTCGCCACGGGGCGGTGCTGCCCGAGGACGGGCACGGCGAGGACGAGGCGATCAGCGACGGGTGTCGAGCGAGGCGTCACCGACGCCTGGGCCTGACGGGCCAGGTCGCGCAGCAGGGGGGCCGTCCATCCCTGCTCGGGGACGGACCCGTCGGCGCCCACCAGTCGCTGCCCCAGCAGGACGGCCGCACCTTCGATCGCCGGATCGGCCCGCAGGGTCGTCAGCAGGGCGGACGCGAGCGGTTGGGGATCCAGGCCGCCCGCCAAGGGGCGGACCAACCCGCGGAGGTCACCCAGCAGGTGGGTGATCTCCCGGTACCGCCGCCGGGCCCCGCGGACGTCACGTGCCCCGCCAGCAGCTGGCCGCCAGGCCGGTCCACCACGGGCATCCACTCTGGTGATGGTGGCAGGAGAGCCGCCCTATATATGTCATCTATCCGTATGATCCGTTTTGACTTGTCCGATGGCAGCATGAATGCCATGGTCAATCGCGCACTGTCGGTCAACGAGATCCTCACCGAGGTCGACGAGAACCTGGCGCACGGACGAGGCGCTGCGTCCGCCCCGATCTCGACCGGGTTCGCCGTCCTGGACACGTACCTCTCCGGAGGGCTGCGACCCGGCGAGCTCGCCCTGCTCGGTGGCCCCCAGGGGATCGGCAAGACCTTCTTCGCGCTGCAGATCCTGCGTCACGTGGCCAAGTCCGGCCAGGGCGGGATCTACCTCACCTACGAGCACGACGCCCCGACGGTTCTCGGCCGGTTGATCGCCGCCGAGGCCGGGGAGGCCGTGGGCCTCGGGGCGGTGCAGCTGCGCCGCATCCGTTCGGCCATGGAGGCCACCGACGGTGGTGTGGGCGGTCTCGAGCTGCGGCTCGCCGGCAGCCCCGGTGGGCTCGAGGCCCTGGCGACGATGCGCGAGTACAGCCCGCGTCTGTTCGTCCATCGCGCCAGCGGCGGCAGCACCGACCTCGGCGAGATCGAGACGGTGATCCGCGAGTGCCGCGCCGCCATGGGGATGGCGCCGCTCGTCGTGGTCGACTACCTGCAGAAGGTGGCCGTCCCGGGCGGCTCGGAGATCGAGGCCGAGCGGGTGACCGTGGTGGTCGAGGGCCTGAAGGACCTCGCGCTGAGCATGCAGGTGCCGATCCTTGCCGTTGTGGCGGCCGAGAAGGAAGGCCTCGTCGGCGGCACCCGACTGCGGACCCATCATCTGCGCGGGTCGTCCTCGCTGGCCTACGAGCCCGACGTGGTTCTGGTGCTGCACGACAAGTACGACGTCGTCGCGCGCCACCATCTCTCCTTCGACGTCGGCAACGCCGACCGTTTCCGCGAGTGGGCGGTGCTCTCCATCGAGAAGAACCGGTCCGGTCTGGACCACTTGGACGTCGAGTTCCGCAAGCACCTAGACCAGGGGCGCTTCGAGGCCCAAGGCCGGCCCGTCCAGGAGACCCTCGTCGACGGACGGGTCTTCGTCCAGTAGCGCACAAGTCGAGGGGGGTGAACGTCCCTCCTGCCCGGTGGCTCCGGGTGGGAGGGACGTTCGCGTATTGCTAGACAAGGATCCGCTCAACGGCGGATAGGTCTCGGTGTCGCCCGGGGAGATCCTTGTCACGTCCCCCGTGGGCTGCCTCCTCGGGGGAGATCGATCTGGGCAGACCCGATCGGTCACGACTGTCGAGCGCGGCGTGGCCGCGTGACCCGAGGAGGTCGCTGAGGTGCCCAGCCAACCCCAGCAGCTCGTCCCGAACGCGTCGCCACTGAACCGGACGCTCATCATCGGTGGCATGTTCGCCGTCGCCGCGGACTGCCTGTCGACCATCGCGCAGTTCCTGGACGACATCGGCAACGCCCACGCCATCCACTTCCAGCAGCAGCAGGAGCGGCGCATGTTCGCCGCATCAGCGGCTGCAGACATCCAGAAGCTCACCGAAGG
>CAYHHE010000086.1:9972-12376 GCA_964356295.1 uncultured Actinomycetes bacterium | reverse complement strand
TGCGGGCCAACGGCATCGTCGACACCGAGCCCTACCGCAAGCTGGGCCGCAACCAGCTGCGCGTGGCGATGTTCCCGGCGGTCGAGCCCGACGACGTCGAGGCTCTCACCGAGTGCATCGACTACGTCGTGGGTCGCCTGGGCTGAGCGTCCGGCGCGTCCGATCGGCGCCCGAGCGGGAGCGCGGCCACGACGCTGTGCAGCGGGCGTCCGCCGGGGCCGTCGCCGAGGTCGCTGCGGACGAGGACGGCCTGCTCAGCGGTCCACCGCGCCGGGGCCGAGCCGGCACCGTTCATCGCCTCGACCGTAGCGCTGACGTCCCCGGGCCGCGGGACTCGAGCCACCGTGACGTGCGGCCGGAAGCGCACGTCCGGGGCCAACGCGGGGATGTCCAGCCCGATCCGTCGTCCCGCGGCCCGGGACGAGGCGGCCAGCGCGGCCAGCCCTGCGGAATCGCTACTCACCGCGCACCACAGCACCCGCGTCCGCCGGGGGGAACCGACCACGTCCGCGGCGCCCATCTCGAGGGTGAGCGGCCCGCTGCGGGCGGCCGCACGGCGCAGCCGCGTGAGGAGCTCGTCGACCCGATCGTCGCGGACCGATCCGAAGAACGCCAGCGTCAGGTGCCACTCCTCCCGCGGGACCCAGCGCATCACCGCGTCCGTCCGCTGCGCCGCGGCCACCCGCTCGGCCAGGGAGTCGGCCACGCCGCTGGGCAGGTCGATCGCGGCGAACAGGCGCACGCGTCCAGTGTGACGCGGCGGACACCCCGCCCGGCGAGGGGCAGGGGACGAGGCACGGGGACGCGACGCCCGTCACCGGCCCGCGTCAGACCTGGGGCTGGCCTATCGTGGCGGGGTGAGCAGCGACGACGGCCACCAGCCGCTGGACGTCGACGGTGTGCGCACCGTCACGATCGGCACGGCGCTGTGGGTGATCGCGTTCCTGGTGCTGCTCACCGTGCGTGGCCGACTCGAGGACGAGGGCCGGGTCTGGTGGCTGTGGACATGCCTGGCCGGCGCGGGGCTCGGCCTGCTGGGCATCGAGTACACCCGGCGCCGGCGCGATTCCATCGCGAGGGTGCGCCGCTATCAGGCCGACCGCACCTCGGACGGGGGGCCGGCGAACAACAGGTCCGACTCGGTGTCGTAGACCAGGACCGGCGCTGCGACCTCGCGCGGCGACGGGACGTGCACCTCCGAGTGGGCCCCGCATCCGTGGTTGTGCGCGACCACGCGCCCGTCGTCGGGAGCCATCGCATGGGCGCAGACGCCGAACACTCCCGCCAGTGGCCCTGCCAGCGGCACCAGGAACCCGCAGGTTCGACAAGGCTTGGGCGCCGATGCCGCGATGTCGGCCTGGGGTCCGGCCTCGGAGCGGTACCACCGCTCGGCTGCCTCGTCCTGGCCCTCGACCGAGAGCACGCGGGTACGGGTGAGCAGCAGGTCATTGACGAGGTCGGCGACGGCCTCGCCAGGCTCGTCCAGCAGGGACGCCGCGGAGGCGATGCTCTGGTAGCCGGGCACCAGCCGCGGGTCGTCCGGCGGGGTCGGCAGGATCGCACCCGGGGCGAGATCACTGGGGTGCAGACGCTGTGACCACGGCACCCACTGTGGGGAGACCAGGGCACCCTCGCCCGCGATCAGGACGACGTCGTTCACCGTCGGTGTGCGCGAGCGGGTCGCCCGCCCCAGAGTCACCGCCCACTGCCAGCCGCGGTAGCCGGGCGCCCGGCACTCGAACAGGTGGGTGAGCAACCGATCGCCCTCGGCGAGGTGACCGACCGGGTCGCCGACCGCGTCAGCCGTCCCCGCCTCATCCACCGCAGCCTCCCGGGCCAACGCGACGGCTGCCAGGCACACCGCATCGGCCTTGGGGGTGGCCACCCGCTCAGCCCTCCAGGTCGTCGGCAACCGCCCGGAGCAGGGCGGCCACCTTTCCCGCGGACTTCGAGTCGGGGTGGCGTCCGCGGCGGTAGGAGTTCGAGAGTCCGTCGAGCAACTTGATCAGGTCCTCGACGATCACCGACATCTCCTCGGGCGGCTTGCGCATCGCGGCGCTCACCGACGGCAACGGGTCGAGGATGCGCACCGACAGGGCCTGCTCGCCGCGCCGTCCCTCGACCACGCCGAACTCCACCCGCTGCCCGTTCTTCAGCTCCGACACACCCGACGGGAGCACCGAGGCATGGACGAACACATCGCCGCCCTCGTCGCTGGCGAGGAAGCCGAAGCCCTTCTCGCTGTCGAACCACTTGACCCTGCCGGTAGGCACGTCGGACCTCTTCACCACACTCAGGGAACCCGTGGGCTCCATCGATCGGGGCTCCACCGTAACGGCGGAGCCCCCAAGGGTACGCAGGCTGCGACGTCGTCGACGAACCCCTCCCGAGCGTCGCCCCGTCC
>CAYHHE010000086.1:0-9872 GCA_964356295.1 uncultured Actinomycetes bacterium | reverse complement strand
CGCCCCGTCCCACCCGCGGGCTCCGCGCCGCCCCGTCCCACGCGATCTTGACGCTACGTCCGACCCGAGGGGCTCGAAGCGGCCATAACGTCAAGATCGTCGCCGAGCGGGGGCTGTGGTCGACAGAAACGTCAAGATCGTCGGGGTGGGGGCGGACGGGGCCAGGGGTCTGGACGGACCGGGCCGGCTCGCGGCGAGCACGCGTGCCCGCGAGATGCCTACCCTTGCCAGCATGTCCAAGGGACCGCCGGCCGCAAGCGACCCTCCGACGCCGGAGCAACGGGTGCTGGAGGTGGCGACGCGGGTGGGTGGCGCGCTGGTGGCCGTCGGACTGCTGACCACCGTCGCCATCGTCGCCCTGTACCTGACCGGACGAGCGACGCCGAGCACCTGGGCCTACCTCGTCGCCATGCTCGCCCCGCTGGGCTTCGCGGTCATCCTGGTGGCGATGCTGCTGGTAGCCGTCCGACGGCGGCGAGCCTTGTTGGGCGGCGGGTCCTCCGGCGGGTCCTCCGGCGGGTCCTCCGATCGTGCGGGGGCGGACCGCGACTGACCGGACTAGCGTGGGGAGGATGTCCGGGTCGCAGGAGCAGCCAGCACCTCGGTCGCTGGCCGACGAGCTGCGTGCGCGCAGCGACGACGACCTCGTCCGACTGCTGCGCGCCCGCCCCGACCTGACGACGCCGGTGCCCACCGACGTGGGACAGCTGGCCACCCGGGCCACCACCCGCTCGTCGGTGGCCCGCGCAATGGACCGTCTCGACAGGGCCACCCTCGCTGTCGTGGAGTCGCTGGCCCTGCTCGACGAGCCGGCCGACCCGCAGGCCGTGCTGGACCTCCTCGGTTTCCCTGCCGAGCGCACCCACACCCTGCTCGGACGCCTGCGCACGCTGGCGTTGGTGTGGGGTCCGGACGACGCGCTGCGTCTGGTACGGGTGGTGCGCGAGGTGCTCGGACCCCAGGTGGCCGGGCTCGGCCCTCCTGCGCGAGGGCTGCTCAGCGGCCTGCCTACCGACCGGCTGCGGGTGCTGGCCGCCGACATGGGGCTGCCGCCGAGCCGGGAGCCCCTTGCCATGGCTGCCCGCGTTGCCGAGCGGCTCTGCGACCCCGGATACCTCACCGCCGCGCTGGGCGCCGCGGGCGCCGATGCCGTCTCCCTCGTCACCCGCCTGGCGGCCGGACCCCCGTCCGGACGGGTGGACAACGCGCTGCGTCCAGTCACCGTCGCCAGCGCCCGGACGCCTGTCGACCAACTGCTCTCCCGCGGCCTGATCGTCCCCATCGACGCCGGCACCGTGGTGCTGCCCCGCGAAGTCGGGCTGCACCTGCGCGGCGGGCGCCTGCACCAGGCGAGCCTGCAGCGTCCGACTCCGTCGGAGACCGAGCACGACGTCGCCGTCCTGGACCGCCTCGGCGCGGGCACCGCCGCCGAGCTCGTCCGGTCGGTCGAGATGGTCCTGGAGGCCTGGGCGGACGACCCGCCCGCCGTCCTGCGTGCAGGTGGGCTGGGCGTGCGCGAGCTGCGGCGCACCGCCGGGCTGCTGGACGGGGACGTAGCCGCGACCGTGCGGGTGGTCGAGATCGCCTACGCGGCCGGGCTGATCGCCGCCGACAGCACCGAGGCGCAATGGCTGCCGACCACCGCCTTCGACACCTGGGTGCGCTCCGAACCGGCGGCCCGATGGGTGGCGCTGGTCAGCGCCTGGCTCGCCAGCAGCCGCGTACCCACGCTTGCTGTTCCTCGCGACGACCGGGAGAAGCCCCCAGCCCCACTCAGCGAGGACCTGGACCGCCCGGGCGCCCCCGAGCTGCGCGGGCTGACACTGGGAATGCTCGGGGCGCTCCCCGAGGGGCACGGGCTCGAGGTCGGCGACGTCCTGGACGTGATCCGCTGGCACCGGCCGCGGCGCTCGGGTCCGGCCAGGGACGCGATCGTCCGCTGGACCCTGGACGACGCGCACGCCTACGGGGTGCTCGCGCGCGGGGCGGTGACTACCGCCGGTCGGCTGCTGTTCTCCGGCGACCTCACCGCAGCGGAAGCGTCCATGGCGGCGCTGCTGCCCGTGCCGCTGGACCACGTCCTGCTCCAGGCCGACCTGACCGCCGTGGCTCCCGGCCCGCTCGAACCCCACCTGGTCCGCGAGATGGGGCTGCTCGCAGTGGTGGAGTCGACCGGTGGCGCGACCGTGTACCGCTTCACCGAGGCCTCGGTGCGCCGCGCCCTGGAAGCCGGGCGAACCGTGGGCGAGATCGCCGGCTTCCTCGCCTCGGCGTCCCGCACGCCCGTCCCACAGCCGTTGACCTACCTCGTCGAGGATGTCGCCCGCCGGTACGGGCGGATCAGGGTGGGCAGCGCGCCTGCCCTGATCACGTGCGAGGACCCGGCGATGCTGGACGCGATCCTGGCCGAGCCGCGGGTGTCGGCCCTGCAGCCGCGGCGGCTGGCCCCGACCGTGGCCAGTGCCTACGCCAGCCCGTCCACCGTGCTCGACCTGCTGAAGTCCCTGGGCATGCACCCGTCGGCGGACGCGCTGGACCTGCCTGGCGGAGCAGGCGGCAGCCCCCGAACCCGGGTGCCCACGCGTGGGCGGCCGCGTCCGTTGCGGGCCGACCGGCCCGCGCCGAGCGAGGCGACGCTGGAGGCCTGCGTACGTGCCATCCGGGCCGGTGACCGCGGCCTGGAGCACCGTCCTGCCGGGGTCAGCCCGGGGCTGCGCGCCAGCGCGTCCACCGAGGTGATGGATGCGCTGGCCCGGGCCATCGACAGCGGCGTCAGCGTCTGGATCGGCTACGTCGACCACCACGGCACCACCACCGAGCGGGTCGTCGACCCCATCGCGATCGAGGCCGGCTGGCTCAGCGCCTTCGACCACCGAAGCGAGCAGGTGCGGACCTTTGCGGTGCACCGGATCGGCGCGGTGGCGCCGCTGGAGCCCTCGCGGGAGGTTGCCGACAACACCCCGGCCTGAGCCGCTGCGTAGGGTCTGCGGGCATGGTGATCCAGGCGCCTGAGGACCCGCTGTCGACGTTCGCCCCTGCGTTGATGGCCGGGACAGTCACCCTGGTGACCGGGGGCGGTACCGGGATCGGCCGGGCCACCGCACAGGCGTTCGCCCGGCTCGGGTCGAGCCTGGTGCTCGCCGGACGTCGCGCCGACCTGCTGGACGAGACCGCTGACGACCTGCGTTCCCGCTACGGCTCCACCGTGCTCTGCGTGCCGACCAACATCCGGGAGCCCGCTGCGGTGGACGCTCTGCGGGACGCCGCCTACGCCGAGTTCGGCAGAGTCGACACCCTGGTCAACAACGCCGGCGGGCAGTTCCCGTCGCTGCCGTCCCAGCTCTCGGACAACGGGTGGCGCTCGGTGGTCGACCTCAACCTCAACGGCACCTGGACGATGATCAACCGCTTCATGACCCCGATGGTCGAGTCGGGTGGCGGCTCGATCATCACGATGGTGCACACCTACGTCTTCGACCGCGGCGCCCGGTTCTTCGTCCACTCCGGAGCGGCGCGCGCCGGGGTGCTGTCGCTCACCCGGACGATGGCGTCGTTCCTGGCTCCGCACGGCGTGACCGTGAACGCGATCGCGCCCGGGCTGATCGACACCTCCGGGATGCGCGAGCACGAAGGCGAGGCCGTCGAGGCCATGGACATCGACGCGCTCGGCCAGCTGGGACTGAAGGTCGCCCGCAGGATGGGCACGACCGACGAGGTGGCTGCCGGGATCGTCTGGCTGGCCAGCCCAGGAGCCCGCTACGTCACCGGGACGGTGCTGGTGGTCGACGGCGGGCTCGTCCTGGACAACTGGCCCGATCCGTGGGAGCGCGACGCCTACTGACCGTGCCCTCTCCCCCAGCCCACGCGATCTTGACGCTATCGCCGCATCGCGCGCCCCGTCCCCGGCGATCTTGACGCTACGTCCAACCCGCGTGCCTCCAACCCACCGAAACGTCAAGATCGCCGCCGCCATGGCCCCAGGGTCGACCGAAACGTCAAGATCAGCGGGACGAGGCGCCCGCGCACGGGCAGCCAGGCGCCGCACGACGTTCGTGGTCACAGCACCTTCCACGCTACGACTCTCGGCGTCGACTCGCCCGGGTCGCGGGCCCCGGGGGACACTGTGCGGCGTGACCCCACCCGACAGCGGCCCGCTGATCGTCCAGAGCGACAAGACCCTGCTGCTCGAGGTCGACCATCCGCAGGCTGAGGACTGCCGGCTCGCCATCGCGCCGTTCGCCGAGCTCGAGCGGGCCCCCGAGCACGTGCACACCTACCGGCTCACCCCGCTCGGGCTGTGGAACGCCCGCGCCGCCGGCCACGACGCCGAGCAGGTCGTCGACGTCCTGCTGCGCTACTCCCGCTACCCGGTGCCGCACGCCCTGCTGGTCGACCTCGCCGAGACGATGGCCCGCTACGGCCGACTGCGACTCGAGCAGCACCCCACCCACGGCCTGGTGCTGCACAGCACCGACCGAGCAGTGCTCGAGGAGGTGCTGCGAAGCGCCAAGATCAAGCCGCTGGTCGGCAAGCGCATCGACGCCGACGTGGTTGCGGTGCACCCGTCCGAGCGTGGCCATATCAAGCAGGTGCTCATCCGCCTCGGCTGGCCCGCCGAGGACCTCGCCGGGTACGTGGACGGCGAGGCCCATCCGATCGCGCTGGACGAGACGGACTGGTCGCTGCGCGACTACCAGCGCCGGGCCGCCGACGGGTTCTGGGCCGGTGGCTCCGGGGTGGTCGTGCTGCCGTGCGGTGCCGGCAAGACCCTGGTCGGCGCGGCCGCGATGGCGCACGCCTCGTCCACGACCCTCATCCTCGTGACCAGCACCGTCGCCGCCCGGCAGTGGAAGGACGAGCTGATGCGCCGCACGTCCCTGACCGAGGAGGAGATCGGGGAGTACTCCGGGCAGCGCAAGCAGATCCGTCCGGTCACGATTGCGACGTACCAGGTGATGACCACGAAGCGGAAGGGCGTGTACTCCCACCTCGAGCTGTTCGAGGCGCGGGACTGGGGCCTCATCGTCTACGACGAGGTGCACCTGCTGCCCGCGCCGATCTTCCGGATGACCGCCGACCTGCAGGCCCGCCGACGCCTCGGCCTGACCGCGACGCTGGTCCGCGAGGATGGGCACGAGGACGACGTGTTCACCCTCATCGGCCCCAAGCGCTACGACGCGCCGTGGAAGGACATCGAGGCGCAAGGCTGGATCGCGCCGGCGGACTGCGTCGAGGTGCGCGTCACCCTCACCGAGGGCGAACGGCTCGGGTACGCGACCGCCGAGCCGGAGGAGCGGTACCGGATCGCCGCCACGGCGGCGTCCAAGCGCTCGGTGGTGGAGAAGATCGTGGCCGACCACTCCGGGGACCAGACCCTGGTCATCGGTCAGTACCTGGACCAGCTGGACGACCTGGCCGAACGGCTCGGCGCCCCGCTGATCACGGGGGCGACGACCGTGACCGAGCGGCAGCGGCTCTTCGACGGCTTCCGCACGGGTGCGATCGGCCTGCTCGTGGTGTCGAAGGTGGCCAACTTCTCCCTCGACCTGCCCGACGCCACGGTCGCGGTGCAGGTGTCGGGCACCTTCGGCTCACGCCAGGAGGAGGCGCAGCGGCTGGGCAGGCTGCTGCGGCCGAAGTCGGACGGACGCTCGGCGCGCTTCTACACCGTGGTCTCGCGCGACACCCTCGACACCGAGTACGCCCAGCACCGGCAGCGCTTCCTCGCCGAGCAGGGCTACGCCTACCGCATCGTCGACGCCGAGGACGTCCTGGCCGACCACCTCGAGTAGCGCATCGCGATGCGTCCTGGCAGGCATCGCGATGCTAGCCTGGCCTGGTGCGCACGACGCTCACGCTGGACGACGACGTCGCGGCGGAGGTCGACCGGCTCCGCCGGGAGGAAGGCCTGGGCCTGAGCGAGGCCGTCAACATGCTCGTCCGCCGCGGCCTGACCCGACCCACCCAACGGGTGGACTACCACCATCGTGCCGTCGACCTCGGCCTGACCGTCGACGTCAGCGACATCGGGTCCGTCCTCGACCTGTTGGACCAGGCCTGATGCTGCTGGACGCCAACGTCCTTCTGTACGCAGTCGACCACTCCAGCACCCGGTACGAGACGGCCTCGGCGTGGCTGGTCGAGGCGCTCACGTCAGGGGTTCGGGTCGGGCTGCCGTGGCAGAGCATCGGCGCCTTCCTTCGTATCGCAACCCATCCGCGGGTGTCGAGGCATCCGTTGCCCGCGGTCGAGGCGTGGGGCTTCGTCGAGTCATGGCTGGCACTTGAGGCGGTCTGGATCCCTCCGACGACCGACAGAACGGCCGCCATCCTCGGCAGGCTGCTGGACGCGAGTGGTGTCACGGCGAACCTGGTTCCCGACGCGATGCTGGCGGCGCTCGCGATCGAGCACGGTGTCCCCGTGGTGTCGGCCGACTCGGACTTCGCCCGGTTCCCGGAGCTGCGCTGGGTCAACCCCTTCGTCTGAGCCCAAGGACTAGGCCGGCGCGACTGACTCGACGGGCACGGTCGATCCTGGCGCGTAGCGATCGCGCCTGCCCTTGGCATCGATGACCCAGACCGCTCGCCGACCCGCCACCCGCCACTCCCCGGGTTCGGAGTCCAGGCCGGTCACCAGGGCGGTCTCCTCGTCGATGCCGACGGTCGTCACACCGCTGGGGGTCTGCGCCACCCGTCGCAGGATCGGCGAGGGCATCCAGGCGCCGAACCGGTCGAAGTGCGGGATGACCCGCCAGTGCGGGACGAGCCCGAGCCCGGGCTCCACGGCGCGCGCCCAGTTGCGCGAGGAGGGAGCCCAGCTGGTGAGCGCCATCGCTCCCGCGGAGCAGCCGGCCACTGCCGCCCCCGCCTGCCATTCCTGGACGACGGCGTGCCACAGCGCGGTGTCGCGCAACGACTCGGCCAGGTACCCGGGGTTCCCGCCGGAGAGGTAGACCAAGCCCGCGCCCTCGATCTGGGCCGCAAGGTCGGGGTCGTCGGCATCGTGACGGTCCCGGGCCACCAGCGCCACCTGCTCGACCCCGAGCCGGTCGGCCTGTGCCGCGCCCAGGTCGAGCCAGCGCGCGAGCACCTGCTCCCCCTCGGGGGCGGCGGCGGTGGGGATCTGCACGTAGCGCGGCGGCCGGCCCTGCAGCAGCCGCCCCTCCAGGTCGGTCATCGACTCCAGGTACTCCCCCGAGCCGACGAGCGCGACGGGTCCGGCCACGGGTGCCAGCCTAGGGTCAGGCTAGAGCTCGCGCCGTCTGACCAGCGCCGTCGCGCCGACCAGCGCCGCGACGGTGAGCAGCGCGGTCACGGTGACGCTGCGCAGGTAGTCACCGGGCTCGCTCTGTCCGGACGCCAGCGCGGTGGGCGCCCCGACGAGGTTGCTGGGCAGCCATTCCCCCACCTGCGGGATCAGCCCGACGATGGCCATGGCGATGAGCAGCCCCACCGAGACCGCGGTGACGGCCACCGTCGAGCGCACGAGCCCCGCGGCCAACGCGACCACCCCGACCGCGAACGCCAGGTACACCACCCACAGGGCCCAGCCGACCACCATGTCCGCGACCGGCAGGTCGCCGATGAGCAGCACGGTCTCGTACACCGCCGCCAGCAGCCCCACGGTCCAGGCGAGCACGGCCGCCAGGGTCGTCGCCGCCCAGCGGGGGAGCATCCATCCAGACGGGGACGCCTGGCGGGTGCGGTAGAACGCGGCCAGCCCGGGCCGGGTGTCCACCGCCAGCGCCAACGCCCCCACCGCGGCCACCACGAGGAGTCCGAGCTGGCTGATGTTGCCGATGTACTGCGCGATGCCGTCCGCCGGCACCGGGTCGGGGACCTCGATCACTACCCCCTCGGCTTGGGACGCCAGCCCGATCAGCTCGGGCAGGTAGGCCGCGGACAGCGGGCCCAGCAGACCGAAGAACCCGAAGACCAGCACGAGGACGAGCAGCCGGGCGGTGCGCCACAGCCGCAGCCACTCCAGCCGGACCACGGTCACCGGCGCGCTCACCGGGCCCCCGCCTCGGTGAGGGCGAGGAACGCCGACTCCAGGTCGGCCTCCTCCGGGACGATCGAGACGACCCGGGCGTCCACTGCGGCCGCCGCGGCGCTCAGCCCGCGCTCCCCGTCCTCGAGCGACCTGGTGCGCACCCGCAGCAGCCCGCCGCCGAGGTCGTCGCAGCTGTCCACCCAGTCCGCGGACGTCAGCCGCTGCCGCAGCTGCTCGCTCGCGCCGCGAACCCGCACCTGCCAGGTCGGCTGGAGGTAGCGGTCGAGCAGGGTCTGAAGCGGGCCCTGGTAGATCAGGTGCCCGGTGCGCAGCACCCCGACCACGTCCGCGACCCGTTGGACGTCAGCAAGGATGTGGCTGGACAGCACCACCGTCGCGCGCTCGGCCCACGCAGCGATCAGGTCGAGGACGGCGGCCCGCCCGCCGGGGTCCAGGGCGGAGGACGGCTCGTCCAGCAGCACCAGCTCGGGGTCGCCGACGTTCGCCGCGGCGAGGGCCAGCCGCTGGGTCATGCCCCGGGAGAAGCCCCCGACGCGCCGGTCGGCGGCCTCGCTGAGCCCGACCCGGGCCAGCTCGTCGCCGATCCGGGCGGGGCTCGCCGCGGTGCCGACCAGGTGCGCGGCCAGCGAGACGACCTCGCTGGCGGTGAGCCAGCGCTCGAACTCGGGCACGTCGGGAACCAGCGCGACCCGTCGTGCCTCGACGTCCAGCTCGATGGTCCCGGCGTCCGGGCGGCGCAGCCCGGTGAGCAGGCCCAGAAGGGTGGTCTTGCCGGCCCCGTTGGGTCCCACGAGGCCGTAGACGCTGCCGCGCGGGACGTCGAGGTCGACGCCTAGTACGCCGGCGTCGGGTCCGTAGCGCCGAAGGAGTCCGTGGGTGCGCAGGATCGACGGGGACGCCTCGGCGTCACTGGTCACGGTCGCGTCCGAGCAGGAGGTAGACGATGCCGCCGACCGGGATGGAGATCACCGAGATCACCATCCAGGCCCACTTGGGGAGGTACTTGACCGACGGGGCGCGGGCGATGTCGACCAGCACCCAGATCACGAAGCCGAGCGCGAGCAGCAGGATCGGGGCAAGGGCAGCCCAGGGGACGTCCGACACGGGACCACCGTGCCACAGGTCCACCGGCTGGCCGAGGCAGGTCAGTCCCCGACGACGACGAGGTCGGCCAGGTCGCGTCCGGACGCGACGAGCCGGGCGTTGTCCTCGTCCGAGCCGAGCGTCCAGGCGCGTGCCTGGTCGAGTGTCTTCCCGAACGCCGCGTGCCGGGCGACGAGCCGACGTCGGCGCTCGTCATCATCGAGGTCGACCCACCAGGTCTGATCGAGCAGGGCGCGCACCTCGGGCCAGAGCAGCAGGTAGTTCCCCTCGGTGACCACGAGCCGGGCGTCCGGTGGGACGGGGATCGCGCCGGCGATGGGCTCCTCGATGTCACGGCGGAAGGCCGGTCCGTAGACCGTCTCACCATGGGTGGTCTGCTCGCGGATGCGGCGCAGCATCGCTGCGAACCCCGCCCGGTCGAAGGTCTCCGGGGCGCCCTTGCGGCTGGCCATGCCCTGGTCGTCGAGCACGCGCTGGGCGAGGTGGAAGCCGTCCATCGGCACCAGCACGGCGCCGGCGACCGCTGCCACGACGGCCTCGGCGAGGGAGGACTTGCCGGCGCCCGGGGCCCCGGCGATGCCCAGCACCACTCGGTGCTTGCCGGCGGGCCGCGAACCTTCCAGTCCGGCGATTGCCTGCGCCGGACTCACCGCGTCCACCATGTGAGACATCTTGCCCTGATGCATCCATACAGCGCTGACTGGCAGAAGTAGGGACAACAGCGCACACCCAGTCCCAAGGAGGAACCATGCGCA
>CAYHHE010000085.1:0-12665 GCA_964356295.1 uncultured Actinomycetes bacterium | reverse complement strand
CCTAGGCCTCCCTATCCGCACGACGAGGACGCACCGGAGTGGGCGCGTCCTGCGAGGTCACCGTAGAAGCGGGACCGGGGCGAGGGTGCCGGGCGGGTGACCGTTTCCGTCGGGACCGAAGTCCTGGCGAATCGCTTCGCTGCGCACCGTCGTGGCGCGAGTCACACGCGAATCGATGCGCCAGACTCTGGCCGCCCGGTGACCGTCAGGAGTCTCGGCGGCCGGCGATGCCCACGGTGACGACGCGCTCGACGCGTCGTAGCCGCTCGGCCATGTCGACGTCGACTCCAGGGTCGGCAAGCAGGGCCCGGGCGGTGAGGTCGTCACGTACCTTCACAGGCTGGCTGATCCGCTCGAGCAGATCGGCCGCCCAGCGTGCGCGGCGCGGCTGACGCCCGCGGTGGGGGAAGGCGACGTACACGAGTACCGCCGCCGCGATGGCCACAACCAGGCCCATCGCAAGGAAGTAGGCGACGAAGTCCATGCACGCAAGGATGCGCTCGCTGGACGCCGCGCCTGGACACCGGGGCCGGCGACACGGGAACTGTTGCCGGATCGTGATGAGGCGGGAGACGACGGCACGTCGCCGGCCTCAGACCGTCTCCGGCTCGCGCAGGCGCTGGCTGATCACGGTGGACACGCCGTCGGCGCGCATCGACACCCCGTACAGCGAGTCGGCGATCTCCATCGTCCGCTTCTGGTGAGTCACGACGAGGACCTGGCTCGTCTCGCGCAGCTCGTCGTACAGGTCGAGCAGGCGTCCGAGGTTCACGTCGTCCAGAGCGGCCTCCACCTCGTCCAGGACGTAGAACGGGCTCGGTCGGGCCCGGAACAGGGCCACCAGGAACGCCACGGCCACCAGGGCACGCTCCCCACCCGACAGCAGGGAGAGCCGTTTGACGCGCTTGCCGGCCGGCCGTGCCTCGACCTCGATCCCGGTAGTGAGCAGGTTGTCGGGCTCGGTGAGCACCAGGCGTCCCTCGCCGCCGGGGAACAGCCGCGAGAAGACACCCTCGAACTCTCGTGCGGTGTCGGCGAAGGCCTCGGCGAACACGGTCTCGACGCGGTCGTCGATCTCCCGAACGATGCCGAGCAGCTCGCGCCGGGTGCGCTCGAGGTCTCCCAGCTGTCCGGTGAGGTAGGTCAGCCGCTCCTGCGCCGCGGCGTGCTCCTCCAGGGCGAGTGGGTTGACCCGGCCCAACCGCGCCAGCGCCCGCTCGGCCCGCTCGGCGCGGCGCTCCTGCTCCTCGCGGACGTACGCCAGCGCAGGCGCTTGGTCAGCAGAGGGCACGAGCAGGTGCGGCCCGTACTCCTCGACCAGGTCGATGGGGCCGACACCCCAGTCCTGCAGCGCGCGCTCCTGGGTACCGGACACTCGCAGCCGCAGCTCGGCCAGCGCGACCTCGTCCCGGTGGAGATCGGCGACCAGGGACTCGAGCTCCGCTCGGCAGCGGGTGGCCGCCTCGGCCAGGTCGTGTCGCTGCATGCGCCGAGCGGCGTCCGCGGCGTCGCTGCGGTCACGCGCGGCGCGCGCAGCCTCCAGCGCCCGCGCGACGCGTGTGCTCAACCCCGCCGCCTGGTCGGCCACCCAGGCGGCGACGCGCGCCTGGCGCTGCTCCCGCTCGTGCCGACGCACCGCTTCCGCCCGTTCCGCGCGGATGGTCGCGGCCTGTCGGGTCAACGTCTCGACCCGCGCCTGAGCCGTGCGCAGGCGCTCCTCCAGCGTGCGCAGCTCCAGGCGTGCCTGGACCTCGGCCTGGCGTGCCTGGCGTGCCTGGACCTCCAGTGTCGACGGGTCGTCCACACCCGCCGCCGCGGTGTCGTCGACGTGGAGCTCGTCCACCCGGGCGCGGGCCTCGCCGCATCGACTCTGCAGGTCGCTGACGCGGGCGGACTCCTCGTCGATGCGTCGACGCACCGCGTCGGCAGCCTCGGCCAGGCGTTGCGACTCCGCCTCAGCCGCCCGCATGTCGTGGCCCAGCTGTCCCAGACGTTCGGCGACGGCGGCCAGCTCGGCGTCGGAGCCATGCAGGGCCCGCAGCGCGCTCTCACGACGGGTGACCGCCTCCAGCCGGCTCGCCTCGTGACGGGCACGGGCGAAGCGGGCCTGCGCGAGCCCCCGATCGGCGGCAGCCAGGCGCTGCCGAGCCTCGTCCAGCTCGGCCTGGATCTCCACCCTCGACCCTCCGGCTGGTCCCCCGACGGCCACATGGCGCCCGAGCAGGGTCCCGTCGGGGGTCACGGTCCGCACGTCGCCGACGGCGTCGATCACTCCACGGGCCTCGGCGAGGTCTCGGACCCGCACCGTCGGACCGATCGCGGCACGGACCGGGTCGTGCAGTGCGGGTGGAGCCGTCACCGCGCTCACCAGGTAGGCCAGGCCCGGCGGCAGGACCGGCCAGCCGTGGTCCGGGGGCACCTGGGCACCGGCCGACTCGTCTCGACGAGCAACCAGCAGGACAGCACGCCCGAGCTGGGCCGAGGCGGCTCCGGCGAGCAGGTCGACGGCCCGTTCGACTCCGTCGACGACTGCGGCGTCGGCGAGCTCGCCGAGGGCGGCCGCCACCGCCGTCTGCGCGCCTGGCTCGATGACCAGAGCGGCCGCGACGGTGCCGACAAGCGCCCCGGCCGTGGCCGGGTCGGCGAGCAGGGCACCGGTGGCATCCGGTCGGCCCAGCGCCAGGGTGAGGGCATCGATCCTGCTGGAGGCTGCCGCCCGCTCGCGCTCGGCCCGCCGCTCGGCATCGACGGCTGCCGCCACCTGCTCGTCCGCCTCGGTCAACGCTCCCTCCGCCGCCGCATGCTCGGAGTCGAGCTCCTCTTCCCCGACAGACAGGCCTGCGACGCTCGCCTCGAGGCGCTGGAAGTCTGCCCGCGCCTTGTCCGCCCGAGCAGAAGCCTCGTCTCGGGCCCGGGCCAGCCGCGCTTCCTCCTCGGTCGAGCCGACCAGAGCGCTGCGTGCTCCCTCGAGCGTCGTGGCCAGCCTCGCCGCGTCCTCCCGCCGCCGGGTCTGATCCTCTCGACGGTCCGCGACCAGGCGCCCGGCGGCCGCCGACTCATCCTCGGCGCGCTGGCGGGCCGCGATCGACTCGACCAGTCGCTCCCCGGCGACCTCGACCTGCCCCTGGAGGGCGTCGACGGCGGCCTGGGTCGAGGCCACCTCGGCATCCAGTGCCGCAGGGTCGGGTCCACCGCCGGCGGCGAGCCCGGCCCCCAGCCTGGTGGAACGTTCACGCGCCAGCGCATGCGTCCCCTCGATCCTGGCCAGGAGAGCGGCCAGGTCGGTCACCAGAGCGCTGTGGGCGGCCATCTGCTCGCTGTGCGCCCGGTCGTCGGCATCGATCGCCTCTGCTCGTGCTGACAGGTCCACCAGGCGCTGCTCGAGCCCGAGTCGTCGTTCGGTCAGCTCGTCGCGGATCGCCCGGTCGCGCTGCAGCTCGGCGTCGAGTCGAACGACGTCGTCGGCAAGCAGCCGCAGTCGCGCGTCACGCGCCTCGGCCTGGACCGAGGCCGCCCGCCGGGCCGCTTCAGCCTGTCGCGCCAGCGGAGTGAGCTGCCGTCGCAGCTCGGCGGTGAGGTCGGTGATCCGGGCCATGGTGGCGCCGGTGGCGTCGAGCTTGCGCAGGGCCTTCTCCTTGCGCTTGCGATGCTTGAGGACCCCGGCGGCCTCCTCCACGAGTCCTCTGCGCACCTCCGCGGTGGCGTGCAGGACGGTGTCGAGCTGGCCCTGCCCGACGATGACGTGCATCTCACGTCCGATGCCAGAGTCGGCGAGCAGCTCGGTGACGTCGAGCAGCCGGCACGGCTGCGCGTTGATCGCGTACTCCGACGAGCCGTTGCGGAAAAGGGTGCGACTGATCGTCACCTCGGAGGCGTCCATCGGCAGCGCCCTGTCGGAGTTGTCGATGGTGAGCACCACCTCGGCCCGGCCGAGCGCCGGTCGACCCGGCGTACCCGCGAAGATCACGTCGGCCATGGACCCACCCCGCAGGCTCTTGGCCCCCTGCTCGCCCATGACCCAGGCCAGCGCGTCCACGACGTTGGACTTGCCCGAGCCGTTGGGCCCCACGACGCAGGTGATGCCCGGCTCGAACGCCAGCGTGGTCGACGAGGCGAAGGACTTGAAGCCCCGAAGCGTCAGGGTCTTCAGGTGCACAGGCTCGCTCCCCGGGTCGCTGGCCGGCTGCCGGCCGGCTGCTGGCCGGCGGTCGCGGCAGCGTATCGGCGCTCGACCCACGCACCGCGCATCCCACGCCGCGCGCAGGCAGGTCGCCTCAGACCAGCGCGGGCTCCGCGGTGTCCAGCGGCGCATTGTCGCCGGGACTGCCGTAGCCATCGTCGGTCAGCACGACGTCCCTGGCTGCGAGATCAGCCTCCAGCAGCAGAACACGCTGCTCGAGCTCCGCGACCCGCTTGGTCAGCGCGATGACCTGGGCCGCGGCCAGGGGGTCGGGAGCGACGAAATGGCCGACCAGGGCCTTGGCCACGTGATGCCTCCACATCCATGCAGTGCGTGCACACGCTTGCCTCGAACAGGTTCTCAGCGGTGGTCCAAGGGTCCCATCACCCGCCCGCAGGGTCAACCAGCCGCCGGTCAGCGCCTCGCGCGCCTCACCCCAGGGAGAAGCCCGAGGCACCCCGAGGGGCGCTCCACTGCACGCCGACCGCGTCCACCCGCCCCGGGGCGACCCCGGGCCGAAGGTCGGAGATCAGCGCCTGACAGCCGGCGCGCGGGCCCTCGACATCGATGGCCACCCGGCCGTCCGGAAGGTTCACTGCGGTTCCGACAAGGCCGAGCTCAGCGGCCCGGTAGCGCGCCCACCAGCGGAACCCGACCCCCTGGACCCGCCCGCTGACGTGGGCGACGACCCTCGCCTCGGGCCTGGGCTGGCTAGTCATGGGGCCGCCGGGGACGTCGCTGGCAGGTGGGGCAGGTGTAGGAGGAACGGTTCATGAAGGGGTGCCGCTGGATCGCCGAGCCGCATCGGGCGCACGGCTCGCCCTCGCGGCCGTACACGTGCAGGTCGCGGGCGAACCACCCGGACTCACCGTTGACGTTGACGTAGAGGGAGTCGAAGCTCGTACCACCGGCTGCCACCGCCTCGGTCAGCACCTGTCGAACGCTGTCCAGCACCCGCGAGACCTCGCGCCGGGTCAAGGTCTGTGTGGCGCGAGCGTAGTGCAGTCGTGCGCGCCACAACGCCTCGTCGGCGTAGATGTTGCCGATGCCCGAGACCAGGCTCTGGTCCAGCAGCGCCCGCTTCAGCCCGGTCCGCCGGGCACGCATCCGGGACGCCACGGCCGGCTCGTCGAAAGCCTCCTCCAGCAGGTCCGGCGCGATGTGGGCGATGACGCACGGAACGGCACGGCGTTCGTCCGAAGGGCTGGTCAGGCCGCTGACCAGCAGACCGCCGAACGTTCGCTGGTCGGCGAAGTGCAGTGCAGGACCGTCGTCGTCGAAGTCGATGACCACCCGTAGGTGTGCCGACTCGGGCTGCTCGGGCGCGGGCAGCACCAGCTGCCCGCTCATGCCGAGGTGCGCGACCACGGCGGCACCGTCGTCCAGGGTCAGCCACAGGTACTTGCCGCGCCGGTGCACGGACTCGACGCGTCGCCCGATCAGTCGCTGCTCGAAGTCGCGCGGCCCGCCACGGTGGCGGCGGACGGCCCGCTCGTGCAGGACGTGGGCCTGCTGGACGCGCCGTCCCGCGACCCAGGTCGCCAGCCCACGCCGGACCGTCTCCACCTCGGGCAGCTCAGGCATGGCCGGGGGGAGGGCTGTCGACCTGTGGGGATCCACGCAGCGCCAGGCAGGCCTGCTCTGCGGCCCGCTGCTCGGCCTGCTTCTTGCTCCGACCGTGCCCCTCGCCGAGGAGGACGGAGTCCAGCGTGACCCAGGCGGTGAACTGACGGGCGTGGTCGGGACCCGTCCCGGTCACCTGGTAGGTGGGCGCGCTGCGTCCGGTTGCGGCGACCAGCTCCTGCAGGTCGGTCTTCCAGTCGGTGCCCGCCCGTCGTGCAGCCGCGCTGTCCAGCCGCGGCGCCACGAGTCTCATGACGACCTGGACGGCGACGTCGAACCCGTGCTCGAGGTACACCGCGCCGATCACGGCCTCGAGGCCGTCGGCCAGGATCGACGCCTTCTCTCGTCCGCCGGTCAGCTCCTCCCCGTGGCCGAGCAGCAGCGCCGGCCCGAGACCGAGGTCACGCGCCACGTCTGCCAGTGCGGCGGCGCTCACCACCCCGGAGCGGTTCTTGGCCAGCTGACCTTCGCTGCGACCGGGGTGGCGCCGGTAGAGGGCGTCAGTGACGACCAGCCCGAGGACGGCGTCACCGAGGAACTCCAGCCGCTCGTTGGTCGGCAGGCCGCCCCGCTCGTACGCGTAGGACCGATGGGTGAGCGCCTGGGTGAGCAGGGCGTTCGACACGGTGATGCCGAGCCTGGTGACCAGCGGGCCACGGTCGTGATGCTCCCCCACTCCCTGGGGGTCCCCGGTCGTGCCCGTCACCTGATCAGGCGTCGGCGACCCGCCGCTTGTTGTACTCACGGAACAGCGGGGTCCCCTGCGAGTCCTCCACGACGTGCGCCCGATGCGGCACCACCCAGGTCACGCGGCCGTTGACGATCTTCTTCTGCACCGTCGGCAGCTGGGCCTTCCACGCCGAGCGGCGGCTGCGGGTGTTGCTGCGCGACATCCTGCGCTTGGGGACGGCCATGGCTAGTTCTCCTGTGCTGGTGGGGTCGGGTCGGGGGTGGGATCGCCGTGCCCGACGATGCCTCGCAGAGCGGACCAGCGGGCGTCGATCGCGGCGTCGTGGTGGTGGCCGGGGTCATCGGCCAGTCGGGCTCCGCACTCCGGGCAAAGTCCTGGGCAGTCCGGCCGGCACAGGACCGTGGCGGGCAAGGCCAGCGCGATCGTGTCGCGGAGCACCGGCTCGAGGTCGAGCAGGTCGCCCTCCATCCGCGGCAGGTCGTCGTCGAGGCCGTCAGCGGGGTAGACGAACAGCTCCTGCGCGTCCACCTCGACGTGCGTCAGGATCTCCTCCAGGCACCGGCCGCACTCGCTGACCACGGGGACGACGGTTCGGACGGTGACGAAGACACCCTCCATCACCGCTTCGAGCTGGAGGTCTACGGTGAGCTCGGTGCCCTCGGGCACCCGGGCCAGACCGACGACGAGGCCGTCGGGTGCGGGCAGCAGCCGACGCACCCGTTGGGAGGTCCCGGGCCTTCGCCCCAGCTCGCGGGTGTCGAGCACGTGGGGCGCGCGGGAGTCGAGTGTGGTCAATGGTGTGGCCTCGTCGGCGAGCTGCCTAGGACGGCCAGGATAGCCGGGCGCGCTGGTAGCGGCCAACTTGCCGGACGGCGCCCACTCCTGGGAGCGCCTACTCCTGGACGGGGAGCTTGTCCCTCAGCCGGCTGGCCACCACGGGCGGGACCAGCTCGCTGACGTCCCCGCCGAACATCGCCACATCGCGGACGAGGCTGGAGGACAGGTACGAGTGCTCGGGGTTGGTCGCCACGAACAGGGTGTCCAGTCCGGAGAGCCGATGGTTCATCTGGGCCATCTGCAGCTCGTAGTCGAAGTCGGTGACCGCGCGCAGGCCCTTGACGACCACCGGGATCCCCTCCTTGGCGCAGAAGTCGACGAGCAGGCCGTGGAAGGACGTCACCCGGACGTTGGGCAGATGGCTGGTGACCTCGGTGAGCAGACCGATGCGCTCGTCGACAGGGAACAGGCCCGTCTTGGAGCGGTTGACGAGCACCGCGACGACGACCTCGTCGAAGAGCAGGCAGGCCCGCTCCAGCACGTCCAGGTGCCCGTTGGTCACCGGGTCGAACGAGCCCGGGCAGGCACAACGGCGCACGGGGCTCCCCCTCAGGGCATCACTACGGATGATCGACTTCCCGGCGAAGGTACCAGAGCCGTGTCTGGCCGTAGCGTCGCTCCCGAACAGGGCCGAGCCCTGCCGGCCAGGCGGGCTCGGCCTCCCGTGACGACCGTTCGAGCACCACCAGGGCGCTCTCGCTCAGCCAGCCGCCGCCCACCAGAGCTGCCAGCACATCCAGGACGGTCGAGACGGGCTCGTCGTAGGGCGGGTCGAGCAGCGCCAGATCCCCCACGACGGGAGCTCCGCCGGCGATCACCGTGCCCACGTCGCCGACTCGGACCTGCCCCCCGGCCAGCCCGGTCGAGGTCAGGTTCGCGCGCAGCACCTGCGCTGTGCGCGGGTCCCGCTCGACGAACAGGCACGACGTGGCCCCGCGCGACAGCGCCTCGATCCCCAGTGCCCCGCTGCCGGCGTACAGGTCGAGGACCACGCATCCCTCGAGGCTGCCCAGCATGGACGTGAGGCTGGAGAACATCGCCTCCCGGACCCGCTCGGAGGTGGGTCGGGTCCCGCGGCCCGCAGGGACAGCCAGGCGCCGCCCACCGGCGGTCCCGGCCACGACACGCGTCATGCCCTCTCCAGGTAGTCCGCGCGTTCGCCGGTCATCCGGCGCACCTCGGCGGCCAGGTCGGGGTGCTCACGAAGCTCGGGATCGGCCGCGACCAGCGCCACCGCGTCCTGTCGGGCCTGCCCGATGAGCGCCACGTCGCGACGCGGAGAGAGCAGCCGGAGGCTCGAGCGCCGACCGGACTGGGCCACCCCGAGCAGGTCGCCCTCGCGCCGCTGCAGGAGGTCGAGCTCGGCCAGGGCGAAACCGTCGGTGGTGGCGGCGACTGCTTCCAGGCGGTCCCGGGCCGGTGACCCCGACGGAGCGCGAGTGAGCAACAGGCACACCGAGGTGTGGGAGCCACGGCCCACCCGGCCGCGCAGCTGGTGCAGCTGGGCGACGCCGAACCGGTCGGCGTCCACCACCACCATGGCGGTGGCCTCGGGAACGTCGACGCCGACCTCGATGACGGTCGTGCAGACCAGCACCGGGGCGGCGCCGGAGATGAAGGCAGCCATGGCTGCGTCCTTGTCCTCGGCGGTCATCCTGCCGTGCAGCTCGGCAACCTCGACGCCGGACAGCGCCCCGGCGCGCAGCTGCTCGGCCAGGTCGAGGACGGCCGTCCCGGGCGTCGTCGCATCCTCGTCAGTCGCCCACCAGTCCTCCTCCCCCGTGGCCCCTGCCGGCGGCGAGTCGGACGCGGCCTCGCCGATGCGCGGGCACACCACGTACACCCGACGACCGGCCTCGACCTCCTCACGTAGCCGTTCCCACGCGCGCCGCAGGTAGTGGGGCCTGTCCTGCACCGCCACCACGTGGGTGGCGATCGGCGCGCGTCCCGGGGGAGCCTCCCCCAGGACGGAGATGTCGAGGTCCCCGAAGACCGTCATCGCGATCGTGCGTGGGATCGGTGTCGCGGTCAGCACGAGCACGTGGGGCCGGTGGGTCGAGCCCGCCCGCTCGGCCAGGGCGGCACGTTGCTCGACGCCAAAGCGGTGCTGCTCGTCGATGACGATGAGCCCGAGGTCGAGGAACCGGACCTGCTCGGACAGCAGCGCGTGAGTGCCGACGACGATGCCGGCGGTTCCGTCGGCGATGTCCTGCAGGGCCTGACGCCGCCTGGCAGCACTTGAGGAGCCGGTGAGCAGCACCAGCCTGGTCCCGATGTCGGCCCCGCCGAGCAGGCCTCCCTCGGCCAGCGGGCCCAGCATGGCCCGCAGCGTGCGTTCGTGCTGCTGGGCGAGCACTTCGGTCGGGGCGAGCAGTGCCGCTTGGCCGCCGGCGTCGATGACGGCGAGCATGGCGCGCAGGGCCACCACAGTCTTGCCGGTGCCGACGTCGCCGTGCAGCAGCCGATGCATCGGGTGGGGCCGGGTCAGCTCGGCGGCGATCTCGGCGCCTACGCGCTGCTGTGCTGCCGTCAGGCGAAACGGCCGGCGTCGGTCGAAGGCCGCCAGCAGCCCGGAGTCTGCACCGTGGCGCGGGGTCGCCGGCAAGGCCATCGCCGCCGCCCGACGGCGGGCGAGCTCCACCTGCAGGACGAACGCCTCCTCGAACCTCAGCCGAGTCAGTGCGGTGGCAAGGGACTCACGGTCAGGGGGGTCGTGCACGGTTCGCAGCGCACCCAGACGGTCCTGAAGCCCGCGGGCGCGCGCGACGTCCGGGGGTATCGGGTCGGGCATCTGCTGCAGCGGACGAAGAACGGTGGCCACGGCCTTGGCCAGCCGCCAGGACGACATGCTCTGAGTGGCCGGGTAGACCGGGATGAGGTCGCCGGCGAACTGCAGGGCCTCCTCGGCGACGCCGGCGTCGGGGCTGGCATCGATCAGCAGGAACTCCGGGTGGACCAGCTGGCGGCTGCCGCGGTAGAGGTCAACCTTCCCGGCGAACAGCCCCACCCGTCCCTCGACCAGGGCCCGCTGAGGTCCGCGGACGCTGAAGAATGCCAGGCGCAGAGTCTCGTGGCCATCGGTCACGACCACGTCCATGACCTGCCCTCGACGCCGACGCATCGGCCGCACGGTCACCTGCTGGACGCGGGCCAGGACGGTGGCCTGCTCCCCGGGGACCAGCTCGGCGAGGTCGGTGAGCTGGCCCCGCTGGGCGTAGCGCCGCGGCACGTGCCAGAGAAGGTCACCGACAGTCGCGAGGTCGAGGCTGCGCAGCGCGCGGGCGGTGGCAGCCCCGACGACGTGGCTCAGCGGACGGGAGAGCAGGCCGTCGGGTACAGGTGCGACAGCGATGCTCACTCGACGCCGAGCAGCAGGGGGTAGCGGCGCTGGCCGCCCTCGTAGCACACGGTGTCGACCTGAGGGTGGTCCTCGGCGACGCGCGCGAGCAGGGAGTCGGACAGCCCGTCAGGCACGTCCTGCCCCGTTATCACGGTGACCAGCTCTCCCCCGATGGCGAGCATCCTGGCCAGAACGGCCATGGCCACCTCGAGCAGGTCGGTGCCGATCTCCACGAAGTCCCCGCTCACCACACCGAGGACGTCACCCGGCTGGCACACCCCCGCAGTCGTGATCGCGCTCCTGGCGGCGATGGTCACCGCGCCATCGCGGCAGTGACCGGCAGCGGTCGTCATCGCGACGACGTCGGTGTCGAAGGGATGGTCGGCCTGGTGCACGGCCATCGCAGCAACGCCCTGGACCTGGGTTCGGGACGGGATGACCGCCACCCGGACGCCGTGCTCGCCCGCCTCGTGGGCAGCGGCCTCGGACGCGGGCACCAACTCGCGATGGTTGGGCAGCACGACCGCCTCGGCCTGTCGAGCGTCCAGGATCGCGCTGAGCACGTCCTCGGTGGAGGCCAGCCTGCCGGAGACTGAGGACACCGTGCGGGCGCCGGCCTGGGCAAACAGATCGGCAAGGCCGTCGCCAGCCACCCCGGCGACCACGGCGCGTCCGCTGTGCAGCCGTCTCGGCTCGGCGTGCACCTGGTCGGCGAAATGGGTCACCCGAACCCGGAACGGCCGACCGGCCTCGATGCCGCGCTCGATGGCGGCGCCGACGTCGTCGACGTGGACGTGCACGTTCCACAGACCCTCACCGCCGACCACGAGCAGCGAGTCCCCCAGCGGGGCGAGCGCGGAACGCAGCGCCGCGACCCGGTCCTCGGGGGCTTCGAGCAGGTACATCACCTCGTAGGAAGGGCCACCCTCGACCAGGTCCTGCCCGGGGCGGAGGCTTCCTCCCGGTTCGTCGACCGGGACCCGCAGCCCGGTCGCTGGGGTCATCGCCCGTCCGGTCATGGCCGTGTCCATCGCACCCAGGATCACGGCGATCCCGCGGCCGCCGGCGTCGACCACGCCGGCCCGCTGCAGCGTCACGTTCTGCTCGCGGGTAGCCAGCACGGCCTCGTCTGCGGCGGTGACCGCGCTGCGCACCACCCGGGCCAGCGACGCCTGCCCAGATGCCGCGGCAACCGCGGCCTCCGCGGCGACCCGGAAGACCGTCAGCATCGTGCCCTCGACGGGCTCGGCGACAGCCGCGTAGCCCGCCTCGCCGCCCGCCTGGAGAGCCGCTGCGAACTCCACCGCACCAGCCTGTCCGTCGGAGTAGCCGCTCAGCACCCCGACGACCCCCCGGAACATCTGGCTGAAGATGACCCCCGAGTTGCCTCGGGCCCCGAGGAAGGCGCCCCGAGCGGCGTGGCGCAGCACCTCCGTAGGGTTGTCGTCCACGGCGTCGGCGACACCGCGGACGGCAGCGTCCATCGTCAGGTACAGGTTCGTGCCGGTGTCGCCGTCGGGGACCGGGAATACGTTGAGAGCGTCGATCTCCTCCCGAGCCTGGGCGAGGGCGTCCCGCGCCTGAAGCAGCCACCGCCGAACGATTCCGGCGTCGACGTGATCCGGGTGCACGGCAGGCAGCCTATAGTCGCTGGCGGCGTCAGTTTGGCGAGCGTTCACCGGCGGCCGTATCCTCTGGTGTGGCGAACCCCGCCCCAACCTCCCTGTGGAGATCAAGGAGACTTCTGTGCCTGCCACCTGCGACATCTGCGGCAAGGGGCCGGGTTTCGGCAACTCGATCTCCCACTCGCACCGCCGGACCCGCCGCCGCTGGAACCCGAACATCCAGCGAGTGCGCGCCACCGTGGACGGCACCCCCCGCCGCATCAGCGTCTGCACCTCCTGCATCAAGGCGGGCAAGGTCTCCCGCTAGCCTCAGGGCTTCGTGATCTTGGCGTAGCCCGCGCGAAGATGCGCACAGGTACCCATCTGATG
>CAYHHE010000084.1:0-12709 GCA_964356295.1 uncultured Actinomycetes bacterium | reverse complement strand
CGGTGTCGGGGATGCCATCGGCGTCGGGGACGCCGTGACAGACGCCGTGGGCGCCGCCGACGGCTGCGCGTTGTCGTCGGGCCTGCCCGCGCATGCAGCCGCGGGCACCGTGAGGCTGATGACCAGCACGGCAACCATCAACCGCCTCACGACTCAGCCTGGCGCGCGCAGCACCCCCGCGCCAGAGCCCATCGTCACCTGCCAGCGGCTCCACGCGCCGAGGAGCGTCGTGATGGCACCCACGATCCCCAGCACCCAGGTGGTCACCCGGTACCTGCCGTGGGGCTTCGTCACGGTCGGAGTCGATGTGCCATGGATCGGGATGTGAACAGCCATGTCCTCCCTCCTTTCCGTTCCCGTCCCCACCCAGCGGACTCCCCCAGCTGCGCGCCGTCCAGGGCCGGGGGTGCCCACCCGACCGGGATTGGGGCAGGCTGGGGTGGAGAACCTGGGGGTGGGCATGGACGGGTCCGCAGCGCCGGTGCTGGTGGCCGAAGGTCTGGTGCGCCGCTTCGGTGACGTGACGGCGGTGGACGGGGTGAGCCTGTCGATCGCCCCGGGAGAGACCTACGGGCTGCTCGGCCCGAACGGCGCCGGGAAGACCACGACGATCTCGATGATCTGCGGGCTGCTGGAGCCCGACGCCGGCTCGGTGAGCGTGCAGGGTGAGCCGCTGACGACCGGCAGCACCGCGGTGAAGGGTGCGCTGGGGCTGGTGCCGCAGGACGTGGCGCTCTACCCGGATCTGTCCGCCCGGGACAACCTGCGCTTCTTCGGCAAGCTGCAGGGGCTGACCGGGCGCGTCCTGGACGAGCGCATCGCCGACGTCCTGGAAGTGGTGGGCCTGTCCGACCGGGCCAAGGATCGGGTCGAGACCTACTCGGGCGGGATGAAGCGTCGAGCGAACATCGCCGCGGGGCTGCTGCACCAGCCTCGCCTGCTGGTGCTGGACGAGCCGACGGTCGGGGTGGACCCGCAGAGCCGCAACGCGATCCTGGAGTCCGTCGCCGAGCTCGGGGGGAAGGGCCTGGCGGTGCTGTACACCACCCACTACATGGAGGAGGCCGAGCGGCTGTGTGACCGGATCGGCATCATCGACGAGGGTCGGCTGGTCGCCGAGGGCACCCGCGACGCCCTCGTGGCGATGGTCGGTGCGGACACCACCGTCACCCTCACGGCCATGGCGTCCGACGGCACGGACGGCGCGGCAGCGATGGCCACCTGGGCGCAGCGCTGCCGGGCGCTGCCCGGAGTCGAGGACGTGCGGGCCACCGGCGCGACGCTCGAGCTCGTCACCCATGAGGGGTCCGCACTGGTGGCTGCTGCGGTGATGGCCGCCGACGACCTGCCCGTGGCGGTCACCGCTGTCGAGGTCCGCGAGCCCGACCTGGAGACGGTGTTCCTCCACCTGACCGGCAAGGCCCTGCGCGACTGATGGCCACGACGTCCCGCCCGCCCGCGCCGCCGCTCACCGGTCGGCCGCCGGTCCCGCCGACGTGGCGGCAGGCGCTCCTCATCGCCGGCAACGACCTGCGCAGGCGGATCCGGGACCGGTCGCTGCTCATCCAGGGGGTCATCGCCCCGATCGCGCTGGGTCTCATCGTGGGCCTGGCCTTCGGTGGCGGGTTCTCCTTCTCGGCGACGATCGGCGTCGCCGACGCCGACGCCAGCAGCGTCTCGCAGCAGATCTCGCGGTCGCTGACCAGCGGCGAGGCAACCTCCGACGTCGGCGACGGCAGTGGCGAGGCATCGGAGGAGTCGGGCCTGGTGTTCGAGCCGGTCGAGGCAGCCGGGGTCCGGGGAATGGTCGAGGACGGGACGGTGGACGCCGCGATCGTGCTCCCTGCGGGTCTGGCCCAGGCGGTGCAGGATGGCTCCCCGGTGACTCTCGGCGTGATCGGCCACCCGGGGCGGACCTTGTCCAGCGCGGTCGCGCAGGCCGTCGCGGACAGCGTCGCGGCACAGATCGGCGCGACCCGGCTGGCCGTCGCCGCCTCGGTTGCGGCAGGTCAGCAGTCCGGTCAGCCAGTCGACCCGGCGCAGGTGGCGCAGGCCGCACGCGGCGTGACCAGCCCGTTGCAGGTGCTGCCCACCGACGTGCGCAGCACCTTCTCGGTCATCGGCTACTTCGCCCCGGCGATGGCCATGCTGTTCCTGTTCTTCACCCTCGGCGCCGGAGCCCGCTCGGTGATCAGCGAGCGCCGCGAGGGCACCCTGCAACGGGTGCGCGCCGCCCCGGTCACCGCGGACGCCGTGCTGCTCGGCAAGACACTCGCCGTGCTGGTCCAGGGCCTGCTCAGCGTGTTCACCGTGTGGGCGGTGACCTCGCTGGCCTTTAGTGTGGACTGGGGTGACCCGCTGGGCGTGGCATCCGTCCTCACCGCAGTGGTGGTGTCGATCGCCGGGATCGCTCTGCTGATCACCGGCCTGGCCCGCACCGAGAACCAGGCGGACGCGCTGACCACGATCATCGCGCTGGCCCTGGCCGTGGTGGGCGGCTCGTTCTTCTTCGGCGCCGCCGGCGTGGTGGCCGTCCTCAAGCCGTTCACGCCCAACGGGCAGGCGATGCTCGCGCTGACCGAGCTGTCCGCCGGGGAGGCCACGTTGCTCGACGTGCTGCCTTCGGTGCTCGGGCTGCTGGCCGTCGGCCTGGTCACCGGTGCGGTCGGGTTGGCCGCGCTGCGCCGCAAGGTCGTGCTGTGAACCCGCACGTCTCGGCGGTCGAGCAGATCACCCGGACCGAGCTGCGGCGCTACGTCCAGGACCGGGTCGCCCTCTTCACCCTCGTCCTGATGCCGCTGCTCATCATCTTCCTCATCGGCTCGGCGTACGGCTCGGCACCGCAGGTGTTCGTCATCGGGGTCGTCGACGCAGACCAGACCGCCACCTCGTCCGACCTCGCCGCTGCCCTGGACGACAGCGACTCGCTGCGGACGCGTGACTACTCCGATGAGGCAGAGCTGCGCCGCGACATCCGTCTCGGCGACGTCAGCGGTGGGCTGCTCATCCCCACCGGCTACGGCAGCGAGGTCGCCGTGGGCTCCACGGTGGAGATCCCCGTAGTGACCCTCCAGGCCGACCAGGGCAGCGCGGCGGTCGTCGCGGCCGTGACCGGAGCCCTGGCGCAGGAGGGCGCGGTGCTGGGAGCGGCCGCCTTCGTCGCCGAGACCGGTGCTGTCGATCCCGAGTCCGCAGTCGAGGTCGCCCGCGCCGTGGCGCCGTCGGTGGACCTGGCCGAGGTGGACGTCCAGACCGTGGGCACAGTCCGCCCGGAGGACGAGAACGCCTTCACCCGGGCCGCGTTCAGCCAGCTCGTGCTGTTCGTCTTCCTCAACGGCATGGTCGCCGCTGCTGCGCTCGTCGAGACTCGCCGCTTGGGCGTCGGGCGTCGCGCGATGGCCGCCCCGATCGGGGCGGGCACATTCGTCACCGGAGTCGCTGGCAGCCGGGTGGCCCTCGGACTGCTGCAGTCGGTGCTGCTGCTGGCCGCCGGGGCGCTGCTGTTCGGGGTGACGTGGGGCAACGCGCCCGCGGTGACGGTGCTCGTCCTGGTCTGGGCGCTGGTCGCCGCCGGCGCCGGGATGCTGCTGGGTGCCCTGGCCCGCACCGCCGACCAGGCCATCGCCATCGCCGTGCCGGCGTCCATCGCGCTGGCCATGCTGGGCGGCACCATGTGGTCCCTGGAGTTCGTCGGGCCCGTCATGCAGGTCGTCGGCCACCTCACCCCACACGCCTGGGCGATGGACGCCTGGGCCGCGATCGTGAACGACGGAGCCGGCCTGACGGGCATCGCCACCGAGCTCGCCGTGCTGGCCGGCATCGCCGCGGTGCTGATGACCCTCAGCGCGCGGGCGCTACGCCGCACGCTCACTCACGGCGGCTGAGCCCGCCGTCACTGGCCCGCGCCGGGTGGTGGCCGCGCGTGGGAGCATGGGGCGGTGCCGCATACGGTGGTCATCGGGGCTGGGGTGAGCGGGCTGGCCACGGCGTACCTGCTGCGCAGGCGGACGGGGGACCGGGGCGCCGTGACGGTCCTCGAGCAGGCGGCAGATGTCGGGGGCAAGGTCCGCACCGTCGACCTGGCGGGCCTGCCGGTGGACACCGGACCCGATGCGTTCCTGGCCCGCGCGGCCGCCCTCCGGGGGCTCATCGACGAGCTGGGGCTAGGACCCGCCGTCGTGGAGCCGCTGCCCGGCGGGGCCTACATCTGGTCCCGGGGCAGGCTCCGGCCGCTTCCTGCCGGGGCGGCGTTCGGCCTGCCGGAACGGCCGTGGCCGATGGTGCGCTCGGGGCTGATCTCACCGCTCGGGGCCGCGCGCGCCGGCCTGGACCTCGTGCTGCCCTCGCGCAACGGCAGCGACGACCCCTCGGTCCGCGAGATGCTTCGCCCCCGTTTCGGCCCCGAGGTCTACACCCGACTTGTCGAACCGCTGCTGGGCGGGGTGCACGCGGGCGATCCCGCGGTGCTCAGCGCGCGCAGCGCGGTGCCGGAGATCGCGGCCATGGCCGGTGCCGGACGCAGCATGTACCTGACGATGCGTGCGCGCCGGCGGACCGCACCACCAGCGACGGACAAGCCGTCGGCGCCGCTGGTGTCGCTGCGCGGCGGCATGAGCCGGCTGACCGACGCGCTCGCGGACTCCCTCGGGACGCAGGCGATCACCACCGGGGTGACCGTCGCGCAGATCGATCATGCAGCCGCTGGCCGGCTGACGGTGCAGACCGACACCGGCACGATCACGGCCTCCGACGTCGTCCTCGCCACCCCCGCCTACAGCGCGGCCGACCTCCTCGAACCGTTGTCCCCCGCAGCCGCCGGCCTGCTTCGCCAGATCCCGTACGTGGACGTCGCCAACGTGACGCTGGCCTACCGCCGCGGCGACCTGCCCCCGCTGCCCCCCGGTACCGGCTTTCTCGTCCCGCCGGTCGAGGCGGAGCTCATCGTGGGCTGCACCTGGTTGACCAGCAAGTGGCCTCACCTGGTCAACGACGACACGGTGCTCATCAAGGCAATGGTGGGACGACACGGTGACCCCCGATGGGTGGCCATGACCGACGACGAGCTGGTCGACGGGGTGCTCGACGGCCTGGCACGCATCCTCGGCATCGACGCTGGGCCGTTCGACGCCGAACCGGTCGACACGCTGGTCCAGCGCTGGCCAGGGTCGATGCCGCAGTACGTGGTCGGGCACGGCGCCCGGCTGGAGCGCCTCGACGCCGAGCTCGCCGGTCTCGGCACGGTGCACCTGACCGGTGCGGCCTACCGCGGCGTCGGGCTGTCGGGCTGCGTCACCCAGGCCCAGGCCACCGCCATCAGGATCGCCGAAGGAGCAACGCCATGACGTCTGCCACCCGCCCCCGGGCTGTGGACTTCGCCCAGCGACCCATGCTGGTGTTCTGGGAGGTGACCCGGGCCTGCCAGCTGGCCTGCCAGCACTGCCGCGCCTCGGCCACCGCCAGCGCGCTGCCCGGCGAGCTCACCCACGAGGAGGGCCGCGACCTCATCGACCAGGTGGCAGGATTCGGCCGCCCCTACCCGATCCTGATCCTGACCGGAGGCGACTGCCTGCTCCGTCCCGACGTCTTCGAGCTGGTCGACTACGCCGCCGAGCGCGGCATCCCGGTGGCGATGTCCCCGTCGGTTACCCCGATGCTGACCCCCGAGGCGATCGGGCAGATGGTCAGCCGCGGGGTGAAGGCCGTGTCGCTGAGCCTCGACGGTGCCACCGCGGCGACCCACGACGGGATCCGTGGGATCCCCCGGCACTTCGACGCCACCGTCCCGGCCATCCGGGCCCTGGTGGACGCCGGCCTGACCGTGCAGATCAACACCACCGTCATGCGGGCGAACGTCGAGGAGCTCGCGGCCGTGGCCCAGATCGTCTCGGACACCGGCGCGCACATCTGGGAGGTCTTCTTCCTCGTCCACGTGGGTCGCGGGGAGGCGACCGGTGCGATCTCGCCCGAGGAGCACGAGCAGGTGTGCCATCTGCTGTTCGACGCGTCCCACTACGGGTTCATCGTCCGCACGGTCGAGGCGCCGTTCTTCCGCCGTGTGGTGGCCCAGCGCCGGGCGGGGGAGCCCCCGGTCGTCGGAGCCCTCTACGACCGGCTGCGCGACGACCTCGTGCGGCGGCTCGGCGAGCCTGGGGAGCGATCGTCAGCCCACACCGCCGCCACCCGGGACGGCAAGGGCATCGTCTTCGTCGCCCACGACGGGCACGTGTACCCGGCCGGGTTCCTGCCGTTGGATCTCGGGTCGGTGCGCGAGACACCGCTGGCGCAGATCTACCGAGACAGCCCGGTGCTGCGCCAGATCCGGTCCATGCGATTCGGGGGCCGGTGCGGGAGATGCGAGTACGCCGACCTGTGCGGCGGCTCCCGCGCCCGGGCCTACGCCTCCACCGGCGACCCGCTGGCCGAGGACGGTGCCTGCGTCTACCAGCCCCGGCTCGCAGCGCCTCCGGCCGAGGCCGAGGCGGGTCAGCTCCGCGCGGTCACCCACCACCAGGGCATCGCGTCGTCGGCGACCTGAACCGGGATGACGTCCTCACCGACCTCACACACCGCGACCCGACCCATCTCGTCGACGAAGACGACGAGATCCTCACCCATGGCGGACGCGGACGTCACGTCGTAGGACTCGGGAGCCTCGAACGAGGCGGTCGCACCGTCGCCGCGTTCCAGAACGACGAGCCCGTCGCTGTGGCCGATCCACACGTCCCCCTGCCCGCCAGGCCCGAGATACTCCTCCGCGTCCTTGGTCGTCGACACCTGCTCACCCGTGGTCGGGTCCAGATGCCTGACCGTCACGTTCGGACCCCACTGGACGACCACGAGGTTGCCGTCCTCGTCCCATCCGGCAGTCTCGGCGCCCTGCGGGATGTTCGCCTCGACCGACCGCGACGTCGAGAGGTCGATGATCCGCACCGACTGCGCCTCGCCCTCGTCGGGGGCGAAGGCCACGAACCCGGTCAGATCGCTGCCCGCGAGGTCGGCGAACTCGGGAGCGGGCTGCACACCGACGATGACCACCACCAGGATCGCGACCACGGCGACGACACCGGCGCCGACGACGGCGATCAGCCTCTTCTCACGCATCGACGGTCTCCTCGTCCTGGACGGGGACGTCGCTCGATCCGGCCTCCTCCCCGGCCGAGGCCGGCCGCCCCAGGCGCACCGCAGCGACCACGACGGTGAGCGTCACGACACCGGTGAGCAGGATCGCCACCGGCACCACCACGGATCCCTCGAACAGCGTTATGACCGTGGTCGGGATCCACACCACCAGCCCGGCCACCCCGATGACCAGCAGCGCCCGCAGGTCGATGACCGTGGACAGGTAGACCAGTCCGAGTCCGACGGCGATGCCCAGCCCGGACCAGATCGGCTGCTCCCCGGCGACGCCGAAGCCGACGCCCAGGGCGAGCAGCCCGCCCAGGACCCATCCGGTGCCTTCCGGACGCAGGAACTGGCCCCAGGTGAGCAGCAGCCAGATCGCGCCCAACGCGAACAGTGCGAGGCTGAACATCCAGGGCTCGTCCGGCGTCAGCAGCGACCCGATCGAGACCAGGAAGAACACCGCCCCGACAGCCAGCCCGACCTGCTGCAGCGCCGTGTGCGCGAGCAGGTAGAGGACGAGCGCGGCAAGCAGCGTGCAGCTCGCCGTCACGGTGATCGCGGCGTCCTCATCCAGGTCGAGCGCCTCGAAGACCACCAGCGCAGCCGTCGCGGCGACGCCGGCCACGGTGAGCAGCCAGGCGAAGGACGCAGCCCGACGGGCCGGCGCGGCGTCCGAGCGGTTCAGCGCGGCGCCGGCCAGCAGCAGGATGACCGTGACGAGAGCCGCGAGGCCGATTCGGCTCCAGGTGGCCAGCTGGTCCCACACCTGCGCGCCGAACAGGACCAGCGCGAGAGCGACGAGTGCTGAGCCGAGGTAGGCGACCGGCTCCACCCAGCGGGGCAGCTCAGGAGTGGCGGCCGCGACCTCATGGGCCCGAATGGCGTCGGCCTGGTCCGCCGTGATCAGTCCGGCGTCAGTCCAGCTGTCCAGGTGCTCGACCAAACCGCTGAGGTCAGAACGCGTAACCATGGGGATCACATCCCTTCCTCTTATCTGTACTCCGCTCGAAACATGCCCAACAGGGTCGAACGCCACCAGAACGCCGCATCACCCGGCGGCGGTACTGCAGCGTCCGGCAGCAGACGGGCGCTGCCGCCCGGCGGCCCGCTCGCTACACTGGCCCGCCGTGGTCCTGGTGATGCTCGGGGTGAGCCATCACGACGTGGACCTCGACCTGCTCAGCAGGCTGTCGCTGGCCGAGGACGGCCTGGCAGCCCGACTCACCTCCTCGCACCCACACGTGCGCGGCTCCGTCGTCCTGTCGACCTGCAACCGCTTCGAGATCTACCTCGACCTGGACCGGTTCCACAGCGCAGTCGACTTCACCATGGACAGCGTCGCCGCGTCCTCCGGGGTCGAGCTGCGGGTGGTCGTGGACCGGATGAGCGTGCTGCTGGGGACCCAGGCCGCCCAGCACCTGTTCTCCGTCGCGTCCGGCCTGGAGTCGATGGTCGTCGGTGAGGACGAGATCGCCGGTCAGGTCAGGCGCGCCCTGGCCGTGGCCCGCCAGCAGGGCACGACCAACCCGACCCTCGAGCGCCTCCTGCAGTACGCCCTGGCCGCCTCGAAAGCCGTCACCTACTCGACCGGGCTGGGCGCTGCCGGGCGCTCGATCGTCGGGGTGGGACTCGACCTCCTCGAGCGACGCCACGGTCCGCTCGAGGGACGCCGCGCTCTGGTGCTGGGCACCGGGGCCTACGCCAGGGTGGTGGTGGCATCCCTGCAGCGTCGGGGCTGCACGAGCGTGGACGTGTACTCCGCGTCCGGGCAGGCGACTCTGTTCGCCGCCAGCCACCCGGTCCGGCCGGTGCCGGACGAGGGGCTCGTCGATGCCGTGGCCGCTGCCGACGTCGTCGTCGCCACCAGCGGCGGGACCCACCACCTCATCGACGCCGACCTGATCAGCGCCGCCCGTCCCGCCTCGTCCTCACCGCTGCCGATCATGGACCTGGCGCTGTCGTCCGACGTCCACCCCGACGTCAGCGCCCTGCCCGAGGCCGACCTCATCGACCTGGAGCTCATCGGGCGGCACGCACCGGAGGAGCACTCGACTGCGATCCTGCAGGCGCAGGACATCGTCCTTCGGGCGGTGGAGGAGTTCGAGGCGCACGAGCGGGGCCGCACCGCCGACCATGCGGTCGTCGCGATGCGCGCGCACGTGATGACGATCATCAACGAAGAGCTGGACCGCATCCGTGGCCGCGTCGACCCGGAGACCGCCGAGGAGGTGGCGCGCTCGTTGCGCCGGGTCTCCAACGCCATCCTCCACCAGCCGTCGGTACGTGCCCGCGAGCTCGCCCGCAGCGGCGACTTCGGTGAGTACCGACGTGCCATCCACACGCTCTTCGGGATCGACGTCGGCTCAGCCGCGACAGACTGAGCCGCGCAGCCGTAGCAGCCCGCTATCGTGGGAAGAAGTGAGGGCTGTGACCCTCACACCTTCGGACGATCGCCGCGGGCTCGCGCCGCCCGGGCTACTGCGCCGTCTCGTCGGCCGCGAGCTGCTCCAACGCGGCATGGACCCGGCGATGTGCTTCCCAGATGGCCTCGGGCAGGCCGTGGAACTGCTCGAGGTGAGCAGTGCGGTGCTCCATCTCCCGACGCCACCTGTCCACGTCGATCGAGAGGATCCGCTCCAGGTCCTCCGGCGGGATGTCGACGTCGGTCAGGTGGAGCTCCTCGGCCGTGGGGATGATGCCCACCGGGGTGTCGCGGCCGGTCACCTCGCCGTTGCGCAGCTGCATCAGCCACAGCAGCGGGCGCAGGTTCTCCCGATAGCCCGGCCACAGGAAGTGGCCGTCCTCGGCGTCACGCTGGAACCAGTTCACGTGCGCGAAGATCGGCTGCACCTTCGCAGCGCCGACGATCTTGAGCCAGTGCGCGGCGTAGGCGCCTTCGGGGTAGGACATGAACGGGCGCATCGACATCGGGTCGTAGCGCAGCTCGCCCTCCTTGCCCTCGGCGGCGAACGTCGCCTCGGCGCCGAGGGTCAACCCGTCGTACACGCCTTCGGCCAGGTCGTGCATGGCCCGGATGAGGGGCTCGCGGTCGCGGGTGCGTCCGCCGAAGATGATCCCGTCGATCGGCACGCCGTGCGGGTCGTCCACGTCCGGTGCGCAGTTCGGGACGTTGTGCAGCGCGGTGGTGAAGCGGCTGTTCGGGTGCGCCCAGGGGTCGCTGTTGCCCTCGGGGCGGTCGGCGATCAGCTCGCCCTTCCAGTCGCGCCATCCGGTGACGTCGGCAGGGGGCTGCTTGGTCTTGCCCTCCCACCAGACCTCGTGGGTGATCTCGTTGTAGGCGACGTTGGTGAACAGCGCCCCGGTGCCCTCGGCGACGGACTTGACGGCGGTGGGGTTCGTCGTCTCGTTGGTGTCCTTGGCGACACCGAACACCCCGTACTCGGGGTTCATCCCGTACAGCTTGCCGTCGTCGGGGTCGACCCAGAGCCAGGCGATGTCGTCGCCGTAGAACGTGACGTGGTAGCGGTCGCCGAGGCTGTCCGGGGCCAGCATCATCGCGAGGTTGGTCTTGCCCGAGGCACTCGGGAACCCCCCACAGATGTGGTAGCTCCGTCCGGTCTCCTTGTCCCGGATACCGATGAGCATGAACTGCTCGGAGAGGAACTGGCCGGAGGCCCAGCCGTCGTAGGAGGCCTGCCGCAGCCCGTGCGCGATCTTGCCCAGCAGCGCGTTGCCGCCGTAGGAGGAGCCGAAGTGCAGGATCGTCCGCTCGTCACCGACGGTGACGAAGTAGCGCTTGTCCTCCGGGGTGCCCTGCCCGAGGTTCTCCAGGTCGCCGGTGACGTGGACGGCTCGGACGAACCGGCTCGGGTGGGAGAGGTTCTCGACCAGCTCCGGGCCGACCCGGGCCATCCGGATCATGTGCAGCACGACGGTGCGGTGGTCGGTCAGCTCCACACCGGCGGCGAAGTCCTCCAGGGGCGCACCGGGCGGAGCCATCAGGTAGGGGATCACGTACATGGTCTTGCCGGCCGATGCCCCCCGCATCCGCTCCTTGAGCAGCGCCTTCATCTCCGCAGCGGGCCGCCAGTTGTTGTAGACGCCCTTGTCGTCGGGGTTGTTGGTGGCCACGACCGTCCGCTCCTCGGTGCGAGCGGTGTCCTTCCAGTAGCTGCGCGAGTAGTACACCCCCTCGCCGGCCGGGACGATCTCCCCGGCGTCCAACGACTCCTGGATCAGGCGCGCGTCGTCGGCCGCGCTCACCACCTCGACGCGCTCGGCCCCGGTCAGGTCGGCCCAGTACGTGACGTACTCGCGGACCTGCTCGTTCGTCAGGCCCGCCTCATCCAGCACACGCTCGACATCCGCCATGCTCGCGCCCTTTCCACCGTCAGCCAGCGAGGTCGGCCTCACCGTATCGTGCCGACCGATTCGAGGTTCCACCGCTCCCCGTGTGTTCGCGTGGGGCCGTCGGAGCGAGTCCGACTACCCCTTGAAGCGACGGCGCAGTGGTCACGCCGCGTCGACGCGGCGCACCGTCAGGCACTCCCGGACGCCGAACAAGCGGAAGCTCCTGCGCTCCTCGTCCGGGAACAGGTGTGCAGCGGCCTCCCACGACAGCACCTCCGGTCGGTCGACCGGGTAGGTGGCGCCCTCGAAGACGATCGTGGCCGAGCCGCTGGCGAGCACGTTCTTGAGCCAGTCCGACTGCGAGCCGTACATGAGGCCGATGACGAAGCCGTCCTCGGTCGGCACCGCCCCGACCGGCGTCTCGTACTGCCGCCCAGAGGTGCGACCGGTGTGGCGGACGATGGAGGCGTAGGCGCCGGGTGTCCCGGCCGTCTTGAGCTGGCTCGGGTTGACCAGTGCCCGGTTGATGCGCCGCTGCGCCTTGACCACGACGGAGTTCTTGTTGCGCATCCCGAGGAACCACAGGAGCCCGAGGGCCAGCAGCCCGAGGACGATCACTGCGAGCAGGGCGAGCACGCGTGCAGGCATCGACGGCCTCCCAGACCTGGCTGCCCCGACAGTGTCGACCTCGCGACGACGCCGGTCCAGGGCTTTCGGGCCCGGGTTATTGCTGTCAGCAAGCCTGTGGGACGACTACTCGGCCCCGTCGTCGCCCTCGTCAGGCTCCTCGACCTCGATCTCGACCTCACCCACGTTGCGCACCGACACGCCCTCGGGGGTGGGAACGTCAATCCCCTCGAGTATCGCCCTCGCCGCTTCAGGGCTGTCCGCCTCGATCTCGAACTCGCGCTCGACCTCGACCTTGAACCATGGCATACCCCGACGCTACGGGGTCGCGCGAAACCATCGCGCAAGGAGAGGCGAACCCTTGGTGACGGTTGCCCCAGCATCAGGCAACCAGCACCCGGCGCGTGAGGTCTGGCTCGCAGAGCCCGTCCCGCGGTCGCCCCGTCCACGCGATCTTGACGTTTCCGTCGACTTCCACCCCGCCCCGGCGGCGATCTTGACGTTTCGGTCGACTCCAGCCCGGCGGGTCGAACGTTTCGTCAAGATCGCGTGGACGGGGCGGATGCCGGGGACGGGACGGGACGGGACGGGAGGCTAGTAGACCGTCGCGTTCAATGCTGTGGGTATAGGTGCCGGAGTTTGATGCGGG
>CAYHHE010000083.1:0-12960 GCA_964356295.1 uncultured Actinomycetes bacterium | reverse complement strand
CAGAAGTCGACCTCACGCAACCCGCGCTCGACGGTCGGCACCATCACCGAGGTCTACGACTACCTCAGGCTGCTCTACGCCCGAGCCGGCCGTCCGCACTGCCCCATCGGTGGTGAGCCGATCAGCCGCCAGACGCCGCAGCAGATCGTCGACCGCATCCTGGAGATGCCCGAGGGCACCCGCTTCCAGGTGCTGGCCCCTGTCGTGCGAGGCCGCAAGGGCGAGTACGTCGACCTGTTCCGGACGCTCGGCTCGCAGGGGTACGCCCGTGCCCGGGTGGACGGCGTGGTGCACCCGCTGACCGAGCCGCCGACGCTGAAGAAGCAGGAGAAGCACTCCATCGAGGTCGTCATCGACCGTCTCGTGGTCCGCACCAGGGCCAAGCAGCGCATCACCGACTCGGTGGAGACGGCTCTGCGCCTCGGCGGGGGCATCGTCGTCCTCGAGATGGTCGACCTGCCCGCCGACGATCCGGAGCGGGAGCGCACGTTCTCCGAGCATCTGGCCTGCCTGGAGCACGACGTGTCGTTCGAGGAGCCCGAGCCGCGCTCCTTCTCCTTCAACTCCCCGTTCGGCGCCTGCCCGGAGTGCACCGGGCTCGGCACCCGCATGGAGGTCGACCCCGACCTCGTCGTGCCCGACCCGTCCATGTCGCTGCGTGACGGCGCGCTGGCCCCGTGGGGCTCCGGCGCCACGAGCGAGTACTTCTTCCGGCAGGTCACCGCCCTGGGCGACACCCTCGGGTTCAGCGTGGACGACCCGTTCGTCGACCTGCCCGACCATGCCCGCAAGGCCGTCCTGTTCGGTTACCCGGAGCCCATCCACGTCCGCTACACCAACCGGTACGGACGGGCCCGGGCCTACGACACCACATACGAGGGCATCGTCCCGTTCGTCGAGCGGCGGCACCGCGAGGCCGAGAGCGACGCCAGCCGCGAGCGGTACGCCGGGTTCATGCGGCAGGTGCCCTGCCCGGCCTGCCGCGGCACCCGGCTCAAGCCGGAGGTGCTGGCTGTCACCCTCGCAGGACGCTCCATCGCCGAAGTGGCCGCCCTGCCCATCGGGGAGTGCCAGCGGTTCCTGGTCGACCTCGAGCTCACCGACCGCGAGCAGCAGATCGCGGCACGCGTGCTCAAGGAGGTCAACGAACGGCTGCGTTTCCTGGTCGACGTCGGGCTGCACTACCTCACGCTGGACCGCCCCGCGGCCACCCTGGCCGGAGGTGAGGCGCAACGCATCCGGCTGGCCACCCAGATCGGCTCCGGCCTGGTCGGGGTGCTCTACGTGCTGGACGAGCCGAGCATCGGGCTGCACCAGCGCGACAACCGCCGGCTCATCGAGACGCTGGTGCGGCTGCGCGACCTCGGCAACACCCTCATCGTCGTCGAGCACGACGAGGACACGATCCGCACCGCCGACTGGGTGGTCGACATCGGCCCAGGCGCGGGCGAGCACGGTGGCCAGATCGTCGTGTCCGGGCCGGTTTCGGAGCTGGAGAAGCACCCCTCCTCGATCACCGGTGCCTACATCTCCGGACGGGCGCGTATCGAGGTCCCCGCGATCCGCCGGCCCACCGACCCCGGCCGGGTGCTGCGGGTGGTCGACGCCCGTGAGCACAACCTGCGAAACCTCACCGTCGACTTCCCGCTCGGGTGCTTCGTCGCGGTCGCCGGCGTGAGCGGGTCCGGCAAGTCCACCCTGGTCAACGACGTGCTCTACAACGCGCTGGCCCGCCACGTGTACGCCGCGCGGGCCGTGCCCGGACGGCATCGCCGTATCGAGGGGCTGCAGCACGTCGACAAGGTGGTGCACGTCGACCAGTCGCCGATCGGGCGCACCCCGCGATCCAACCCCGCGACCTACACCGGGGTGTTCGACCACGTCCGGCGGCTGTTCGCCGAGACCGAGGAGGCGAAGATCCGCGGCTACCAGCCGGGCCGGTTCTCGTTCAACGTCAAGGGTGGGCGCTGCGAGCCGTGCTCGGGCGACGGCACCATCAAGATCGAGATGAACTTCCTGCCCGACGTGTACGTGCCGTGCGAGGTGTGTCACGGCGCCCGTTACAACCGCGAGACCCTCGAGGTGCACTTCAAGGGCCGGACCGTCGCTGAGGTGCTGGACATGCCCATCGAGGAGGCGCTGAGCTTCTTCGCCGCCATGCCCGCCATCGCCCGGCACCTGAGCACCCTGGTCGACGTCGGCCTCGGGTACGTCCGGCTCGGCCAACCCGCGCCCACCCTGTCCGGCGGTGAGGCACAGCGGGTCAAGCTCGCGTCCGAGCTGCAGAAGCGATCCACCGGCCGCACGGTCTACGTGCTGGACGAGCCGACGACCGGTCTGCACTTCGAGGACGTCCGCAAGCTCATCGGAGTGCTGCAGGGCCTGGTCGACAAGGGCAACACCGTGCTGGTCATCGAGCACAACCTCGACGTGATCAAGACCGCTGACTGGGTCATCGACCTCGGACCGGAGGGCGGGTCCGGCGGCGGCGCTGTCGTGGCGGCCGGCACCCCGGAGCAGGTGGCCGAGGTGGAGTCCAGCCACACCGGACGGTTCCTCGTCCCCGTGCTGGCCGCTGGCGCTGCGCTCCCCGAGCATGATCAGGGGCGCTTCGGCGTGGCCCACGCTTGATCAGGGGCGCTTCGGTGTGCCTTGAGCATGATCAGCGCGCTGTAGGTGTTGTTCCTGCCATGATCAACGCGCCTTTGGTGTCGTGATAGCGACACCTGGGGCGCTCTGACGGCCGGGCCGGCGACACCTGGGGCGCTCTGACGGGCGGGCCGGCGACACCCAGGGCGCGTTGATCATGGGTGGGCGACACCCAGGGCGCGTTGATCATGGGTGGGCGACACCCAGGGCGCGCTGATCATGGTCGTGGTGCTCGGTTGCGCCTGCCTCGGCAGCGGCGCTCGGACCGGAGATCACTGGGGTGAGGGACGACAGTGGTGCTGTCCCAGCCCCCGGCCGTGTCGGGGACGCCCCGCAGCTGACCAGGACTACCCGCCGGTCCTGGGCCTGGACCGGTAGGCGATCGGGACTGCCGGGAGTGGCAAGGCGGCCGCAACGCCGGCCCACGCGGACGTCGCACACCAGGCCATCGGCGAGACGTGCGAAATGGACGACCGCCGCGTCGGCGTGTCGCGAATCCAGTCCGCCCCGGCAGGAAGCGGGGCAGCCCACCTGGCAGGCTAGGGGCATGACGCAGACCCCTCTTACCCGTCGTGCTGTCCTCGGTGGTGCCGCGGTCGTGGGCGGCGCCGCCCTGCTCGCGGCGTGCGGCGCGGACGACGACAGCGGCGCGGACACTGACTCCGAAGGCGGCGGCGAGGACGCCGGCGGCGAGGACGCCGGCGGAGGCGGAGGCGACGGCGAGGCGCTGGTGGCCACCGCAGACGTGCCCGTCGGAAGCGGGGTCATCGTCGGGGCAGCTGGGGTCGTCGTCACGCAGCCCACCGAGGGGGAGTTCAAGGGGTTCTCCAGCACCTGCACCCACCAGGGCTGCCAGGTGTCCGCGGTGGACGGCGAGACGATCTCGTGCGCCTGCCACAACTCCCGGTTCTCCATCGAGGACGGCTCGGTGGTCGGTGGCCCGGCACCCTCGCCGCTGCCGGAGGTCGCCGTCAGCGTGTCCGGCGACCAGGTGGTGCCCGCCTGAGCATGACCGCGAACGAGCGGGATGGCTGACCCGGCCACCTACCGTCCCGCGCAGGGGTCGCTGCCCGACGCGCCGGGGGTGTACCGGTTCGTCGACGACGACGGTCGGGTCGTCTACGTGGGCAAGGCCAAGAGCCTGCGCTCCCGGGTGAGCTCCTACTTCGCCGACCTCGCAGCGCTGCACCCGCGCACGCAGGCCATGGTGACGGCCGCGGCGGGGGTCGACTGGACGGTCGTGGAGACCGAGGTCGAGGCGCTGCAGCTGGAGTACTCCTGGATCAAGGAGTTCGACCCGCGGTTCAACGTGCGATACCGCGACGACAAGTCCTACCCGTACCTCGCGGTCACCGTAGGGGAGGAGTACCCCCGCGTGCTGGTCATGCGCGGCGCCAAGCGCAGGGGCGTGCGGTACTTCGGGCCCTACGCCCACGCCTGGGCGATCCGGGAGACGCTGGACCAGGTGCTGCGGGTGTTCCCGGTGCGCACCTGCTCGTCCGGAGTGTTCCGCCGGGCCGGGCAGGTGGGACGCCCGTGCCTGCTGGGCTACATCGGCAAGTGCTCCGCCCCCTGTGTGGGCCGCGTCTCAGCCGAGGAGCACCGCGCGCTGGTGGACGACTTCGTCGCGTTCATGGAGGGCCGTACGAGCGAGTTCCTTCGCCGGCTGCGCAGCGAGATGGCGGCGGCCGCGGGCGGCCAGGAGTACGAGCAGGCGGCGAGGTTGCGTGACGACATCGCAGCCCTGGAGCGAGCGCTCGAGCGCAACGCCGTCGTGCTGGGTGACGGCACGGACGCCGACGTGGTCGCTCTGGCCGAGGACCCCTTGGAGGTCGCCGTCCAGGTGTTCCACGTCCGCGGGGGACGCATCCGCGGGGAGCGGGGCTGGGTGGCTGACCGCACCGACGACGCCGACGCGGGGGCGCTGGTGGAGAGGTTCCTGCTCCAGCTGTACGCCGACGCCGAGCCGTCGTCGGTGCCTCGGCTCGTCCTGGTGCCCGCTGTGGCCGAGGACCCCGCGGAAGCGGCTGCGCTGGTGGACGTGCTGCGCGAGCACCGCGGCGGCCCCGTGGACGTCCGGGTCCCGCAGCGGGGGGACAAGCGGGCGCTGATGTCGACCGTGGCGCAGAACGCCACGCAGACCCTGGCCCTGCACAAGACACGTCGGGCCAGCGACCTGACCACCCGCAGCCGCGCCCTGGAGGAGATCCAGCAGGCACTCGACCTGCCCGAGGCGCCGCTGCGCATGGAGTGCATCGACGTCTCGCACCTGATGGGCGACGCAGTCGTCGCCTCCCTGGTGGTGTTCGAGGACGGGCTGCCCCGCAAGAGCGACTACCGCCGCTTCGAGATCCGCTCCCGTGACGGCCGGTCCTCGGACGTCGATGCGGTGCGGGAGGTGGTGACGCGCCGGTTCCGCCGCTACCTCGAGGAGCGCGAGCAGGTCGGGGAGGTCGAGGGCGCCGTCGACGCCGAGATCCCGGACGGGTCGGCCGCCGGCCTCGCGCTGGCCTCGCCGGCCGGGCTGGACCCGACCACCGGGCGTCCCCGACGCTTCGCCTACGCCCCGTCCCTGCTCGTCGTGGACGGCGGAGCCCCGCAGGTGGCAGCCGCGACCGCAGCGCTGGCCGACCTGGGCATCGACAGTGGGCCCGGCGGGGTTGCGGTGTGCGGGCTGGCCAAACGGCTGGAGGAGGTGTGGCTGCCCGGGCAGCAGCACCCGGTGATCCTGCCCAGGAGCAGCGAGGGGCTGTACCTGCTGCAGCGGATCCGGGACGAGGCGCACCGGTTCGCGATCACCTACCACCGGAGCAAGCGGCGCCGGTCGGCGACCGAGAGCCGGCTGGACGCCGTCCCCGGCCTCGGCGAGGTCCGTCGGCGGGCGCTGCTGCGCCACTTCGGGTCGGTCAAGCGACTACGGTCGGCAACGGTCGAGGAGGTCGCCGCCGTCCGTGGCATCGGGCCGCAGCTGGCGCAGGCGGTCGTCGCCGCGCTCGCCGAGGACGAGCCGGCGCCGGCGGTCAACGTCAGCACTGGTGAGATCCTGACCTGACCAGCAGCACCGGGTCGCCACCCGGCGGCCCGCCGCCACCGTCCGGGGGTCGTCGTGCCGTTCCAGCCAGCACGCTCAGCCGACCTGCTCGTCATCACCGGCATGTCCGGGGCGGGCAAGTCCGCCGTGGCCGACGTGCTGGAGGACCTCGGCTGGTGGGTCGTGGACAACATGCCACCGCGACTGCTGCCCCAGCTGGTGACCACGATCGACGAGACAGCCGACACCGGATCTGGGCCGCAGCGAGTGGCCATCGTGACCGACGTGCGCAGCGGCGAGCTGTTCGCCGAGCTGGACGACGCGGTGAAAGCGGCCCGACGGGCCGACCGCCAGGCCACCGTGCTGTTCCTGGAGGCCTCCGACGAGGTGCTGGTCCGGCGGTTCGAGAGTGCCCGTCGTCCGCACCCGCTGCAGGGCGAGGGCCGCATCATCGACGGGATCGTCGCGGAGCGTCAGGTGCTGGCCAGGCTGCGCGCCAGGGCCGACCTGGTCGTCGACACCTCCAGCCTCACCATCCACCAGCTCGGCCACCGGGTGCGCGCCGCGTTCGCCGGCCCGGACGACCAGCTGCGGATCATCGTGCTGTCCTTCGGGTTCAAGTACGGCATCCCGGTGGACGCCGACCTCGTCGCAGACCTGCGGTTTCTGCCCAACCCCTTCTGGGTACCCGAGCTGCGCCCGCACACCGGCCGCGACCAGGTCGTGCGCGACTACGTGATGGGCCGGCCGCGCGCCGGGGCATTCATCGCGGAGTACACCGAGGTGCTGCGCACCATGCTCCCGGGCTACCTGGAGGAGGGGAAGCGGTTCGTGACCCTGGCCGTGGGGTGCACCGGGGGCAAGCACCGCAGCGTCGCGGTGTCGGAGGAGCTGGGCCGCATCCTGCGCGAGGACGGTTACACCGCCAGCGTCGTCCACCGCGACCTTGGCCGGGAGTGACGGGCATGAGCGTCGTCGCTGGCGCGAGCGGGCCGGCCGTGGTCGCCCTGGGCGGCGGCCATGGCCTCGCCGCGTCGCTGGCGGCGCTGCGCCGGCTGACCGAGCGGCTGACGGCCGTGGTGACCGTCGCCGACAACGGGGGGTCCAGCGGTCGGATCCGTGAGCAGTACGACGTGCTCCCGCCCGGCGACCTGCGCATGGCCCTCACCGCGCTGTGCGGGGACGACACCTGGGGACGAACCTGGGCGGAGGTCCTCCAGCACCGGTTCGCCGGGGACGGCGACCTGTCCGGCCATGCGCTGGGGAACCTGCTGATCGCCGCGGTGTGGCAGCGCCTCGGCGACGCCGTCGCGGGGCTCGACCTCGTCGGCGACCTGCTGCGGGCGCACGGGCGGGTGCTGCCCATGTCGACGGTCCCGCTGAGCCTGCGGGCGCTGGTCATCCCGCCGGGCTCGACCGAGCCCGTCGAGGTGGTCGGCCAGGTCGAGGTGGCGACCGCGCCCGGAAGGGTCGTGGACGTGTCGCTGCTGCCGTCCGAGCCACCGGCCTGCCCGGAGGCCGTGCAGGCCGTCCACGAGGCGGACCTGGTCGTCCTCGGACCCGGGTCGTGGTTCAGCTCGGTGATCCCGCACCTGCTGGTGCCCGACCTGGCGGATGCGGTCGCGACGACGTCGGCCCGGCGGCTCGTGCTGCTCAACCTGCTCTCGGCCACTGCGGAGACCGAGGAGTACTCGCCGGAGAACCTGCTCGAGGTGCTGGCCCTGTACGCGCCGCGGCTCACCGTCGACGTCGTGCTGGCCGACCCGTGCTCGGTGCCGGACGTTGCGGAGCTGAAGCGGGCTGCCGACGACCTGGGGGCCGAGGTGGTGCTGGCGCGGCTGGCGTCCGAGACAGCCCCGGAGCGGCATGACCCCCAGCGGCTCATGGCTGCCCTTGCCGCTCTCGGGGGCCGTGGCAGGATTCCGCCGTGGCGATGACTGCGGCGGTCAAGGCCGAGCTCGCCGCCCTGCCCGTCACGAAGGTCTGCTGCCGCAAGGCCGAGACGTCCTCCTTGCTGCGTTTCGGCGGTGGGCTGCACATCGTCGGCGGACGGATCGTCGTCGAGGCCGAGCTGGACACCGGCGCCGCCGCACGCCGGCTTCGGATCAACCTCGCCGACGTCTTCGGTCACCGCAGCGAGCTGGTGGTCGTCCAGCCCAGCGGTATCCGCAAGGGCCCCCGCTACCTCGTACGCGTCACACGCGACGGCGAGGGGCTGGCCCGCCAGACCGGGCTGATCGACGTCCGCGGACGGCCGGTCCGCGGGTTGCCGCCGGCGGTGGTCAACGGTCACCTCTGTGACGCCGAAGCGGCGTGGCGCGGCGCCTTCCTCGCTCATGGGTCGCTCATGGAGCCCGGTCGCTCGGCGTCTCTGGAGGTCACCAGCCCCGGGTCAGAGGCGGCCCTCGCGCTCGTCGGGGCGGCGCGGCGGCTCGGCATCACCGCCAAGGCCCGCGAGGTGCGCGGGGTGGACCGGGTCGTCATCCGCGACGCCGACGCCATCGGCGCCCTGCTCACCCGGCTCGGCGCGCACGACTGTGTCCTTGCCTGGGAGGACCGCCGGGTGCGACGGGAGGTGCGCGCGACGGCCAACAGGCTGGCCAACTTCGACGACGCGAACATGCGTCGCTCGGCTCGAGCGGCTGTCGCGGCCAGCGCCCGGGTCGAGCGTGCGCTGGAGATCCTCGGGGACGAGGTGCCCGGGCACCTGCGCACCGCCGGTCAGCTGAGGATGGCCAACCGCCAGGCCAGCCTCGAGGAGCTCGGCGCCCTGTCCGACCCGCCCATGACCAAGGACGCCATCGCCGGGCGGATCCGGCGGCTGCTCGCGATGGCGGACCGGAACGCACGCGAGCAGGGGATCCCGGACACCGAGGCCGGGATCAGCCCTGATCTTCTCGAGCCCTGATCGTGGCGAACGGGGGACGGCGAGCCTCTGGCTGTCCTAGGGTCTGAGTCGAGCCACGTTCGTGCCCCCTGCGGATCGGGAAGACCCGGTCCCCCACCCGCCGGCGCGCCAGCCGGCAGAAAGGTCTGACCGTGACAGTTCGGGTCGGAATCAACGGCTTCGGCCGTATCGGACGTAACTTCCTGCGCGCCGTGTACGAGGCTGGATCAGACGTCGAGATCGTCGGCATCAACGACCTCACCGACAACAAGACACTTGCTCACCTGCTCAAGTACGACTCGATCCTGGGTCGGTTCGGCCGTCAGGTCGAGTACGACGACACAAGCATCATGATCGACGGCAAGGCCGTCAACGCCTCCGCCGAGCGCGACCCGTCGAAGATCGGCTGGGGCGACATGGGTGCCGACGTCGTCATCGAGTCCACCGGTGTGTTCCGCACCGGCCCCCAGTGCCAGCCGCACCTCGACGGCGGTGCCAAGAAGGTCATCATCTCCGCGCCCGCCAAGGACGTCGACGGCACCTTCGTCATGGGGATCAACGACGCGGACTACGACCCGGCGACGATGACCGTGATCTCCAACGCGTCCTGCACGACGAACTGCCTCGCGCCGATGGTGCGCGTGCTGCTGGACAGCGTCGGGGTCGAGCGTGGCCTCATGACCACCATCCACGCCTACACCAACGACCAGCCGGTCCTCGACTTCGCGCACTCTGACCTGCGCCGGGCCCGGGGCGCCGCGACCAACCAGATCCCGACCTCGACCGGCGCGGCGGCAGCCATCGGCCTGGTCATCCCGGAGATGAAGGGCAAGCTGGACGGCTACGCCATGCGCGTCCCGGTGCCGACCGGGTCGGCCACCGACCTGACCTTCGAGATGAGCCGCGAAGGTACCGCCGAGGAGATCAACGCGGCGTTCAAGGCCGCCTCGGAGTCCGGCCCGCTGGCCGGCAAGCTCGTCTACACCGAGGACCCGATCGTCTCCAGCGACATCGTCACCAGCCCGGCATCGGTGACGATCGACGCCCTGACCACCAAGACGATCGGCACCACCGCCAAGGTGCTGGGCTGGTACGACAACGAGTGGGGCTACAGCAACCGCCTGATCGACATCAGCGTGCTGGTCGGCAACAACCTGTAAGCCCAGGACGCACGCCAGTGGGACGTCCGGGGGACCCTGCGGTCCCTCGGACGTCCCGCGTCCGGACCTGATCACCTGTTCCCATCCGACTGGCCGAGACACCCACCAGAGAGGACATCGCCGTGGTAGCCACCATCGACAGCCTGGGAGACCTGCGCGGCAAGCGGGTTCTCGTCCGGGCCGACTTCAACGTCCCGCTCGACGGGCAGACCATCACCGACGACGGCCGGATCCGGGCCGCGCTGCCCGGGATCACGCAGCTGCGTGAGGCCGGGGCGAAGGTCATCGTCATGGCGCACCTGGGGCGTCCCAAGGGCGCCCCCGACCCCAAGTACTCCGTCGCCCCGGTGGCGACGCGGCTCGGCGAGCTGCTCGGGACCGACGTCGCGTTCGCGACCGACTCCGTCGGCGAGTCCGCCAAGGCCGTGGTCGCGGCGCTGGGCGATGGTGAGGTCGCCGTGCTGGAGAACCTGCGGTTCAACCCGGGGGAGGCCAGCAAGGACGACGCCGAGCGCGGCGCGTTCGCCGACGAGTTGGCGGCCCTCGGCGACGCCTACGTCAACGACGGCTTCGGCGTCAGCCACCGCAAGCAGGCCTCGGTGACCGACATCGCCGAGCGGCTGCCGCACGCGGCCGGACCGCTGGTGCTCAAGGAGGTCCAGGCCTTCGACAAGGTGCTCACCGACCCCGATCGTCCGTACGTGGTCGTCCTCGGCGGGTCGAAGGTGTCGGACAAGCTCGGGGTCATCGACAACCTGCTGGGCAAGGTCGACCGGCTGCTGATCGGTGGCGGGATGTGCTTCACCTTCCTCAAGGCGCAGGGCCACGAGGTCGGCCGCTCGCTGCTGGAGACCGACCAGCTGGCGACGGTCGAGGGGTACCTGGCCACCGCGGCCTCGTCCGGTGTCGAGCTGGTCCTGCCCGTCGATGTGGTCGTCGCCGCCGAGATCAGCCAGGACGCACCGTCCGAGGTCGTCGCGGCCGACGCGATCCCGGCCGACCAGATGGGCCTGGACATCGGCCCGCAGACCATCGAGCTGTTCCGCTCGAAGATCACTGACGCGCACACCGTGGTGTGGAACGGGCCGATGGGCGTCTTCGAGGTGCCGCAGTTCGCCACCGGCACGTTGGAGGTTGCCAAGGCGATCAGCGAGGTGGACGGGCTGAGCGTCGTCGGCGGCGGCGACTCGGCAGCGGCGGTTCGTCAGCTGGACCTCGAGGAGGGCTTCGGCCACATCTCCACCGGTGGTGGGGCGAGCCTCGAGCTGCTCGAGGGCAAGACACTTCCCGGCATCGCAGCACTGGAGGACTGACCATGACCGACGCACGCACGCCCCTGATGGCCGGCAACTGGAAGATGAACCTCAACCACCTCGAGGCCATCGCCCACGTCCAGGCCATCTCGTTCAGCCTGACCGACGAGGACTACGCGGCGGTCGAGGTCGCGGTGCTGACCCCGTTCACCGACATCCGGTCGGTGCAGACCATCGTCGACGCCGACAGGATCCCCATCGTCTACGGCAGCCAGGACATCTCCGCGCATGACTCCGGCGCCTACACCGGTGAGGTGAGCGGTCCGATGCTGTCCAAGCTGGGCTGCACCTACGCCGCCGTCGGGCATTCCGAGCGGCGGGCCTACCACGACGAGACCGACGAGGTGGTCAACAGCAAGGTGGTCGCGGCCTTCCGCAACGACCTCGTCCCGATCATGTGCATCGGGGAGGAGAAGGAGGTCCGCGAGGCCGGCGAGCACGTGCCGCACACCCTGGCGCAGCTGGACGGCGGGCTGGCCGACATCCCTGCCGAGCAGGCCGCCCGGATCGTCATCGCCTACGAGCCGGTGTGGGCGATCGGCACCGGCCTGACGGCCACCCCCGACGACGCGCAGGAGCTGTGCGGGGCGATCCGCGCCCGGCTGGGTGAGCTGTACACGCCGGACCTCGCCGACGGGGTGCGCATCCTCTACGGCGGCTCAGTCAAGGCCTCCAACGCCGCAGGGATCATGGCCCAGCCGGACGTCGACGGTGCCCTGATCGGCGGCGCAAGCCTGGATGCCGAGGAGTTCGTCGGAATCGTCCGCTACCGCAACGGCTGATCCCGCTCCGCCTTCGCGCGACCCCGGGTCGAGGCCTGGCGTACGCTTGAGGCGCCAGGCCTCGCCTCGTCCACGGAGCCCCCATCCATGCTGCTGCTGTTCCAGATCCTGCTGGTGATCACCAGCCTGCTTCTGCTGCTCCTTGTGCTGCTGCACAAGGGCAAGGGCGGTGGCCTGTCGGACATGTTCGGAGGTGGGGTCTCGACGTCGTTGGGCGGCTCGTCCATCGCCGAGCGCAACCTCGACCGGATCACCGTGGCCATCGGCCTGCTCTGGGCCGCCAGCATCGTCGCGGCGAGCCTGCTGGCCAACTCCCCTGGGTGAACCCGACGTGCGCCGCCCACCGCTCCCCGACCGCCGGGGAGACGCGGTCTGTACGATCACCAGACATCGGCGCTGACGTCCCGGTCTGTCCGGGCACGGCGGGGACGCATCCGTAGGGAGTTGACCCATGGCAGGTGGCAGTGCGATCCGGGGCAGCAGGGTCGGCGCGGGGCCGATGGGGGAGACCGAGCGGGGTGAGCTCGAGGGCCGGGTCCACGTCACGTACTACTGCGAGAACGGGCACGCAACCGAGCGGCCGTTCGCTCAGGACGCGGAGATCCCCGATGAGTGGGACTGCCCGCGGTGCGGCCTGCCCGGTGGCCAGGACCCGGACAACCCGCCGCCCGCGCCGCGCACCGAGCCCTACAAGACCCATCTCGCCTACGTGAAGGAGCGGCGCTCGGACGCCGACGGCGCCCAGATCCTCGAGGAGGCGCTGGACGCGCTTCGCTCGCGTCCCCGCTTCTGACCCTGTCCCCGTCTCGCTGACCCTCGGCGCGGCTGGCCCGTCCGCCCTGCCGCCCGTCCCGCCTGCGTTGTCCCGCGACGGGTGCGCCCGCCCCCGGCCTTTGCACGGTGAGCGTGGGGTTTGCGCTGTGTCGGAGCCATGCAAACCCCACGCGAGCGTGCCAAACGTGATCAGTGGGGACGGGGCGGTCGGGGCCGCCGGCGGCGGCGAGGGCTGGACGTGCCGCGGCGCCTTCCGGCGGCCTTCGGTGAGCCCGTCCCGGCCTTTGCACGGTGAGCGTGGGGTTTGCACTGTGTCGGAGCCATGCAAACCCCACGCGAGCGTGCCAAACGTGATCAGTGGGGA
>CAYHHE010000082.1:0-13218 GCA_964356295.1 uncultured Actinomycetes bacterium | reverse complement strand
GCTGCTCATCTACTTCGCCGTGGTCACCACCCTCGTCACCTGATCACCGTCTTGTCGGAAGGTCCCCTACCGGACGCCTCACAGCACCTTGGACAGGAAGGCTCGGGTGCGTGCGTGTTGCGGAGACGCGAGCAGTTCTCGAGGCGTTCCAGCTTCCAGGACCACCCCGTCGTCCATGAAGACCATGGCATCACCGACCTCGCGGGCGAAGCCCATCTCGTGGGTCACCACGATCATCGTCATCCCGTCCTCGGCGAGTTGGCGCATCACGTCGAGCACGTCTCCCACGAGCTCCGGGTCGAGCGCGGACGTGGGCTCGTCGAAGAGCATCAACCGGGGCTCCATGGCCAGCGCTCGCGCGATCGCCACCCGCTGCTGCTGCCCCCCGGAGAGCTGGGTCGGGTACGCCTGGCCTCGGTCGCCGAGCCCGACCCGGTCGAGCAGCCGCTGGGCACGCTCGCGTACGAGGGCCTTGCTCTCGCCCCTCACCCGGATCGGCGCCTCCATGACGTTCTGCAGCGCGGTCATGTGTGGGAACAGGTTGAAGCGCTGGAACACCATGCCGATGTCCTGCCGCTGCCGGGCCACCTCGCGCTCCCGCATCTCGTAGATCTTCCCGCCGCGCTGTCGGTAGCCGATGAGCTCTCCGGCGACAGACAACCGCCCGGCGTCGACCGCCTCGAGGTGGTTGATGCAGCGCAGGAAGGTGGACTTGCCGGATCCGGACGGGCCGATGATGCAGCAGACCTCCTTCTCGGTGACAACGAGGTCGATCCCCTTGAGCACCTGGGTGCGGCCGAACCACTTCTGCACCTGCTCGGCGCGCACCATCGGCTCGCCGCTGCTGGTAGTCATCTCAGCTCCGCCCGGGTGAGTCGCTGACGCAGCCTCTGCGGGGGCGTCAGGGGTAGGGAGCGCACCGTGCCCTTCGCGTAGTACCGCTCGATGTAGTACTGCCCCACCATGAGGACGGAGGTCATCGCGAGGTACCACAGGCTGGCCATGATGAGCATCGGGAACGGACGAAATGTGCGGGTCCCGATGGCCTGCGCGTTGAAGAGCAGCTCGTAGTACGGCACTGCCACGACCAGCGAGGTCGTCTTCAGCATGGAGATGGTCTCGTTCCCGGTCGGGGGCACGACCACCCGCATCGCCTGGGGCAGGACGATGCGGCGCAGGGTGAGCAGGCGCGACATGCCCAGGGCGCTTGCGGCCTCCGACTGGCCCTCGTCGACCGAGAGGATGCCGGCTCGGATGATCTCCGCCATGTAGGCGGCCTCGTTGAGTCCAAGGCCCAGCAGTGCCGCCACGACGTTCGGGATGAGTGTGCGCGTGTCGAAGGTGAAGAACGCCTGGCCGAACGGGATGCCGAACGACAGCTGCTTGTACAGCGCACCGATGGTCGCCCAGATGATCAGTTGGACGTACACCGGCGTGCCGCGGAACAGCCAGATGTAGAACCAGGCTGCGCCGCTGAGGACCGGGTTCGGCGACAGGCGCATCACGGCGAGGATCACCCCGAGCGCGACTCCCATCACCATGGCGACCACGGTCAGCCAGAGCGTGGTGAGCACCCCCCGCAAGACCGGCGGGGAGAACGCGTTGTCCAGCTGGAAGGCCCACTCCCAGTTCGGATTGGTGATCACGCTGTTGACCGCCATCGCGACCAGCACCGCGATGATGGCGGCGCCCACCCATCGCCCGGGATGCCGGACCGGGACAGCCTGGACCGACCCTGGCCGGGCCCCCGGGTGCCGGGCGCGCTGCAGGGTACTCACGAGGCCGGGTTGACGTCAGCGACCTCGACTGCTCCCGATGTCACACCCCACTGGTCCAGGATCTGTGCGTAACGGCCGCTGTCGATCAACGCTTGAACCGCACCCTGCACCGCAGTGGCGAAGTCCGGATCGTCCTTCGGCACCGCAACCCCGTACGGGGCGTTGTCGTAGCTGTCTCCGAGGACCTCGAGCTGGCCCTCGGTCTGTGCAACGGCGTAGGCGACCACCGGGGAGTCGGCGAGCATCGCGTCGTCCTTCCCGGCGACCACAGCCGTCGTCGCGTCGGTCTGCAGGGCGTACTGGTCGATAGTGATCGCCGGCTTGCCGCTCGCGATGCACTCCTCCGAACGAGCCGTGATGTCATCGACCTGGACGGTCGCCTTCTGCACCGCCACCCGCGTGCCGCACGCGTCGTCGGGCGTCACGCCGGCCGGGTTCCCGGGCGGGGTGGCCCACGAGGTCCCGGCCACGAAGTAGCTCACCATGTCGACCACCTGCAGCCGCTCGGGGTTGATGGTGAAGGAGGACATCCCCAGCTCGTACTTCCCGGACTCCAGGCCGGGGATGATGCTGTCGAAGGGCGCGTTCACGAAGCGCACCTCAAGCCCAAGGACCTCGCCGATGGCCTTGCCGAGGTCGACAGCCATGCCAATCAACGTTTCGTTGTCGACGTCGAAGAACTCGTTGGGTGGGTACGAGGCGTCGCTGGCGATGACCAGCACTCCGTCATCGGTGACGCTCGCGGGGACCAGCGCCGCGAGCGCGCTGTCGGCGGACATCACGGTTCCCGTCGACTGCGGACTTCCGCCCGTGTTCTCCGTCGCATCCTGGCCGCAGCCGGCCAGGGCACAGCCGAGCCCCGCGATCATCAGCCAGGTTCGTGCGGTTGCGTCGCGTCTCATGAGAACCTCCTTGGATGTCAGGGGCACAGGGCTCGCCGTGTGGATACTCTGCGCGCGGTTCCCTAGGTGAGGAACACCAGCAAAGGTCCCGAGATGGGCAACGCCTTGTGCCCATCCGTCGCCTCGCTTCAGAGGTCGTCCCCGAAGCTGACCAGCTGCTCTCGCATCAGGTGGACCTCGGCCGCGTCCGCGTGCCGCTCCATGCGCCACCTTGCGGCCGTCGCCCTGCGCGACCGACGGGGATCACAGCCACCGGCGGCGGCGGAAGTTCAGGTACAGCAGTCCGCAGGTCAGGGTGATCGCCGCGAGCACCACGTAGTAGCCGTAGCGGGTGCGCAGCTCGGGCATGTTGTCGAAGTTCATGCCGTAGATTCCGGCGATCGCCGTGGGGAGGAGGGCTATGGCGGCCCAGGCGGAGATCTTGCGCATGTCCTCGTTCTGGCGCATCGCCACCTGGTTCTGCGCCACCCCCACCTGGGCGAGATGCGCCTGCAGCACGTCGCTGAGCAGGGCGTCGTAGCGACTCACGGTCTCGGCCGCCCGCAGCACGTGGTCGTGCACGTCACGGAAGAAGGGCAGCAGGTCGGGGTTGACCTGCAGCACGTCGCGTTCAGCCAGGTCGTGGGTCACCATCGTGAGCGGTGCCACCGCTCTCTGCAGGTCCAGCACCTCGCTCTTGAGCAGGTAGATCCGCTCGGCGTGATCCTGACCACGCTCGCGAAAGACCCGGGACTCGATGTCGTCGAGGTCGACCTGGATGTCGACGAGCGCGTGCTCGTAGCCGTCCACCACCTCGTCGAGAAGCCGGTAGAGCACCGCAGACGGGCCGTGGGCCGGCCAGCGGGGCTGCTCGGCGAACTCCGTCCGAACGCGCCGGGGCACCTCGGTGCTCCCATGCCGGACCCCGACCACGAAGTCCTGCCCGAGGAAGACCGCGAGCTCGGACACGTCGATGACCTCATCGGAGTCGATGTAGACAGCCGGCTTGACGACCACGAACAGCATGTCGCGGTGCTGCTCCAGCTTGGGTCGCTGGTGAGCGCGCACGGCATCCTCCGCTGCCAGCGGCGGCAGGTCGAAATGCTCGGCCACCTCGTCGAACTCGTGCGCCTGCGGGCTGCGCAGGCCCACCCAGACGAAGCCGCCCGCGGCGCGGACGACGTCGCGTGCCTGTCGCCAGTCACCGCAGGGCACGACCCGGCCGTCGGCCCCGTACACGGCGAACACCAGCTCGGGGTCACTGCTTCGCGGAGTCATCGCGCGAGTATGCCGCTGGCCCGTGAGCATGACGTCTGGATCCGGCGCAGCACCGTCAGGGATTCGTCAGGATGGGGGACATCGCGCCGATGTTGTCGGATGCTCGAGGAGATCCGCGAGGACGAGGAGGCAACGGGATGGCTCTGCTGTTCGTCACCCGCAGCGACCGGTGGGCCCTGCTCCTGGCCGTGGTGGGTCCCGCCGCGGTCGCCTGGGCTCTCTCGCTGTTCCGGGACGAGGTCAGTGCCGCCAACGCGGTGCTGGTGCTCGTCGTGGTCGTCGTCGCCGTCGCGGCACAGGGCTCTCGTCTCGCCGGAGTCGTCGCCGCGCTGTCGGCCGGTGTCTGGTTCGACTTCTTCTTCACCCAGCCGTACTCGAGCTTCGCGATCGCCGACCAGGACGACGTCGAGACCTTCGTGCTGCTGCTGGTCGTCGGGGTGGCCGTCACCGAGCTGGCACTGTGGGGCCGGCGACAGCACGCGGCCGCCGTCCGGGAGGCCGGCTACCTCGAGGGACTGCGGACGGCAGCAGACCTCACCGCCACCGGGTCGTCGCGGTCCCAGCAGGTGCGGCACGCCGAGCAGCAGCTCACCCAGGTGCTGCACTTGGCGTCGTGCCAGTTCCAGCCGGGCGTGGTCGGGCTAGGCCAGCCCGCTCGCCTGCTGCGGGACGGCCGAGTGGCGCATGGCGTGATCACGTGGGACGCCGACCGCGGCGACCTCCCCGGCGACGTCGACATCGAGCTGCTCGTCCAGAGCGGCGGGACGGTGCTCGGGCGCTTCCTCATGCAGCCCGTGCCCGGAGCCCCCGTGACCATCTCTGACCGCGAGCAGGCGGTCGCTGTCGCCGACCAGCTCGGCGCCGCGCTGCGGTGACGAACCCCCGCTGGGGGGTTCGCCTTCGTGCCTGCCAGGCGGTGCGGCGTCAGCGGGGTGTCCGGATGTACCCCCTGCGCGTCAGTAATCCGTCAGGACACACGCATCCGCCATCGTGGTCGTGGTGTCCTCGTCATGCAGCGATGGGCGCTGCCCGGCCGTCCCTGCCGGCCTCACCTCGGGAGGAAGTTGTGGCGGACTTTGGTTTCGTCGTGCTGACACTGCTCGTCTTCGCGGTACTGGCGGTCGTCGTCGTCGGGCTGGAGCGACTGTGACCCCCGAGAACGTCGTCGCGCTCGTGCTCGCGTTGGCGCTGGCGGCGTACCTGCTGGCCGCGCTGCTGATGCCGGAGCGGTTCTGATGTCCCCCGCCCTGGCGGCGACGCTGCAGATCGCCCTGCTGCTTCTCGCCCTGGGCTTGGCGTACCGATTCCTGGGCGAGTACATGGCCCGCATCTTCACCAGCCCGACGCACCTGCGCCTGGAGCGGGTGGTGTACCGTCTGGTCGGCGTCGACCCGGACGCCGACCAGCGCTGGCCCGTCTACGCCCGTTCGGTGCTGGCCTTCTCGCTGGTCGGCGTCCTGCTCCTCTATGCCCTGCAGCGGGTCCAAGCCGTGCTGCCGTGGAGCCGCGACCTGCCCGGTGTCCCCCCGGCCACCGCCTGGAACACTGCCGTCTCGTTCGTCACCAACACGAATTGGCAGTCCTACTCCGGCGAGTCGACGATGGGCCATCTGGTCCAGATGTCGGGCTTGACCGTCCAGAACTTCGTCTCCGCAGCCGTCGGCCTGTCCGTGGCGATGGCGCTCGTGCGGGGCTTCGCCCGCTCCCGCACCGATCGCATCGGCAACTTCTGGGTGGACGTCACCCGGGCGAGCCTGCGGCTGCTGCTCCCGCTCGCCTTCCTCGGCGCGATCGTGATGCTGCTGGGCGGGGTCGTCCAGAACCTGGGCGTGGACCAGGTGATCACCACGCTCTCCGGCGGCAGCCAGACCATCGTGGGTGGCCCGGTCGCCTCGCAGGAAGTCATCAAGGAACTCGGCACTAACGGCGGCGGGTTCTACAACGCCAACGCAGCCCACCCGTTCGAGGGGCCCACCGCGTGGGTCAGCCTCGTCCAGGTCTTCCTCCTCCTCGTCATCCCGTTCTCGCTTCCGCGCACCTTCGGCCGCATGGTCGGCGACCTCCGCCAGGGGCGCGCGATCCTGGCGACGATGCTCCTGCTCTGGCTGCTGGCCACCGGCATGCTGATCTGGGCCGAGGTCTCCGCGGCCGGCACGGTCCCCACCGCCGCCGGCGGCGCGATGGAGGGCAAGGAGGTCCGGTTCGGCGAGGTGCTGTCCGGACTGTTCGCGTCGTCCACGACCGGTACCTCCACCGGCGCGGTCAACGCGTTCCACGACTCGTTCACCGCCGCCGGAGGTGGGCTGACCCTGCTGCACATGATGCTGGGAGAGGTCACGCCGGGCGGGGTGGGATCGGGCCTCTACAGCATCCTCGTCCTCGCGGTGCTCGCGGTGTTCCTCGCGGGGCTGATGGTGGGCCGCACGCCGGAGTACCTGGGCAAGAAGATCGGGCGGCGGGAGATCACGCCGGTGGCGCTCTACGTGCTGACGATGCCCACCCTGCTGCTCGTCGGAGCGGCCCTGACCGCCGGGGTGCCGGGGCTGCGGGAGGCTTCGGTGCAGGATCCCGGGCCGCACGGGCTGTCGGAGATCCTGTACGCATACGCCTCGACGGCGAACAACAACGGGTCTGCCTTCGCCGGGTTCGGCGCCGCGACGACGTACCAGAACATCACGTTGGGTGTGATCATGCTGCTCGGCCGGTTCGTGCCGCTGCTCCTCGTGCTGGCACTCGCCGGCGCTCTCGCCCGGCAGAAGCCCCTGCACGCCACCGACGGCAGCCTGCCCACCGACAAGCCAGTGTTCGTCGGCCTGCTCGCGTTCGTCGTCGTCGTGGTCGCCGGCCTGACGTTCTTCCCTGCCCTGTCCCTTGCCCCGATCGCGGAGGCCCTGCTGTGAGCACCATCACCACCACTACGCCGCCGCGCCCGCAAGAGCCGGCACGCGTCGCAGCGGGCGCTTTCCAGCCTGCGCTGCTCGTGGCCTCGCTACCGGACGCGCTCCGCAAGCTCGACCCGCGGCACCTGTGGCACAGCCCGGTCATGTTCGTGGTCTGGATCGGCTCGGTGCTCACCACGATCCTGGCGGTGCTCGAGCCGTCGGCGTTCGCGTGGGCGATCGCGTTGTGGCTGTGGGCGACGGTTCTGTTCGCGAACCTCGCGGAGGCCGTCGCCGAGGGGCGTGGCCGCGCCCAGGCCGAGACGCTGCGCCGGGCCCGCACCGAGTCCGTGGCCCGCCGCCTGCGGCCGGACGGTAGCGAGGAGCAGGTGCCCGGCACCTCCCTCGCGGTCGACGACCTCGTCGTCGTTGAGGCCGGCCAGATCATCCCCGGAGACGGGGATGTCGTAGAGGGCGTCGCCAGCGTCGACGAGTCGGCCATCACCGGCGAGTCGGCGCCGGTGATCCGCGAGTCGGGCGGCGACCGGTCCGCGGTCACCGGCGGCACGAAGGTCCTGTCGGACCGCATCGTCGTGAGGATCACCGCACGCCCGGGCGAGACCTTCATCGACCGCATGATCGCGCTGGTGGAAGGCTCCGCGCGCCAGAAGACACCGAACGAGATCGCGCTCAACCTGCTGCTCGCCTCGCTCACCCTGGTCTTCCTGCTCGCGGTCGTGACCCTGCAACCGTTCGCCGTCTACTCGGGCCAGCCCCAGCCCGTGCTCGTGCTCGTGGCTCTGCTCGTCTGCCTCATCCCCACCACCATCGGCGCACTGCTGTCCGCCATCGGCATCGCCGGGATGGACCGGCTCGTGCAGCGGAACGTGCTGGCGATGTCGGGCCGCGCCGTCGAGGCGGCCGGCGACGTCGACGTCCTGCTGCTGGACAAGACCGGCACGATCACGCTGGGCAACCGACAGGCTTCCGACGTGGTGCCGGTCGCGGGTGTGCCCGTCGAGGAGCTGGCCGACGCCGCGCGCCTGTCCAGCCTCGCCGACGAGACGCCTGAGGGCCGCTCCGTTGTCGTGCTGGCCAAGGACCAGTTCGGGCTGCGCGCGCCCGACGAGGGGTTGCTCGCCGGAGCGACGTTCGTCCCGTTCACGGCGCAGACCCGGATGAGTGGGGTGAACCTGCAGACGCCCGATGGCCCGCGGGAGATCCGCAAGGGGGCGGCCGCGGCGGTCATGAAGTGGGTGCGCGACCACGGCGGCCACCCGACGGACGACGTCGGACTCGCCGTCGACGCGATCAGCGCCAGCGGCGGCACCCCGCTCGTGGTCGCCCAGCGGGTGGACGGCCAGCAGGCACGAGCGCTCGGCGTCGTGCACCTCAAGGACGTGGTCAAAGAAGGCATGCGCGAGCGGTTCGACGAGTTGCGGCGGATGGGGATCCGCACCGTGATGATCACCGGTGACAACCCGTTGACCGCCCAGGCCATCGCCGCAGAGGCGGGCGTGGACGACTTCCTCGCCGAGGCCAAGCCCGAGGACAAGATGGACCTCATCAAGCGCGAGCAGGAGGCGGGACGGCTGGTCGCGATGACCGGCGACGGCACCAACGACGCGCCAGCGCTGGCCCAGGCCGACGTGGGTGTCGCGATGAACACGGGCACGTCGGCGGCCAAGGAGGCCGGCAACATGGTCGACCTCGACTCCAACCCGACGAAGCTCATCGAGATCGTCGAGATCGGCAAGCAGCTTCTCATCACCCGTGGCGCGCTCACCACGTTCTCCATCGCCAACGACGTCGCGAAGTACTTCGCCATCATCCCGGCGATGTTCGTGGTCGTGTACCCGCAGCTAGACCGGCTCAATGTGATGCAGCTGTCCAGCCCGGAGTCGGCCATCCTCTCCGCGGTCATCTTCAACGCGCTGGTCATCGTCGCGCTCATCCCGCTCGCCCTGCGCGGGGTGCGCTACACCCCCGCGAGCGCGGCTCAGATGCTGCGCCGAAACCTGCTCGTCTACGGCCTCGGTGGGATCATCGCTCCCTTCGTCGGCATCAAGCTCATCGACCTCGTCGTGTCCCTCCTCCCCGGGATCGGGTGACCGCGTCATGGCAACGTTCGTGCGACTGACCTTGGCCGGGCTGCGCCTCATGCTCGTGCTCACCGTCGTGCTCGGCGTGCTCTACCCAGCCGCCGTGCTGCTCGTCGGACGGGTCGTGCCCGCCTCCGCCGACGGGTCGCTGGTGCGCAACGCGAACGGCGAGGTCGTCGGGTCCCGCCTGCTCGGGCAGGCGTTCGTCGGTGACGAGTGGTTCCTCCCCCGGCCCTCGGTGGCAGGAGACGGCTACGACCCGCTCGCCTCCGGCGCCAGCAACCTGGGACCGGAGAACGAGGAGCTTCTCGCCACCGTCGAGGAACGCCGTGCCGAGGTCGCCGCGCGCGAGGGCGTCGACCCGGACGACGTCCCCGCCGACGCGATCACCGCCTCCGGCTCGGGCCTGGACCCGCACATCTCGCCGGAGTATGCACGTCTGCAGGTCGCCCGCGTGGCCGAGGCCCGGGGGCTGGCCGAGGCCGACGTCGCCGCGCTTGTCGAGGACCACGTGGTCGGCCCGGCGCTCGGGTTCATCGGTGAGCCCACGGTCAACGTGCTTGAGCTGAACCTCGACCTCGAGCGGCTCGCGGCCACCGGATCGACCTCGGAGAGGTGAGACTAGGCCCATGGCTCGGGGCACGCTGCGCGTCTACCTCGGGGCCGCCCCTGGGGTGGGAAAGACGTACGCCATGCTGGGCGAGGCGCACCGTCGTCTCGGCCGGGGCACCGACGTGGTCGTCGGGTACGTCGAGACCCATGGACGCCAGCGCACGGCAGAGATGATCGAGGGCCTCGAGGTCGTCCCCCGACAGCGGCTGACCTACCGGGGCACCGTCTTCGAGGAGATGGACGTCGACGCGGTGCTGGCTCGCCGTCCGCAGGTGGCCCTCGTGGACGAACTCGCCCACACGAACGTGCCGGGCGCCCGTCACACCAAGAGGTGGGAGGACGTCGACGATCTGCTCGCCGCCGGGATCGACGTCATCACCACCGTCAACATCCAGCACCTCGAGTCGCTCAACGACGTGGTCGAGGCCATCACGGGCGTCCGTCAGCAGGAGACGATGCCGGACGAGGTCGTCCGGCGCGCCGACCAGATCGAGCTGGTGGACATGAGCCCGCAGGCGCTGCGGCGGCGGATGGCGCACGGCAACGTCTACTCCGCCGAGAAGGTCGACGCCGCCCTCACCCACTACTTCCGCGTCGGCAACCTGACCGCGCTGCGTGAGCTCGCCCTGCTGTGGGTGGCCGACCGGGTGGACGACGCGCTGGAGACCTACCGGACCGAGCACGAGATCTCCGACCCTTGGCCCACCCGCGAACGCGTGGTGGTCGCGTTGTCCGGCGGCCCCGAGGGGGACGTGCTGGTGAGGCGTGGTGCGCGGATCGCCGACCGTGCCCTCGGCGGCGAGCTGCTCGCCCTGCACGTCTCCCGCAGCGACGGTCTCTCCGGCGCCTCCCCCGACCTGGTAGCCCGGCAGCGCCAACTCGTCGAGTCGCTCGGTGGGACGTGGCACTCGGTCGTCGGCGACGACATACCCGCCGCCATCCTGGAGTTCGCCCACAGTGTCAACGCCACTCAGATCGTGCTCGGGGCGCCGCGCCGGGGCCGGCTGGCGAGGTTGTTCACCCCCGGCCCGGGCGCCGACGTGGTGCGTGACTCGGACGACATCGACGTGCACATCGTCACGCACGAGAGGCAGGCCAGCGGGCTGTTCAGCCGTCCTGGTCCCTCGCGGGTCGGGGTGCGGCGCAAGGCCACCGGGTGGGTGCTGTCGGTGCTGGGACCCCTGCTGCTGGCCCTGGCGCTGCATCTGACTCGCGAGATGCACGGACTGGCCCTCGTTCTGCTGCTGTTCCTCGCGCTCACCGTCACCGTCGCCCTCGTCGGCGGCATGGGACCGGCGCTGGTGGCGGCGATCCTCAGCGGCCTGCTGGCGAACTTCCTGTTCAGCTCGCCGCTGTACACGTTCACCATCGACGAGCCGGAGAACCTGCTCGCAGTCGTCGTGCAGATCGCCGTGGCCGTCGCAGTTGCGCTTGCCGTCGACCTCGCGGCCCGCCGCACCGCCGAGGCGTCGCGGGCCCGTGCCGAGGCCGACACGCTCAGCGCGCTCGCCGGCAGCGTGCTCCGCGGCGGTGACGCCGTCCCGGCCCTGCTCGAACGGTTGCGCGAGTCGTTCCACCTGCGCTCGGTGGCGCTGCTCGAGCGGGACGACGACGGAGCCTGGCAGCAGACCTCGTCGGCCGTGGCCGCACCGGGGGGCGGCGTCAGCACGGACGGCGACGGCACCAGCACCACGCTCGTCGTCAACGACGACCTGCACCTAGTGCTCACCGGGCGGCCGCTGTCAGCGGAGGACACCCGAGTGGCCACCGTCGTGGGTGCCCAGGTCGAGACGCTAGCCGAGCGCGACCGGCTGCGAGCCGAGGCGCGCAGCGCCCGGCGGGAGAAGGAGCGCACGGCCATCCGAACCGCGCTGCTCGCCGCCGTCAGCCACGACCTGCGCACCCCCTTGGCGGGCATCAAGGCCGGCGCCAGCGCCCTGCGGTCTCCCGCGCTGCGGCTGAGCACCGAGGACCAGCAGGAGCTGCTGCAGCAGATCGAGGCCTCCGCCGACCGGCTACAGGCGCTCGTCGACAACCTGCTCGACCTCAGTCGGCTTGACGCCGGCGCGGTCGAGCCGCGCATCCAGCCGGTCGCCCTGGACGAGGTCGTCCCGCGCGCGCTGAGCGGGCTGCCGGCCGACCGGTTCGAGCTGGCGGTCCCCGAGGCCGTCCCACTCGTGCTGGCCGACGAGGGGTTGCTCGAGCGGGCGCTCGGCAACGTGCTGGAGAACGCGGTGCGATACTCGCCCCAGGGTGACACGGTCTCGGTGAGTGCCGCCGCGTTCCCCGACCAGGTCGTCGTGCGCGTCGCCGACCGCGGCCCCGGCGTCCCCGACGCCCGCAAGCCCGATATCTTCCGCGCCTTCCAACGGCTCGGGGACGCCCCCGCCGGGCAGGGACTGGGGCTGGGCCTGGCCGTGGCGCGCGGCTTCGTCGAGGCCTGCGGCGGCACGCTGGAGGCCGAAGACACCCCGGGCGGAGGGCTCACCCTGGTGGTGAGCCTGACGGCGGCTCCCGCGCCTGCGCTCCCCGCCTTCGACGTGTCCGGGCAGCCGGCGGACGCCCAGGCCGCACCCACGGTGGCGACACCGTGACCCGGGTGCTCGTCGTGGAGGACGATCCGGGGCTCGGGCGGGCGCTGGCAATCACGCTTCGGGCGCAGCGCTACGAGGTGGACCTCGCCCGCACCGGCTCGGGCGCGATCGAAGCAGCAGCGAGCCACCCGCCCGACCTGCTCATCCTCGATCTGGGGCTGCCCGACATCGACGGCATGGACGTGCTGCACGCCGTGCGCGGCTGGTCGACCCTCCCCGTCGTCGTGCTGTCGGCACGCACCGGGAGCACCGAGAAGGTGCAGGCTCTCGACGCTGGCGCCGACGACTACGTCACCAAGCCGTTCGGCATGGACGAGCTGCTCGCACGCATCCGCGCCGCCACCCGCCGCCGGTCCCCCGAGGCCGACCAGCCTGTCGTCGAGACCGCGTCCTTCACAATCGACCTCGCGCATCGGCGCGTGACGCGGGACGGCGAGCAGGTGCGGCTGACCCCGACCGAGTGGCGCATCCTCGAGATCCTCACCCGCAACCTCGGTCGCATCGTCGGCCGCCGCGAGCTGCTGCGGGACCTGCGGGGTCCGCACCTCGACACCGAGACTCACTACCTGCGCGTGTACCTCGCGCAGCTGCGGACGAAGCTGGAGCCCGACCCGTCGCGCCCCCGCCACCTCATCACCGAGCCGGGCGTCGGCTACCGCCTGGTGCCCTGACCGCGGCAACGACTCTCAACACGTACACGATCGCGACGGCGGCCATCCCAAGCCCGGTGACACCACGCGCCGACACAGTGAGACGCGCGGTGACGGCGGCGAGGCACTGAGCACGATCCGGGCAGGGCCGGCACCCAGACCGAGGCGCAGGTGATCCGCGGCCTGTCCGTGGGGTTCCCTGCACAGCGCGCTCCGACTGGAGGTGCTCACCGGCCTGTTCGTGGGGCTGCTGATCCGTGGTCTCGTGCTCCCGGGGTGTGGCTCGTCTTCCGCTGCGCCGACCTCGCAGGCACATCTCTCGCGCGAAGCCAACACCGTCGCCGTTGACCGTGAGACGTTCCTGGGGGACGTAATCACCTGTGTCCGTGAGGTCGGCACGTTCAGAGCCGCCATCGCGACCGGTTCTGTCGTCACGGAGGCCGG
>CAYHHE010000081.1:0-13727 GCA_964356295.1 uncultured Actinomycetes bacterium | reverse complement strand
GAGTCAGCCACAAGTGGACGCGCGGGGCCAGGGGACCCTTGCAGGACGGGGATGCAAGCCGTCGTCGGCCGCCGCGTCGGCAGCCTCGCCAGAGCGTCCGTCGGCAGCCTCGCCTGAGCGTCCGTCGTCCAGCGCGGCTAGAGCGTCAGGGTGACCGCGACTGCGTTGTGGTCGGACACCGGCAGCCGCACCGACTCCGCGTGGCGCACCTGGTCCCTGGAAACCCCGCTGCCCAGGACGTGGTCGAACTGCACGCGAGGCTTCCATGACGGGTAGGTACGCACTCGCGCCAGCTGCGCCCAGCCGCTGATCCAACCCGGCAGCCCACCGGGCATGTTCAGGTCACCCAGCAGCACGCGAGGGGCGGGCTTGTCCGAGGCCCACCTGACGACGTGACGCAGCTGTCGTGCGTTGACACCGGGCACGAACGACAGATGGGTGGCGATGGCCGTGAACGGCCCGGACGGCCCGGACACCACCGCCGAGACCGCCAGTCGCGGCTCGTCGTCCACCTTCACCAGACCCTGACCGGGAATCAGCAGGGGCATGGCCATCGGTGCCGGCGGGAAGCGCAGCACATCCCACTCGAGCACGGGGAATCGACTGACCAGCCCTATCCCGTAGGCCGCCCGGGACTCGTCCTCGGCTCCCTCGGCGTACGCGGTAGTCCAGTCGACGCCAGGGACACCCAGCAGGGAGGGGACGAACATCGACCACGAGGCGCCCACCGCGGCAGCGATCTCGGCAGTCTGGTCCACCCGGCCTGAGCGCTCCTGCGCACGGTCGACCTCCTGCAGGGCCAGCACGTCGGGATCGAGCACCTTCGCGCCGGCGCGCAGGTCCTCGCGGCGGGTCTTCCCGTCCGCCAGAGACCTGCCGTGCAGCAGGTTCCAGGAGGCCAGGCGCAGCTCAGTCACGCCCCGAGGCTAGGTGCCCTCCGGCCGTCCCGCATCGTCGGCGCCCTCCTCGGCGACCGGGACGCCGGACCGCTGCGCCGGCTCAGACGGCGTGGACCACCGCCCGAAGCGCCGCCTGCACCATCGTCGAGAACGTGCGTTCGCGCTCCTCGGCACTGGTCTCCTCGTTGGTGACCAGGCTGTCGCTGACCGTGCAGACCGCGGCCGCCCGGGCCGAGTGCTTGGCGGCCAGGGTGTAGAGCGCGGAGGTCTCCATCTCTACGGCCAGCACGCCGTAGTCGGTGAGGCGCTCACGCAGCTCCGGGCGGTCGGAGTAGAAGACGTCCCAGGTCGCCACCTGGCCGACGTGAACGTCGTTGCCGGTGGCCCGGCACTGCTCGACGAGGGCGCACAGCAGGTCGAAGTCGGCTGTGGGTGCGTAGTCGATCCCCTCGAAGCGGTGCCGGTTCATGGCCGAGTCGGTGCTCGCGCTCATCGCCACCACCAGGTCACGCACCTTCACCTCCGGCCGCATCCCACCGCAGGACCCGACGCGCACCAGGGTGCGCACCCCGTACTCGACGATGAGCTCGTGGACGTAGATCGACAGGGACGGCTGTCCCATGCCGGTGCCCTGGACCGACACTCGGGTTCCTTCGAAGGTCCCGGTGAAGCCGAGCATGTTGCGCACGGTGGAGTAGCAGACGGCGTCGGTGAGGTAGGTCTCTGCGATCCACTGGGCGCGCAGCGGATCTCCAGGAAGCAGGATGCGGTCGGCGATCTGGCCGGGCTCGGCCCCGATGTGTGTGCTCACGGTGGGCATCCTTGCAGCCCGCTCGGCCGGTGGGGGGAACCCCCGACGACCGCGCGCAGGTCGGCGCCCCTCGTCCTACGCTCGAGGACGTGCCTGCGCTCGTGCCGACCCCGTACACGTTGGGTGAGTCCCGGGCGTTCGACGGATCCGTCGACGACCGGGCCGTGGAGATCCGCGGCGACGGCGCGGCTCTGGATGAGGCGTGGGCCGACCAGCGCAGTCGCGTCCTCGTGGTCGGCCACGGCCGCGCGCTGATGGACGGCTCGGGGCTGGTCCTGCTCAGCCCGCAGCAGGCACCGGACGGGGAGCGCATCCTGCTCGGTCGCGGCGCCGAGGGCGGCTGCCTGTTCGCCGTGCGACCCGACGCGCGGCTCGCGGACGAGCGCGCCCACAGCCTGGGCTCGGCAGCAGCACGACTCGGCAGCGAGCAGCTGGGCCTGCTCATGCACGCGGTGGCCCTGACGAACTGGCACGAGTCGCATCCACGCTGCGCGCGCTGCGGGACGCCTACCGCGTCGACCAACGGCGGCTACGCGCGGCGCTGCCCGCAGGACGGCAGCGAGCACCACCCGCGAACCGACCCGGCCGTCATCGTCCTGGTGCTGGACGGGGGTCCGCCGGGTGAGGACCGAGCCCTGCTGGGGCGCCAGGCGTCGTGGCCGGCCGGACGGTTCTCCACGTTGGCCGGGTTCGTCGAGCCGGGGGAGACGGTGGAGGACGCGGTGGGCCGGGAGGTGCTCGAGGAGGTCGGGTTGCCGGTGTCGTCGGTCGGGTACGCCGGGAGCCAGCCGTGGCCGTTCCCGGCCAGCCTCATGCTGGCCTACTACGCCGTCGCTGCCCCGGGCCACCGCGAGGACGCCGCGGTGGTCGTCGACGGGCAGGAGATCGTGGAGGCGCGCTGGTTCGACCGCGAGAGCCTGGCGGACGCGGCGGGCACCGGTGACCTGGTGGTGCCGCCGGAGGTCTCGGTGGCCCGCCGCCTCATCGAGGGCTGGTACGGCGCCGAGCTGCGTGCGTCGGGCGTGTGGCGCTGAGGTCAGGGGGCGGCCAGCCGAGAACTGACCTCGGCGGCGGACGGGTTCGTGGCCGAGGACCCGTCCGGGAACACCACGGTCGGCACGGTCGCGTTGCCGTGGTTGAGCGACATCACGAGCGTGGCCGCCGCGGGGTCGTGCTCGATGTCGACCTCCCTGAAGGGGATGCCTTCGCGCTCGAGGTGACGCTTGAGTCGGTGGCAGAACCCACACCAGGACGTCGTGTACATGATCATCATCAGTCCCCCTCGGCGGCGCTGCCCATCGTTGCATGGTCAACTAGATCCGGCGACTCGGGGCCGAGGCGACCGGTGTCGTACTGCTGCGCCAGGATGACCCGGTGGCCCGTCACGACCTGCCGGTGAGCGGGCCACCCCTGGCCGACCCCGAGGCCCTGCTCGCCCCCCTTGACCCGCAGCAGCGCCAGGCGGCGACCGCCGTGGAGGGCCCGGTCTGCGTGCTGGCCGGCGCCGGGACCGGCAAGACTCGGGCACTGACCCATCGCGTCGCCTACGGGGTGGCCACCGGGGCGTTCCTTGCCGAGGGTGTGCTCGCAGTGACGTTCACCACCCGTGCTGCCGCGGAGATGCGTGGACGGCTGGCACGGCTCGGCGTCCCGGGAGTGAGTTCTCGAACGTTCCACTCCGCTGCGCTGAGTCAGATGCGCTACTTCTGGCCCCGGTTGTACGGCATCCCGTTCCCTGCGGTGCAGGACTCCCCGGAGCATCTTCTCGCCGCGCTGGCCGAGGCTGAGGGGATCACCGGCAACGTCCGGGACCTCGCCGGCGAGATCGCGTGGGCGAAGGTGTCCAACATCGCAGCGACCGACTACGCGGAGCGGGCGCTGGCGGACCGACGCCGCCTCGTCGGCGCCACCCCAGCGCAGCTGGCACGGTTGTACACCCGCTACACCGATGCGCTCACCCGTGTGGGACGCCTCGACCTCGAAGACGTCCTGCTGGCAGCCGTCGGAGTGCTCGAGACCCAGCCGGCCGCAGCCCGTGCCGTGCGTCGCCGCTACCGGTGGTTCGTCGTCGACGAGTTCCAGGACGTCTCCGGGCTGCAGCACCGTCTGCTCGAGTGCTGGCTGGGCGAGCGGGACGACGTCTGCGTGGTCGGCGACCCACGCCAGGCCATCTACTCCTTCGCCGGTGCCCGGGCGCAGTTCCTCCGCGAGTTCCCCTCCCGGTTCCCCGGGACGACGACGGTCGAGCTCACCCGCAACTACCGGTCCGTCCCGGAGGTGCTGGCCGTCGCTGCCGCGGTGGGGGCCGACGCCGGGCCCGGGCCGCGGCTGTCGGCGGTGCGGGAGTCGGCCAGGACGCCGGTGACGATCATCGAGACCGACTCGGACTCCGACGAGGCGGACACCGTCGCCGCGCAGGTCCGGCACGACGTCGATGCGGGCACGCCCGAGCGGGACGTGGCCGTGCTGGCCCGCACCCACGCCGAGCTACCGCGCATCGTCCGGGCCCTCGCCGAGCGGGGTCTCCGGGTGGCCGTACGCGGCGGAACACCGTTCTACGAGCGGCCGGAGGTGCGCCAGCTGCTGGCCCTGCTGGCCGCCGCCGCCCGACGCGGCCCGGGTGGCGACTCGGTCAGCGACCTGGTGGAGGCCGTGATGGTCGACGCTGGATGGACCTCCGGCCGTCCGGCCTCGGCTCGGGAGTCGGCCCGCTGGGAGTCCTGGGCGGCGGTGCTGGCAGCGGCCAGGGAGTGGGAGGCCGGGGCCGCGCAGACGCCTGCCGAGACGACGTTGACAGGCCTGGTCGATCACCTGAGGGAGCAGGCGCACGTCGGCGCGGAGCCCAAGGGGGCAGGGGTCACCGTCGCCACGTTGCACGCGACCAAAGGGCAGGAGTGGAGCAGCGTCGTCGTCGTCGGCGCCCACGACGGTGGCATCCCGAGTGCTGCGGCCGTGCCACGCCTGCTGGACGGGCCGGCCATGAGGGAGGAGCAGCGGTTGCTGTACGTGGGGCTGACCCGGGCCCGGGATCAGCTGCGCGTGCCGTGGGCGGCACGCCGCGGACCGGGGCAGGGCCGGCCACGTCGGCCGAGTCGGTTCATCGCCCCGCTCCTGGAAGGCTCCTGCGCCCCCGTCGAGGTCCAGCGTCAGGCCGAAGCCAAGTCGGGCTCGTCAGCGAACCCGGGCAGCCACGACTCCAGCTCCTGACGGAACGGGGCATGCGCGTCCAGCTGGGAGAGCACCCCGATCCCGGCCAGCCAGACGCGGTGGATGAGCAGGTACGACGGGGGCAGGTTGAGCTTGAGTGCGATCGAGTAGTTCTGCTTGGTGGGGTCGTTGATCCGGTTGAACTGCGAGCGCATCCACTCGCGGCTGAACTGGAAGTTCTCCACCGCGGCGGGCTCGATGAACGGGGAGAGGTAGTCGTGGAGCTCCTGGGCGTCCACATGGACGTGCGGCTTGACGAACCCCTCCCTGCGCAGCCCCTCCAGCATCGCCTCGGAGTCTCCGCCGACAGCCACCCGCATGAGCCGTCCGATGGATTCGGGCAGTCCGCCGGGCAGCCGCGCCGCCGCGCCGTAGTCGAGCACGCCGAGACGGCCGTCCTCGGTGATCCGGTAGTTGCCCGGATGCGGGTCGGCGTGCAGCAGCCCGACTCGTGCCGGGCCGGAGAAGAGGAAGCGCACGTACAGCACACCGGCCCTGTCGCGTTCCTCCCGGGTCCCCGTCGCGATGACGTCCGACAGCGGACGTCCGGGCAGCCACTCGGACACGATCACGTGCTCGGCGCCCTGCACCACCCCCGGGACGGCGAAGTCGGGATCGTCGGCGTACCCCAGCGCGAACGCGTCCTGCGCCTCGGCCTCCAGCCGGTAGTCCAGCTCCTCCATGAGCCGCTCGTTCAGCTCGTCGAGGATCGGCCTGACGTCGACACCGGGGATCATGCTCCCGAAGGTGCGGGCCATCCGGCTGATCTGCGCGAGGTCGGCTCGTAGCGCATCCCCGGCGCCGGGGTACTGCACCTTCACGGCCACGTCCTGGCCGTCAGCCCAGACCGCCCGATGGACCTGTCCGATGGAGGCCGCGGCCGCCGGGTGGTCGTCGAAGCTGGCGAACAACTCCCGCCAGTCCCACCCGAGGTCCTCGGCGATCACGTCGTGGACGGTCTCGGCCGGCATCGGAGGGGCGGAGTCCTGCAGCTTGGTCAGCGTCGCTCGGTACGGGGTGGCGACCTCCTCGGGCAGGGCAGCCTCGAAGATGCTCATGATCTGGCCGAACTTCATCGCGCCACCCTTGAGCTCGCCGAGCACCCGGAACACCTGCTCGGCGGTGCGGGCCTGCATCTCTGCGGCGACCACTTCGGCGGGGGTGCCGCCGAGGCGCTTGCCCAGGCCCCACGCCCTCCGCCCGGCCGTCGCCAGCGGGACGGCGGCGAGCTTGGCCGTCCGGCTCGCCGCGCGGCGGGGGATGTCGGGCACGGGTCCATCCTGCGGCACCGGCCCGCTGTTCGCCTACCGGACGGTCAGACCGCGCCGTGATCGATCGACCCGCCGTCAGGCCAGGAGCACCCGCACCCCGGGTGTGGCGTCCACTCCTGGCGGAGGAACCCGCCGTCCGGCTGCTCCTCCAGCGTGCCGTCGACGGTGGCGCACGAGCGTCCGAGCAGCCAAGCCAGCGTCTGACGTGCTGACAGGACGCCGACCAGCGTGGCCGCGGCGGCACCGGGCGCCATCGGCTGCTCCTCCCACGTCAGGGCCAGGCGCGGCCAGACCGGGTCGCTGTCGGTGCGGTGCAGGTCGTGGCAGCGCAGGCAGCTCGTCTGACCAGGGCGGACGAGGGGACCGACCACCGCCCGGCCGTCGCGGACGTGGCACCACAGGTGAGCGGTCCCGCTGGCCACCAGGCCGTCCGAAAGGTCCATGCGGCGCCCGTGCGCGGCCGCGACGACCACGAGGTCCGGCCCGGGTGCCACCGGTGTGTCGCGCCGGGTCACTCGTCCGACGCCGGCGGCGCGCAGCGCGTCAGCGACGGTACGCGCCGCGGTGCCCGCACCGACGACCTCGACCCACGCGTGCTCCCACCGGCTGGCGGGGGCACCGTCCTGGAGCATGCCGGCTGCCTGGAGCAGGCCGACGAGTCGTCGCAGGGTGCTCTCGCCGCGTAGCGGGCGGGCCTGGTGCTGCAGCGCCTCCCACGTGCTTGTCCCGGTCAGCAGACTCAGCAGCGCAGGGGTGTGCGCAGGGGCGTCGGCCAGCGCCCGGGCGTGCCGCGGGTCGAGTCCGACCTGGACGTGGCCCGGCGCGCGCCACAGCACCGGCAGGGCGGGGTCGAGGAAGGGCCGCAGCACGGGAGTAGCGTCGCGCGAACCACGACGGGGAGGTCGGCCATGTCCACAGCGCAGCCGGGTGACGCCGAGCCGTGGGGTGAGCTGCGGCACCTGGCGGTCGAGCGCGACACCCAGGACATGCCCGGGGTCGTCCTGGTCACCCTGGACCTTCCGGAGCGCCGCAACGCGATGAGCGAGGAGATGACCGCGTCCTGGGGTGCCGTGATGTCCAGGCTACGAACCGACCGCTCGGTGCGAGCTGTGGTGATCACCGGCCGTGGACGAGCGTTCTGCGCCGGTGGCGACTTCTCGTGGCTCGGCGCTGCGCCGGGGGCATCCGTACCTGCGTTGCGGCAACGGATGCTGGAGTTCTACCGGACGTGGCTGTCGGTCCGAGACCTGCCCGTACCGACGATCGCTGCGGTCAACGGCGCAGCCGTCGGCGCGGGACTGTCCGTCGCATTGGCGTGCGACGTCCGGATCGTGGCCGATCAGGCACGTCTGGCCGTGCCCTTCACCAGTCTGGGGCTGCATCCGGGGATGGCCACGACCTGGCTGCTGCGTCGCGCAGCGGGTGACACGGTGGCGCGCGACATGCTGCTCACGGGACGGGCGTTGACCGGCTCACAGGGCGTGGCGTGCGGGCTGATGTCTCGGGCCGTCGAGGTCGAGCAGGTGCTGCCGACGGCGCTTCAGGCCGCGGGCATGGTGGCTGCTGCCGCTCCGGTGGCCACCGAGCTGACCAAGGCCGCTCTGGGGTCCGGCGGCCCCGAGACGTTCGAGGCAGCGCTGGCGTGGGAAGCCATCGCCCAGCCGGTCACGCTGGCGATGCAGGACCTGCAGGAGGGCTTGGCCGCAGCGCAGGAGAAGCGCCGAGCGCACTTCACCGGCCGATGAGCAACCCTCGGCCGGGACCGCGAGCCTTCCCCTTGCTCACGGCGCACCGGCCGAGGGTGTGCGGCGACGCTATTGGCTCGACGCTGTCACCGTCAACGGTCGGTGTCGTCGGGCGGTAGCTCCAACGGGTTACCGCGACGCTCGGCGTAGCCGAGCGGGTCGTCCAGGTCGGCCCCGTCGGGCATGAGATCGGGGTGACCCCAGACTGCGTCCCTGGCGTCCACGCCGCCCTGGGCGCGAAGAGCCGCGAACAGGTTGGTCGCATCCCGGGCCCGCCGCGGCCGCATCTCCAGCCCGACGAGAGTGGCGAACGTCTGCTCAGCCGGGCCACCCGTGGCACGCTGGCGCCGTACGGTCTCGCGCAGCGCGTCAGCGGCCGGCAGCCGACCCTCGACCGCCTGGGTCACCACATCGTCGACCCAGCCCTCGATCAGCGCGAGGGCCACCTCGAGCCGGTCGAGCGCCGACTGCTGCTGCGGGGTGCGCTCGGGCTCGAACAACCCGGACTCGAACGCCTCCTGCAGGGCCTCAGGACGACTCGGGTCCAGCTCCCGGACCGCGGACTCCAGCCGGGAGGTGTCGATGGTGATGCCGCGGGCGAACGCGTCCACGAGGGCGATCACGTGGCCGCGCAGCCACGACGCGTGGGCATGGAGTCGGTGCCGGGCGACCTCCCGCAGGGTCAGGTACACCTGGACGTCCGCGGGGTCGACACCAAGACCGGACCCGAACTCGGCGATGTTGCGCGGCAGGAGCGCGACCTGTCCGGCCTCGACCAGCGGGATGCCGATGTCGGTCACCCCGACGACTTCGGTTGCCAGCTGTCCCAGGCCCTGGCCGACCTGCGCCCCCCACAGCGACACCCCGACCTGGCGCATGACGCCCACCAGCGGCCCAACCATCGCGGCAGCCTCTGCCGGGATCGCGTTGCCCATGGCGGCAACCACGCGCTCGGCGACCGGCTCGACGAGTTCCTTCCAGCCAGGCAGCGTCGACTCGACCCACTCCGCTCGGCTCCACACCTGAACCGCCCGGGTGGCTGAGGGGAACACCGTGGCGTCGTCGAGCCAAAGGTCGGCCATGCGCACGGCCTCCGTCGTGGTGGCTCGGTCCGCCGCGCCGACCGAGGGGTCCGGCGAAGCGGCCACTGCCTGACGGGCAGCCTGCCTGGCAAGGTCCCAGTTGACCGGGCCCCCCTGCCACGACAGCAGCTGGCCGAGCTGCTGCAGGGCCTGCCCGATGTCCATCGGCGTCCCGCCGGGCCCGGTCAGGTCGAACGGGAACCCGGGCGGCATCCCAGGTATGCCGGGCCCACCTTCCGAGGAAGGCTCGGGCGTTCTGCCGGGGCCCTCTGAGTCGTCGGGGTCGTCCGGGTGGAAGCCGAAGGAGCCGTCACTCATGGCCCCACCGTAGCCAGCGCCGAGGGCCTGGGGCGTCCCCGTCGTCATGGTTCACCGAAAGCCGACACGGCTCCAGCCAGAGTGCGCTTGAGCGGCACTACACCGCCGGACGTACCCTGGGCGGCCGTGCCCCGCCGTGCCACCACCGTCGTCGTGTCGGGGGGGCTGCTTCTCGGGCTCGTGCTGGTGGCCGCACTTCTCCCCGTGCCCTACGTCGTCTACGGGCCCGGACCGCTGACCGACGTGCTCGGCAAGGGCCAGGACGGTCCGATCATCCAGGTGGACGGTGCCCCGAGCTATCCGACCGACGGATCGCTCGGCCTGACCACTGTGTCGGTAACCTCGGCCTCGGCGCGTATGGACCTGGTGACCGCTATGCAGGCGTGGATCGACCCGGACAAGGCGGTCGTCCCCCGCGACATCGTCTATCCCGGCAACCCCACCTCCGAGGAGGCCCGGCAGCAGAACGCCGCGGTGTTCAGCAGCTCCCAGGAGCTGGCCAGCGTCGCTGCGCTGCGGTACCTCGGCTACGACGTGCCGCTGGAGGCCGACCAGGTCGTGGTGCGCGAGGTCCTCGAGGGCGGTGCCGCCGATGGCGTGCTGGAGTCCGGTGACCTGATCCTCGAGGTGGACGGCGACCCGGTGCTCACCCCGACCGACGTCGTCGACGCGGTGTCCTCGCGCGAGCCCGGTGAGCCGGTCGAGATGACGGTGCTGCGCGGGGACCAGACGCTCGAGCTGCAGGTGTCGACCTCCGAGTCGGAGGTCGACCCCGATCGCGCGGCCATCGGCGTCGTCGTGGCGCCGGCATGGGAGCTGCCGGTGGATGTGACCATCGACGTCCCGGGCCAGATCGGTGGGTCCAGCGCAGGACTGGTCTTCGCCCTCGGGATCGTCGACACCCTCACACCGGGGCAGCTGCTGCAGGGTGCGGCAGTGGCCGGCACCGGGGAGATCGACCCGGACGGAAAGGTGGGCGCCATCAGCGGCGTTCAGCAGAAGATCGCCGCCGCGCGCAACGACGGGACGGCGATCTTTCTCGCCCCGGCGGAGAACTGCGGTGCGGTCCGTGACGCCGAGCCCGCGGACATGCTGGTTGTCCCGGTCGAGTCGCTGAGCGGCGCCGTCGATGTTCTCAGCGATTTCGCCGCCGGGAACACCGACAGGTTGCCCACCTGTTCGTCGCCGGCGTAGCACGTCACGACCAGGCAACGGTCCCCCGAGTGGGGAACTGGCGCTCGGCTAGGTAAGTTCTCATGGTGTGAGTACCCCGCAGCAGACCCGGCCCCCAGCCAAGGGACGGCCTCGGTCGCGTGCTCTGGTGCCGACACTCGTCGTGCTCGCCGTCCTGGCGCTGCTGTTCGGTGTGTTCACCAACCTGTGGACCGAACGCCTGTGGTTCGACTCGGTCGGCTTCTCCCAGGTCTTCACCAACTCCCTGCTCACCCAGGTCGGGCTGTTCGTGGTGTTCGCGGCGCTCACGTTCGGTGCGGTCGTCGGCACCGCGGTGCTTGCCTACCGCCTTCGGCCGACCTACCGGCCGATGAGCGTGGAGCAGCAGAGTCTGGAGCGCTATCGCGAGGCGATCGAGCCGTCGCGACGTGGCATCGTCTTCGTCGGTGCGGGCATCCTCGCCGTGACGTCCGGCCTGGGGGCTGCGGCGTCCTGGCAGACGTTCCTCGTGTGGCTGAACAGGGAGCCCTTCGGGACCACCGACGCGCTGTTCAACGTCGACGTGGGCTTCTACATCTTCGAGTACCCATGGTGGCGCTTCCTGCTGTCCTTCGCCTTCGCCACGGTGATCCTGTCGCTGGTCACCGCGGCGATCGTGCACTACCTCTACGGCGGCATCCGGCTTCAGACCCCGGGAGAGAGGGTGTCGCGAGGCGCAATAGGGCACCTCTCGGCGCTGGCTGCCCTGCTGATGCTGCTCAAGGCGGCGGCCTACTGGCTGGACCGATACGGGCTCGCGCTGGAGGACAACCGGCTGTTCACCGGCGCGTCCTACACCGACGTCAACGCTGTCCTGCCGGCCAAGACGATCCTGACGTTCATCGCCTTGGTCTGCGCGGTCCTGTTCGTCGTCGCGGTCTTCCGGAGGACCTGGACGTTGGCCGGTATCGGCCTGGGGCTGCTGCTGCTGTCCTCGGTTCTGCTGTCCGCGGCGTGGCCGGCTCTCGTCCAGCAGTTCCAGGTGCGCCCGAGCGAGGCCGACAGGGAGAGCGCGTTCATCGAGCGCAACATCGCTTCGACACGGGACGCCTACCGCATCGGTCGCGACCGGGTGGAGATCCGCGAGTACGACGCCGTGACCACGGCGACGGCTGGGCAGCTGCGGGATGACGCCGACACGATCCCGAACATCCGGCTCCTCGACCCCGCGGTCGTGCCGCCGACGTTCCAGCAGCTCCAGCAGGTGCGAGGCTTCTACTCCTTCTCCGACCCCCTCGACGTCGTCCGCTACGAGGTGGAGGGCCAGACGCGCGACATGGTCGTCGCGGTGCGGGAGATCGACCAGGCCGGTATCCCCGAGGCTCAGCAGAACTGGATCAACCAGGCCACCGTTTACACGCACGGCTTCGGTTACGTGGCTGCCTTCTCGAACCAGCGCAATGCCGACGGCAGCCCGGTGTGGGCGGAGGAGGACATCCCTCCGGTCGGCGTGCTGGGGGACTACGAACCGCGGATCTACTTCGGCGAGAACTCTCCGGAGTACTCGATAGTCGGGGCCCCGGAAGGCGCCGACCCTGTCGAGTTCGACATCCCCACCGACGCCGCAGACGGCGGCGGGCAGCGCAACACCTTCAGCGGTGAGGGGGGCGTCCCGGTTGGCTCGCTGTTCAACAAGGCCCTCTTCGCCACCAAGTTCCAGGAGGGCAACATCCTGCTCTCCAACCGGGTCAACGCCGAGTCCAAGATCCTGTGGGATCGGGAGCCTCGTCAACGCGTCGAGAAGGTGGCCCCTTGGCTGATCGCCGACGGCGATCCGTACCCGGCGATCGTCGACGGCCGGATCCTGTGGGTGGTCGACGGGTACACGTACTCCAGTAACTACCCGTACGGGCAGCGGATCGGGCTGGAGGCTGCGACGAGCGACTCGCGGACCCAGCGCGCCGCGGCCGCCGGGCAGCCCCAGGCCTCCATCAACTACATCCGGAACTCGGTGAAGGCCACCGTCGACGCCTACGACGGGACCGTCACGCTCTACGAGTGGGACGAGACCGATCCCCTGCTTCAGGCGTGGAAGGGGGTCTTCCCCGGCTCGGTGGTGGGACGTGACGAGATCCCGGAGGACCTACTGGTCCACCTTCGCTACCCGGAGGACCTCTTCAAGGTGCAGCGTGGTCTGCTGGCCCGCTACCACGTCTCCGACCCGTCCACGTTCTACGAGGGCCAGGACTTCTGGCAGATCCCGCCCGACCCGGCGGCGGCCGCGCCGGTGTCGGTCCCGCCCTACTACATCACGCTCAAGATGCCAGGCCAGGAGGAAGCTGCGTTCTCCCTCACCACAACGTTCACTCCGCGCAACCGTCAGAACCTGGCTGCCTTCATGGCCGTGAACGCTGACGCCTCCAGTCCCGACTACGGCACGATCCGCGTGCTCAGACTGCCCGGCTCGACGCAGGTGGACGGACCATCACAGGTGGCGAACGCCTTCGAGACCGACCAGGAGGTCGCCGAGGCGACGTTGCCCCTACGGCAGTCCGGTGCCGAGACTCGCGAGGGCAACCTCCTGACTCTGCCGATAGGTGACGGCCTGGCTTACGTGCAGCCGATCTTCGTCGAGCGGCGCGCCGGTGATGCAACGTTCCCCCTGCTCCGCCTGGTCTTCGCCTCCTTCGGCGGGAAAGTCGGCGTCGGCCCGACGCTGCAGGATGCACTCGACAACGTCTTCCAGGGTGACGCAGGGGCCGCAACCGGCGAGCAGGTTCCCGAAGACGGGGAGCAGGCCACGCCCGAAAGCCCCGATGAGACGCAGACCCCCGAGCAACTGCTGGCCGCGGCCCTGGCGGATGCCCAGACCGCCTACGGCGAGGCCCAGGCTGCCCTGAGGGAGGGCGACTTCGCTGCGTACGGCGAGGCCATCGATCGACTGGGCGAGGCCATCGAACGAGCGGCTGAGCTGTCGGGTCTTCCTGTCGAGCCTCCGCCGGTCGAGCCGCTCCCGGGTGAAGAGGAACAGCTTGAGAGCCCGGCGCCAGACGCCGAGGCGGAGGCGGCACCTGTGAGCTTCCTGCCCGATCCGCGATTTTGAGCGAGTTCCCAGCTCGCCTACAATCAAGAGTGCGTCAAGTGACGTCGACGCGGGGTGGAGCAGTTCGGTAGCTCGCTGGGCTCATAACCCAGAGGTCGCAGGTTCAAATCCTGCCCCCGCTACCAGAGAAAGTGCAGGT
>CAYHHE010000080.1:0-13749 GCA_964356295.1 uncultured Actinomycetes bacterium | reverse complement strand
ACGACAGCACGGGCCCCAGGTGGTTGCCCTCGGCGGTGTGGTTGTAGACCACGTCGAGGATGACCTCGATGCCGGCGCGGTGCAGCGCCTTGACCATCGACTTGAACTCCGCGACCTGCTCGCCGCGCTGACCCGCCGCGGAGTACTCGTTGTGCGGTGCGAAGAAGCCGATCGTGTTGTAGCCCCAGTAGTTGCGCAGCCCCCGCTCGATCAGGCTGTTGTCCTGCACGAACTGGTGCACCGGCATGAGCTCGATGGCCGTGACGCCAAGGCCGGTCAGGTGCTCGATGATCGCGGGATGGGCGACACCGGCGTAGGTGCCGCGCAGCGCGGCAGGCACCTCCGGATGGGTCATGGTCAGACCTACGACGTGGGCCTCGTAGATCACCGTCTCGTGGTAGGGGATGTTCAGCAGGTGGTCGTGGCCCCAGTCGAAGAACGGGTTGATCACGACCGAGTACATCGCGTACGGCGCGGAGTCGTCGTCGTTGCGCACGTCGGGGTCGGTGAACCGGTAGCCGTACAGCGCCTCGTCCCAGTCCGGCTGCCGTTCGATGGCCTTGGCGTATGGGTCCAGCAGCAGCTTGGTGGAGTTGCATCGCGCTCCGGTGTCGGGATCGTGCGGCCCGTGCACCCGGTACCCGTAGCGTTGCCCCGGCTGCACCCGAGGCAGGTAGCCGTGCCACACGAAGGCCTCGCGCTCGGCCAGGGGGATGCGGGTCTCCACCCCGGCGCCGTCGAGCAGGCACAGCTCGACCCGCTCGGCGACCTCGCTGAAGAGGGCGAAGTTGGTGCCTTCGCCGTCGTAGGTGGCGCCGAGGGGGTAGGGGACGCCCGGCCATACCTGCACAGGCCATGACCCTATCCGGGTACGGCGACCCGCGGAGTCGCCCGCTGCACGACCGCCCGGGCATCCGCACCGGTGGGAAGGGCGCCGAAGAGCCCCAGGTCAGCGGCGCAGCGGGCAGCCAGCCGACTCGCCACGAAGGCGCCAGCCACGGCGGCCGGGCTCCATCGCAGCAGCAGCGACGCCTGCAGGAGCGTGGCGACTCGCCCGGCCACCGCTCGTGCCTGGTTGGGGGCCGATTCCGGGTCTCGAGCCAGCGCGGCGAGCGTGCTCGTGAGCTCGGCGACCGCCCGGTCGTAGACCGGCTCGGCGCCGGTGGCGGCGGAGAGCTCCTTGTCCAGTGCCTCGAGGGCGTCGGGTTCCCGGGCGAGCACGCGCAGCAGGTCCAGCGCCTGGATGTTGCCCGACCCCTCCCAGACGGCGTTGACCGGTGACTCCCGGTACAACCTGGGCATGCCGCTCTCCTCGGCGTAGCCGTTGCCGCCCAGGCACTCCAGGGCTTCGCCGATCGCGGCCACCGAGCGCTTGGTCACCCAGTACTTCGAGGGTGGCAAGGCGATGCGCCGCAACGCCGCCTCCTGCGGCCTATCGGAGTCGAACGTGGCGGCCAAGCGGATGGCCAGCATCGTCGCCGCCTCGGACTCCAGGGCGAGGTCGGCCAGCACAGCGGCCATGGCCGGCTGATCGGCCAGCCGCGCCCCGAATGCCTGGCGATGCGCGGCGTGCCAGGTGGCCTCGGCGACAGCGGCTCGCAGCAGCGCGGCCGAACCGATGACGCAGTCCAGGCGGGTTGCCGCGACCATGGAGATGATCGTGGCGACGCCCCGTCCCTCCTCGCCGAGACGGTGCGCCCAGGTCGCGTCCAGCTCGATCTCCGACGAGGCGTTGGACCGGTTGCCGAGCTTGTCCTTGAGCCGCTGGATGAGGAAGGTGTTGCGGGACCCGTCCGGTAGGACTCGCGGCACCACGAAGCAGGTCAGACCGCCCGGGGCTTGGGCGAGGACCAGGAACACGTCGCTCATCGGCGCCGAGCAGAACCACTTGTGCCCGGTGAGCCGGTACCGGCCGGTGTCGGCGTCGGGCACGGCCCGGGTCGTGTTCGCCCGCACGTCGGAGCCGCCCTGCTTCTCGGTCATGGCCATCCCAGCGATGCAGCCGGACTTGTGCGCCGGTGGGCGCAGGCCGGACTCGTAGCTGGTTGAGGTCAGCCGGGGCTCCCACTGTGCTGCCAGCGTTGGGTCGGTGCGCAGCGCCGGCACAGCCGCGTAGGTCATCGACACGGGGCATCCGTGACCCGCCTCGACCTGGGACCACAGGTGGAACCCGACGGCGCGTGCCACGTGAGCGCCGGTTCCCACCGGTGCAGCCCACGGGGTCGCATGCAGGCCGTTGGCCGTGGCCACCCGCATGAGCTCGTGCCAGGCCGGATGGAACTCCACCTCGTCGATGCGATGGCCGTAGCGGTCGTGCGTGCGCAGCTGCGGGAGGAACGTGTTGGCCGCAGACCCCCAGGCGCGGGCCTGCTCGGTGCCGGCCAGGCGTCCAAGGGCATGGAGCCGGTCGGCGTGGTCCGAGCCACCGTGACGATGCAGGGACTCCTCCAGGACCCGGTCGGTGGCCAGGACGTCGTGGCCCTGCAGGGGGGGAGTCTGGTTGATCACCTGGTGCGTGCCTGGCATGCCTTCACCGTATCCACGACGCTCACCGGGGACCGGGCCGTGCTGGGTACCGGTGGGTCCCGTCGGTAGCCTCGCGGCCATGTCAGGGCACCGTGTGGAAAGAGTCGCCATCGTCCTGACCGGCGCGGCAGCGCGCGGGGCATTCCAGGCCGGAGCGCTCGCTGCGCTGCTGACCGGGTTGGCCGAGCAGGGGCGCTCGCCGACGGTCGCGATCGGGACCAGCGCAGGTGCACTCAACAGTGCGCTCTGGGCCTCCTGCGCCCACCTGTCACCCGGCGAGATCGCCCACGCGCTGCGCTCGGCATGGATGTCGGATCAGCAGGACGTCATCGCGCATCCGGCGCTGAGCCTGCCCCGTGCGGCCGTCGACATGGCACGCAGCAGCCTGGGGCTGGGCGGGGGAGTGAGGGCTCTGCTCGACACCTCCCCGCTGGCGGCAACCGTCGACCGGTACCTCGACGCGGAGCAGGTCGCGGCCAACGTCGAGGCCGGGATCGTGGAGGCTGTCGGGGTCGTCGCCACCCGCATGCCGGCGGTCGCCGAGCCGGTGGCCGTGTCCAGCGGCCGTAGCGTGGTGTTCCTGGACACCCGTCTGGACGCCTCGGGGGTCGACGACCCGGAGCGGGCCGTCGACCTGGCGCCGACCAGCATCACTGCGCATCATGTGCTGGCGTCCTCGGCCATCCCGATGGTCTTCCCGGCTGCCTGGGTGCCGACTCCGCCGTCGCGGATCGGCTGGTACCTCGACGGCGGGATCAGGCTCAACGCCCCCATCCGTCCCGCCGTGCAGCTGGGTGCCGACCGGATCGTGGTGGTCTCCGCGCACGCGACGAAGTACGGGGAGTCACCCCCACCCGAGCAGGCAGAACGCCCGTCCCCGGACGCCGCGGACGCCGCAGCCCACGTCCTGCACGCCGTCCTGGCCGACAGCATGGTCGAGGACCTCGCGGACCTGCGGTGGAAGAACCAGCTCTGCGAGCAGGTCCGCGGGCCGGTGCCGGGCCGGTCCGGACGGCCACTTCGCCGGCTTCCCCACCTTGCGGTAGGGCCGAGGCCCGGCCAGCTGGCCCACCTGGCCGAGCAGGTACTGTCGAAGAAGTTCGGTGCACGCGTGTGGGACTGGTGGGACGACTCGGGGACGTGGGTGCTGGGTCGGCTGATCCGCGGGCTCGGGGACGGGCCGGGACGTGCTGAGCTGCTGAGCTACCTGGCCTTCGACCGGGACTACTTCCTCGCCCAGGTCGAGCTGGGACGCAAGGCCGCCGAGGCGGCGCTGGCGCAGGGATGGCAGGAGTAGGGGCCGGCACCAGAACCGCTGGGGCGGGGCCTTGGCGCCGGTATTGCGAGCGTTCCAGGTGAGTTAGTCTGTACCGGCATATCATCCGTTCGGATGATATGAGCTAACTGAGAACCTGACTGAGAACCTAGCCAAGAATCCTGACCCGGTCTTCCCGCGGGGAGAACCCTCACTGGAGTACTGAACACTATGACTGGTCTTGAGTTCGTGATACTTCTGTGGCTCGTGCTGGCGTTCCCAGCAGGGCTGCTGCTCGGAAAGGGGAGATCGACGAACGGGCGTTCCGTCGACGGGGCCTCGGCGCGGCCGGGAGAGCACACCAGGCCACGGAGATGATCGCGCCTGACGGTCACCTGGCCAGGTGGTCCAGCGCGGAGGTTCGCAGCAGCTCGGCCAGATCCAGGGCCTCGTCCGGACGGATGTAGAAGTCGACGTCGTGACCTTCGTCGTCGCAGCCGCTCACGCGCGCCCGTCCGTCGCGAAGCCATGCCACGCAGAGCATCACCGATCGGCTCCTTCCATCCGTGGTCGCGGCTCCCGCCGATGCTTGGCTGCGACCGGCCACCCCGACGAGAGCGGTGCCCGCGACCAGCCATGCCGTCGTCTGGGCCGGGATCCCGGTCCCTCACGGTGCGTCCTGGGGACCCTGGCCGCCCCTCCCGGGCGTGGCGGGCTCATGGGTCGATACTGGCGCGCCCCGCTTGCCGGGGTTATCGGCCTATCGGGCGATTAGTCAGGGATGAGGATGGCTAGCGGGCTCGGGCCAGCTGTCGCGCCAGCGTCCCTCCCCAGGCGTGGGCTCGCTCGACCTCTCCTGGCTCAAGGGGGCCCTTCATGTCCGCCACCAAGAAGTGCTCGGCAGGCACCAGCCTCGTCGCGCCAAGCCTGGCCAGACCTTTCTCGATGCTCTTCGAGGCGTGGTCGAACCTGACCACGGCCTTGGGGTGCGACCCTCGCGTGTCGTAGCCGACGCTCGGCAGGCCCGCGGGGAGGGTGGCGACCTCCAGCCACTCGCGAACGCCGATGCCCTGACTGACCAGGGGAGCCTCCGCCTGCTGCGCGGCATCGGATCGGGTCGAGGGACGGGGCATGCTCCAGGCGTGGTTGGGTGAGCCGACGACGAGCAAGTCGACGTCGCCGGGGATGGTGGTGGGGGCCACTCCGACCTCGACGGCCTCTGCGCTAACTCCCCCCTGCTGGAGGCCTGCTGCAATGGCTCCCGCCACCTGCTGGTTGTCACCGAACATCGACTCGTAGATGACCAGAGCACGCACATGCGTCACGCTAGCGGCCGCTCGACGCACGAAACTCCAGGAGGGACCGTGAAGGCGATCGTCCAGGAGCGTTACGGGCCTCCGGAGGTGGTTCTCCGGCTCAGTGAGGTGCCGCGCCCGACCCCGGGGGAGCGCGACGTCCTCGTCCGGGTGCGGGCGTCCTCGGTCCACGCCGACGTCTGGCACGCGGTCACAGGCGTTCCGTACGTCCTTAGAGTCATGGGATCCGGGCTGCGTGCCCCCACGATCCCGATCCCAGGGACGGACCTGGCGGGTGTGGTCGAGGACGTCGGCGTCGGTGTGACGAGGTTCCAGCCCGGTGAGAGGGTCTTCGGGGAGGTGACGCCCTCCAACCAGTGGCGCAACGCCGGGGCACTGGCCGAGTACGCCGCCGTTCCTTCCGACCGGTTGGCGCGAATCTCCGACGCTCTGTCCTTCGAGGAGGCTGCGGCCGTCCCCACCGCCGCCCTCATCGCGTTGACCAACCTTCGGGACCTGGGGCGAGTCCAGGCTGGTCAGCGCGTCCTGGTCAACGGGGCCGGGGGAAGTGTCGGGGTCTTCGCCGTCCAGCTGGCCAAGGCCTTCGGGGCCGTGGTCACCGCCGTGGACAGCGCGCAGAAGCTGCCGCTGCTGCGGTCGCTGGGTGCCGACCGGCTCATCGACTACACCCAGGACGACTTCACCCTGATGGGCGAGCGATACGACATCGTCTTCGACGTCGTCTCCACCCGAGCGTTCTCCGAGATCCGCCGGGCGCTGAAGCCGGACGGCATGTACGTCCTCATCGGCCATGACCAGTACGGACGGTCGGGTCATCGCTGGTTGGGGAGCCTCGGTCGGATGCTGCCCATGATGGCGACATCGCCGTTGCGTCGGCAGATCCCCGGTGTCCGCCCGGGTCCCGGCCGGTCGGAGAACATGGCCACCCTGGTGGACCTCCTCCAGGCAGGCAAGCTCCGACCCGTGGTGGACCGGACCTACCCGCTGGCCGAGGTGCCGGCTGCGATCAGCTACCTCACCGAGGGACGAGCCCAGGGCCGGGTCGTCATCACCATCTGAACGCCCTGGGTCAGTCCGGCGAACGGGAAGCGGGGAGCCGGGCCGGTCGCTAGCGTCGTCACCGATCGCCCACGATGACGTGCTGCGGAGGTTCACGATGAAGGTCGGCGTGGTAGGTACCGGTTTCGTGGGCGCGGCCACTGCGTACGCGATGGCCATCCGAGGCTCGGCGAGCGAGGTCGTCCTCATCGATGTCAACCAGGCCAAGGCCGAAGCCGAGGCTCGAGACATCGCTCACGCCACCACGTTCACCGCGCCGGTGCGGGTCACCCGCGGCACGTACGCCGACCTGGCTGGTGCCAAGGTCGTCGTCATGTCGGCTGGGGTCAACCAGAAGCCCGGCGAGACCCGCCTGGAGCTGCTCGGCCGCAACGCCGGGATCTTCCGGACGGTCATCCCGCAGATCGTGGAGAACGCCCCGGACGCGATCATCACCGTGTCGGCCAACCCCGTCGACATCATGACCGAGCTGACCGAGCGCATCGCCTACGGCGCAGGGGCCAGACCCGGGTCCGTCCTCGGCACCGGGACCATCCTGGACACCGCTCGCTTCCGCCAGATGGTCGGCGCCCACATGGACGTCGACTCCCGACACGTGCACGGCTACGTGTTCGGCGAGCACGGCGACTCTGAGGTGCTGGGCTGGTCGTCGCTGGACATCGCCGGCCTGTCAGTCGCCGACTTCGCCGAGACGGTGGGCGCGCCCTGGAACGACCAGATCCGTGACGAGATCACCCAGAACACGGTGCGGGCTGCCTACGCGATCATCGAGGGCAAGGGTGCGACCTACTACGGCATCGGTGCGGCCACAGCCCGACTGGTGGAGTCGCTGGTCCGCGACGAGCGCGCCATCTACACCGTGACCGCCACGGTGCCCGAGTACGGCTGCTCCATGGCGTTGCCTCGGCTGGTCACCGGGCACGGGGTCGGGGCGGTGCTGCACCCGCGGATGGGCACCGAGGAGGCCGAAGCCCTCGAGAAGAGCGCGGAGGTGCTGCGCAACTACGCCGCGCAGCTACCCACCGACTGAGCCGAGGTACGCCCGGTCTCACTGGCTGGCCCTCCCCGAGGCCGCATCGGGCACCTGCCACGTCCAGGACACCGGCAGCCGTGACCCGTTCCACGACCGTCCGGTGAGCGACACGCTGACATCGGTGCCGTCGTCCAGGACCTGCACCACGCCGAACTGGCCGGGCTCTGCGGACTGGCCTTCGCTGTACGGGCCGCCTTTCATGCCGGGCGGTCGGTCCAGCGGGGCGGCGTGGAACACCGGGAACGACGGTTCGCCGCTGGCCGAGAAGGTGTTGTGCGAGCCGTCGTCGATGGCCAGCATGTGCGCGTCGCCGGCGAGCATGAGCAGGTTGTTCACCCCAGCCGCCTCGAGCGCGTCGGCGACGAGCTGCCGTTCGGTCGCGTACCCGCCCCAGGAGTCGCTGTCCGGGCTCTCCTCGATGATCCAGGGGGCGCTGGACACCCAGACCACCACGGCGTGGGTGCGGCTGGACTCGGTGATCTCGCGAAGGAGCCAGGCACGCTGCTCCTCGCCCAGCATGGACTTGTCCGGTCCGTCCGGTTCGAGCACGGGGGAACGGTCCGAACGCAGGTCGGTGAGCACGACCCGGACCCGCCCGACGGTGAACGCCTGCGCCACCGGCGCGTCCGAGCCGGTCAGCGCGAACGGGTAGTGCGGGACGTAGGTGCGGTAGGCGTGCAACGCCGCGGGTCGGCTGGGGGCCGTCCGGTCGGCGTCGTTGCCGTCGTAGTCGTGGTCGTCCCAGGTGTAGGCCAGGCTGGTCGAGCGGTAGAGCGCGCTCTGTCCGGGCGAGGACCAGGTGGTGGAGAACAACGCGCCGAAGGCCGACGGGTCGTTCACGGTCAGATCGCCGTAGTACAGGTCCCCGGTGGCCAGGAAGAACAGCGGATCCAGGTCGCGGATGGCGTCGAACACCGATCCGTTCGAGCCGGTCTGCGCACAGCTGGCGAAGGCGAACGTGAAGGACGCGGGCCCCTGCGGGAAGGTGGTGACCCGGCCCGTTCGGGCCGTCTCGATCTGACCGGCTGCGTCGATGGCGTAGTGGTAGGTCTGGCCGGGCTGGAGTCCGGTGACCGAGAAGGTGGCAACGCGGTCGGTCTGCTCGGTGGCGCGCACCGGCCCGTACCGACGCGCCTGGTCCAGCTCCGGATCCGAGGCGAGCAGGAGGTAGACCTCGTCGCTGGCCGCCGCCAGTCGGGCCTTGACAGTCGTGGCGTTCTGGGTAGTGCCGCCGGCAACCATCCATTCGATCACCTCGACCGGCGGGTCGGCGGCTACGGACTCCGGATGGGTCGGGCCGAAGCCGTAGGCGTGCAGCTCGTAGGCGGCCACGCCGCCGGCGGCCGCGAGAGTCGCGGTCACGCCCAGCACGGTGAGGACGGCTGCCAGTGACCGGGTCCGCTGCCACCCGAGCAGATGGAGGGCGCCGGGCGCCGCCAGCGCGGCGAACAGCACGAAGGCCACCATGGGGGAGTACTCAGTGGCCGCGAGGACGCCCAGGAAGGTGGCAGTGGTCAGCATGACGGCCCCGCCGAAGCCCTCCCAGCGCACCGCGACGAGCACAGCGAGGACGTAGACCACCAGCAGTGCCGCGAGGACCGGAGTCTGGAAGGTGGCGAACTGAGGATTGCGCGGACTGATCCGACCGGACAGCGTGATGACCAGCACCCCGATGACCACGACCGTGGACAGCACGCGGGCCAGCCGCCGGAGGCGTCGGTGGGTCGCCTGGCTCATGGCCATGCGATCCAGACCGGCCAGGAAGGGTTGCAGCGGGGGCGACCCGTTGGCCTGCGACGCCGAGGACGCCTGCTGGGGCTGCTGGTCGTCCTGGCGTCGACGAGGGCTCGAGCCAGGGCGGCTCATCATCAACGCGGACGCCAGGAACGCGCGCGAGACTGCTGACGGGCAGTCGTAGCTCAGCGCAGCCCTCAGGGTCGTGATGCCTGCCACCTCGAAGCACACCGTGCACATCAGTGTCAGCGCGAGAACCGACGCCACGTTCCAGAGCAGGGACCCAGGCCGGAAGTAGTTCGCGATCTCCCCGATGCCGATGTAGACCCCGAGGACGATCAACGCGAAGCCGAGGAACGCGTACATGCGTTGGTCGAGCAGGCCGGTCCGGTCCTGCCGGGCTGCGCGCTCGCCGCGCAGTGCCACGACCGCCGTCTGGTGCGCCAGCAGGCGGCTGCGCCGGTCGGTGCCCGGTGGACGAAGCAGCCGCTGGAGCGACGAGGTCAGCCCGACGGCCAGCGAGAAGACCACGCCTATCCCCATGATCGCCGGGACGAAGACCGCGGCCCCGGGTGAGTCGAGGTCGTCCAGCGGCGCAGCGACGCCGGCTCGGGCGGAGGTCCCAGGCACTCTGCGGGGCGGACGCACGGACGGGTCGTCGGCCCCGTCCGGGTCGTCATGTCGTTGCGTCGGTGGCAGAGATCCTGTGGAGCCCTCGAGGATGCTGACGGTTCCGCTGGACCCGTCGACCCGCACCCGGTGCGGACCATCAGCGAGCCGAGCGGCGATCCCTGGGACGTTGACCACGGCGGGCAGCCCCAGCTCTCGGGCACAGATGGCCGCGTGAGACAGCGGTCCACCTTCCTCGACGACGAGCGCTGCGGCCCGTAGGAACAGCGGTGCCCAGGATGCGTCTGTGCTGCGAGCCACCAGGACGTCACCGTCGGCGAGAGCATCCACAGCAGGTGCGCTCACCACCCGAGCAGGCCCTTCGGCGATACCGGGCCCCGCCCCCCATCCGGAGTAGGTGCAGGATCGGTCGGTCGCCTGGGTCTCCGGGTGCGGGTGACCGGTGAAGACGTGCGGCAACGGCCCGGCAGCCTCCGCCTCGGCCAGCGAGCGGCGACGCAGCAGCAGGGTCATGCGGCTTGGGGTACAACCGGCCAGCACCGGGGCCAGCTCGCCGACACCCAGCAGGTCGACGTCGGTGGGCCGGGTAAGGAGCCCCGCGTCGGTGAGGCGCCGACCCACCTCGAGCCGAGTCCGTCGAACCGGCCCGCCGAGGCGAAGCATCGCCGCCTTGGTGTGCTCACGGCGCGCGAGTTCCGCCCGCGTCTCCCAGACGGTCCGTCGCAGCACCGACAACCGGACGTCGACCACCTGACCGGTGAGCATGCGGGTGGTCCGCCACGACCGGCGAGCAGTGAGGTCACGCTCCACGTCGCCGAGCGCGTCGTCGATGGCGGGCTCGATCGGTTCTGCGGCCGCGGCGAGCGCTGCCAGGTCCAGGTTCTCGGCCCAGGTGGGTCCGCCGAGGACCGCCATCGAGCCAGCGCGATCGGCTGCTCGTCGCAGGGCGACATCGTTGAGTCCGGCCACCTCGATCCCGTTCAATGTGCCGGCTGAGCCCATCCCGGCGATCAGAGACTGCGACAGCGACGCTGCCGTCTCCTGCTCGTACCAGCCCGCGAGCAGTGCCTCCAACCGTGCCTGAGAAGCGGCGGCTGCAGCAGCCACGATCGCCTGCGCCGTCGCCGTCCGACCGGCGAGGTCCAGCAGCCGTGCGTGCAGCGTCAGCAGCTCGTCGTCGGTCAGCCGGCACACGTCCAGGGGGGCCTCGACCACCTCATCGATGGCTCGGATGCAGATCTCAGCCTCCGATGCGGCGCGATGCTCAGTCCGCAGCACCCGCAGAGCGTGTCGACGTCCGGTGCGGTGTCGGCCCGGCGTGGGGAGGGTCGCGTCGGCTGCGAAGTACTGCTCCTCCAGCTCCTCGCGCATCCCGGTCGGGAGGGTGTCGACCGCAAGGGCGAGCCGGCTGAAGTTCAGCACCGCCCTTCCCCGGAGTCGGTCGACGAGGGGCCCGGGGGGCTCGGGTGACCGGGCCCCGACCCGATCGAGGAGCTCGTGCAGCGCGTCGTCCAGCAGTCGACCTGCCGTGGTCCAGACCAGGGGTGCAAGCACCCCGGGCAACGCCTCGGCGATCCCCGAGCTGGTGTAGGTCGCGGACTCGTCGATCCGGCTGTCGAAGCCGTCGTCAGTTCGGGGTCGATCGACCAGCGTGGTGATCGGACGAGCCTGGACGATCCACAATCGCTCGCCGTCATGAGCCCACTCCACGTCTTGTGGGGCATCGAGCACGCCGGCAAGATCCACCGCCTGCCTCAGTGCGGCGGCGACGTCGCTCGGGAGACCGGGGCACGGCAGCTCGCACGGCACGACGTAGGCCGTCGGCGTGGCAGCGCCGGAGACCAGACGGTCCGCCAGACCCTCGACCACCTCGACTCGGGCGCAACCTGGTTGACCGCCCGGGTCGATCGTGAAGACGACGCCGGAGGTTCGGGCGTCCACCTGGGCCATGACGAGGACGGCCATGGCCTGGTCACGATCGTCCAGGCCGCGCAGGTGCCGGTAGATGCGCGGGGCCGGGTGCCAGAGAGACGCCCAGACCAGCCGCACTGCTCGCTGCAGACATGCCTCGTCCTCGACGTCGAGCAGCGAGCGGTACTGGCCGGCGAAGCTGGCTGAGTCCAGGTCTTCGGCCGTGGCCGAGGAACGCACCACCATGCGCACCGATTCGTCGGTGGCCTGCACGGCGTGCTGCGCCTCCCGGATCGCGCAGGCGACGTCCTGCGGCATCGGGGCTTCGAGGAAGACGCGGTCGACGAGTGCGCCGTCCAGGTCTGTGCCTGATGCGTGCTGCGTCGCGAGATCGGCGAGGAACTGCGCCAGGTCGGGTTGCGCGGTGAATCGCCGGTAGGCCTCGACGGTGAGCACGTATGCCGAGGGGACTGGCACGCCCGCGCCGAGCAGCCGGTCGATGGCAGCGGCCTTGCCTCCCACCAGCCGAGGGTCTGCGCCTCGCCCCTGGAGCCGCATGCCGAACGCAGACCCCGCGGCGGAGGTCACGGCGGCTTCGCCGGCGTCCGGCCCTTCGCCCCGATAACCTCATCGGACTCCGACGCGTGGTCGCCGTCGCGCTCGCCCTCCCCGAGGATGGACTGCTGACTCGCGATGAGTCGGTTCGCGATGGCGTCCATCGGCTCCCCGGTGAGGGCCGCTCGATCGCGCAACCAGGCCGCCAGGTCGCGGCGGACGGACACGGCCGGCTGTCCCCACTGCAGCATGACCAGCAGGGCCAGCAACGGAAGAGCCACGAGGGCGAAGACCATGAGCAGGTCCACCTGGCGGCTCAGCGCCGCGTCGATCACCCCCACCAAGGCGGGAACGACGGCCAGGGCCACCAGCACCTTGTGCCACCGGGTCGATGTCATCACCGACGCCCTCCCGATCCCCATGATCGGCGTCGAGCGCGGAACCTGACCAGGGACCGAATCCCCTCATTCGCCTCGACATCGGTCAGGTCATGGTGCTGGACGGCCCGGCGCTGATGGTTCCCGACGGCGAAGGCGATCGTTGGACTCTCAGGCAGTTGGGCGGACCCATCGGACACCGAGGAACCGTCCCAAGTCGTTGTCGAAGGAGACGATCGTGCAGCGGTGCTCGACAGCCAGTGCAGCCTGGTGGGCGTCGTTGACGAGGTTGCCACCCGTGCCCAGCGGGGCGAGCAGCGTCCTCACCAGGCTGGCGTGCTGCGGGGTCGGTTGCACAACCACAGCGGGTGCTGCGCCGAGCCAGGCATCGACCCGGTCCATGGCCTGGTCCGATGTCAGTGGTGCGGGCAAGAGCCCCGCCTTGGACGACAGGCGCATGAACGCCAGGAGAGCGATCCACGCGAACGCAACGGTGTCCGGACCAAGCACGATCGAGCCAGCCGCGTGACGCCTCGTGGTGCCGGGCGGACGAGTTCACGGCGTACAGCAGGACGTTCGCATCGACAAGCTTCACGAGCCGGTGCGCATCTTGCGGCTCAGCTCGTCGTCCTCGAGCTCGGCGGCCAGCGTCAGCGCGCGATCGAGGTTGACGCGGCTCTCACCCATCGCCGCGGTCTGGGTTCGGAACGGACGGCGCGCGGCCGCGGTACTGCTGGCGCTGCGGATGCGGCCGTGCGCTGGGGTCGAGCATGATCAACGCGCCTTGAGTGTCGTTCGCTCCATGATCAGAGCGCCTGTGGTGTCGTGATAGCGACACCTCAGGCGCTCTGACAGACCTACCCACCACCACAGAGAAGCGCTGATCAAGGTTCAGGCACACTCAGGGCGTCCTGATCATGATGGTGGCACACCAGAGGCGCCCTGATCATCGTCGGGGCGCCGCCACGTCGCGACGGTCGGGCAAACGCACGGTCCGCGGGCCGGGACGGGGGACGGGGTCACGCGGACGCCGCGTCCGTCATTCGCCACCTTGGCGCGTGTTGTGAGACAGGGCCGACCAGGCTCGTGACCTGCGGGTTCGTGGTGGGCGATACTGGACTCGAACCAGTGACCTCTTCCGTGTCAAGGAAGCGCGCTAACCAGACTGCGCCAATCGCCCGCTGTTGAGTTGTCCTCGAGGTGGAGACGGGATTCGAACCCGTGTACACGGCTTTGCAGGCCGTTGCCTCGCCTCTCGGCCACTCCACCGTGACCGGGCCGTCGGACGACGGACCCCGAGCGGACGACGGGATTCGAACCCGCGACCCTCACCTTGGCAAGGTGATGCGCTAC